>DASQWC010000206.1:0-5732 GCA_035640475.1 Actinomycetota bacterium | reverse complement strand
AGTCGATAGGCGGTGTGGCCGTCGCGGCCCGTCATCGTCTCCGCCGCCAGCAGGGCGTTGAGAATTGCCTCCTCGATCGACTCGATGACCGCGTCATAGAAGCGGCTCACCTCGGGATCCGCCAGCATGCGCAGCGGGATTTCGCCTTCCTCGGACTCGAGGCCGGCGTTGCCCGTGGCGAACGCCAGGAAGAGGTCGCCGCTGGAATGTGCACCGGTTCCGCCCATTCGTGCCACGCCGAGGCCGGCGCGCTGCGCGAGGCGGTCACATTGCTGCGGGAGCAGTGGGGCGTCGGTCGCGACGATTCCGATAATCGAGCCCTGGTCATCCGTCGGGGGAACCTCCCGGTTCCCCCGAACCCCCTCCCCTGGTCCGCTGTCGCGGACAGGCGCCTCTGGCGCCGGAATCCGCTCGCCGATGATCTCGCCGACCGGGATGCCGTCGACCCGGAAGCGATTGCGGCGTCCATAGTTGGCCTGCACCAGCACGCCGACGGTGTAGTCGCTCACGAGGCGCGACGCCGTTCCGACACCGCCTTTGAAGCCGTGACAGATCATGCCGGTGCCGCCGCCGACGTTCCCCTCGGCCACTGCTTCGCCTGACGCAGACGCAAATGCTGCGTCGACATGGGCGCTCGACACATGCTGTCCACGGATGTCGCTCAGGAAGCCGTCGTAGGTCTCGCCGACGACGGGCAGCGCCCACGTGTCCGGATCGGCTGACCTCGCCGCGATTGCGTCGCGAACGACACCGACGCTGAACGTGTTCGTGATCCCTACGGGCGTCGTCAGCAGTCCGGACTCGCGAACCCACTCGAGCCCCGTCAGCTCGCCGTTGCCGTTCAGGCGGTGACAGCCGGCGAAGAGCGGCAGGGTCGGCGGCAGGATCACGGTGACGCCGGTGCGAACGGCCTCTCCCTCGACGATCGTTGCGTGCCCGACGCGCACTCCGTTGATGTCCGTGATCGCATTCCAGCGTCCCTGCCGTCCGTCGCCGATCGAGATACCCAACTCGCGCGCGCGCACCCTGTACACCCTACGCTCCTCGGTTAAGGTTCCACGGACTCCGCGCAGGGGGCACGGAGCTAACAGGGGAGGGGATGCATGCACTTGCAACTGAAGGTGCTTTTGCTCGCCGTCGTCGCCGTCTTGACGTTCGCGGGACTCGCAGGCGCGACAACGAACGCGACGACGGGTGCGGGCTCGAGCTACATCGTGCTCTACAACGCACAAGCCGTTCCGGGGGACGCGGCAACGACAATCTCGCGCGCCGGAGGAGAACTCGTCTACAGCTACGACCAGATCGGCGTTGCGATTGCCAAGTCGGACAGTTCGGCTTTCCGCGCGAATCTGCTCAAGGACGCGCGGATCGAAAACGTCTCTTCGACTGCAGGCTTCGCGGTCCGGCTGCCTGACGGGCCGGCGACCGACAGCGGACCTCCGCCCGGCGATTTGACAAATAGCCCGGCGACCGATTCCGACACGCTGTCGCCGCTGCAGTGGGACATGCGCCAGATCCACACGCCCGCGGCGCATGCGATCACGGGCGGGAGCCGAGCGGTGCTCGTCGGCGATATCGACACGGGCATCGATTTCACGCATCCCGATCTCGCGCCGAACCTCGATGTCGCGAACAGCGCGAATTGCGTCAGCGGCGCACCGGTTGCGGGAACCGCGGCGCAGGACGACAACGGCCACGGGACCCATACCGCCGGAACGATCGCGGCGGCAAGCAACGGCACAGGCATCGTCGGGGTGGCTCCGAACGTGCGTATCGCAGGAGTCAAGGCAGGAAACGGTGACGGGTTCTTCTTCCCTGAAGCCGTCATCTGCTCGTTCATGTGGGCGGCCTCGCATCACATGGACGTGACGAACAACAGCTATTTCGCCGATCCCTACCTGTTCAACTGCAAGAACGACCCGACCCAGCGGGCGATTTGGGCGGCCGAGGCTCGCGCGATCCTCTACGCCGAGCAGCACGGTGTGTCCGTTGTCTCCGCCGAGGGGAACCAGGCCGAAGATACGGCGCACCCAACCCAGGACAAGACCAGCCCGGACGACACGACGCCGATCACACGTGTGATCCACAACAACTGCGCGATCATCCCGGTGGAGGTCCCGGGCGTGGTGGGAGTGACTGCCGTCGGCCACAACCAGCAGCAGCCGGCCGGCTACCTCAAGGCGTATTACTCGAGCTTCGGCGTCGGCGTCACGCAGGTCACAGCTCCGGGCGGCGACCGCCGCTTCGGCATCAACGCGGAGGCGACGAACGGCCGCGTGCTTTCGACCTGGCCGGTGCCGCTCGCGAGCGACTGTCCGGCGTCGCTGAGGATCGTCGACGCAGGCGGCGTCTACTGCTACCTGCAGGGAACGTCGATGGCCTCTCCGCACGTGGCAGGAGTGGCGGCGCTCGTCATCAGCCGCTTCGGTTCGCTCACGAACCCAGTGGCGAAGATGACCCCGAGCCGGGTGACTGCCTATCTCACGAACACGGCCGACCAGCAGCCGTGCCCGAGCAGCCTGCCGACAACGAACCCGATCGACGGCCGGGCGTACTTGAGCTTTCTCGGCCTCGACGACGGCAAGGTGCAGACCTGCCAGGGCGGTGCTGGGTACAACTCGTGGTACGGCCACGGGCAGGTAAACGCGCTCAGCGCGATCAACTAGACGTACGCCGGAAAGCAAGTGCGAGGGGCCGGTTCGCGCCGGCCCCTCGCTAGACTCGATTTCGTGGCCAAGGCGGAGACGCGCCGCGAACTCTGGGGCGCCGAGACGAACAAAGCGATCGCCAACTTTCCCGTCTCGGGTGAGCCGATCCCGGTGTCGGTCGCGCGGTGGCTCGGCAGGATCAAGGCCGCGGCCGCGCGCGTGAATGCGGAGCTCGGCCTCCTTGACGAGGACAAGGCGCAGCGCATCGCCGAGGCCGGTGACCGCGTCGCCGCCGGCGAGCTCGACGACCAGTTCCCGATCGACGTCTTCCAGACCGGTTCGGGGACGTCTTCGAACATGAACGCCAACGAGGTCATCGCGGCGCTCGCCGGCGAGGACGTCCACGCGAACGACGACGTGAACATGGGCCAGTCGTCCAACGACATCTTCCCGTCGGCTGTGCATCTTGCCGCGCTGGACGAGATCGCGAATGAGCTCCTGCCTGCCCTGCAGGGCCTGGCCGATTCGCTGCAGGCGAAGGCGGCGGCATTCGACGATGTCGTGAAGTCGGGACGGACCCATCTCATGGACGCCGTGCCGGTGACGCTCGGTCAGGAATTCGGCGGCTACGCCGCCCAGGTCCGGCAGGGCTACGACCGCGTCGGGTCGACGCTGGAGCGGCTGGGCCAGATTCCGCTCGGCGGGACGGCGGTGGGCACGGGGCTGAATACTCATCCCGACTTTGCGCCGCGCGTTCGGCGGCGCCTGGGCGAGGAAACGGGGCTGCGGATCTCGGCGCCGGCAGATCCGTTCGAGGCGCAGGCCGCGCGCGATGCACTCGTCGAGACCTCCGGTGCACTGAAGACGCTTGCCGTGTCGCTGACGAAGATCGCGAACGATCTCCGCCTGATGGGCTCCGGTCCGCGTGCCGGGCTGGCGGAGATCTTCCTGCCGGAGCTCCAGAAGGGAAGCTCGATCATGCCCGGCAAGGTCAACCCGGTCATCCCCGAGGTGGTGACGCAGGTCGCCGCTCAGGTGATCGGCAATGACGTCGCAATCGCCGCGGGGGGCATGCAGGGCCACTTCGAGCTGAACGTGTTCGTCCCGATGCTCGCTCGCAACCTCCTCGATTCGATCAAACTGCTCACTGCGGCCAGCCGCTTGCTGGCGGAGAGGTGCGTCGACGGCATCGAGGCGAACCGCGAGGTGTGCGAGCGCTACGCCGAGCTGACGCTGTCGGCGGCGACGGCGCTCAACCCTTACATCGGCTACGACGCCGCCAGCGAGATCGTCAAGGAGTCGGTCGTATCAGGGCGCTCGCTCCGAGAGGTGGCCCGCGAGCGCGGCGTGTCAGACGACGTACTCGACAAGGCGCTCGACTACCGCGCGATGGCGAAGCCGCACGGCTAGAAGCCGCGCGGCCACGCGCTAGCCGCCTACCGGCGGCTCGTTGGGAGCAATCGTTGCGATTCCGTCCGCACCAGTGGGCGGCGTGATCAGTGACATCGCTTCGCGGTCCGGCAGCGGTTCGCCGTCTTGCTCCTCGAGCTCCTCTTCAGTCAGCTCGCGTTCGTCTTTTTCCGGCACAAGACCTCCTTTGCTCTTGCTCGTGCCATCACCGCTCCGCGCATGTCCAAAACCCGCGAAGCCTCCGAAATCGCGTCGATATAGGCTTGACAAACCACCGGACCGCGGTAAGCATTCCCCGACCGGGAAGCGGCCGCCTCAGGCGGCCGTACGCATATCGACACAAGGGGAGAGAATGACTCGAAGGGGCAGGACGAAGTTCGCGCTTGGCGCTGCTCTCGCAGTCGCCGCGTGCGCTTTGACGGGATCCGCCGGGGTAGCGGTTGGGTCTCCCGCCAGCGCCGGCAGGTTGATCCCGCTGGCCGGCACCGGCTCGCCGCAGACGGGCGCGTTTACGCCTTCGGGCCTCGGCGACGTCACTCAGGCGGAGTTTCCTGGGCAGGGAGACGCCGAGGAGGAGGGCGAAGGCTCAGAGGCGTTCGACGAACAGATTCCCGTTGGGATCAGTCTGTCCAGGGGGCACGGGAGTGGCATCTCCGTCACCAGCGCGCAGAAGGCGAAGTCGAATCCTGAGTTCCGGACCGGCTTCGAGGGGTTGAACTTCTACCAGCAGCGCTACGCGCGCGGCGGGAACCAGTTCTCCGTCGAACCGCCTGATCAAGGTCTCTGCGTCGGGAACGGCTACGTTCTCGAGGCCGTTAACGACGTGCTGAACGTCTACAACGAGTCCGGGGAGTCGATGCTGCCGGACAACACGGCGACGAACATCGTCGGCGGTTTCCCGCGAGACGTCGATCACGCCGTGGACCTCAACTCGTTCTACGGCTACGCGCCGGCGATCAATCGTGCGACGGGGATACGTGGCCCGTTCGTGACCGATCCGAGCTGCCTTTACGACGCGGCGACGCAGCGCTTCTTCGTTGTCGTCCTGACACTCGAGGTCGTTCCCAATACGGGAGCATTCACCCATGTCAACCATCTCGACATCGCGGTCAGCCAGACCTCGAACCCGACGGGTGGCTGGAACATCTACAGGATCGACGTCACCAATGACGGGACGGACACCGGAGGCGAGAACCCGGGCCCGTTCCTCGGCGACTATCCGCATATCGGCGCGGATTCGTACGGCTTCTACATCACGACGAACGCCTATCCCTGGTGCTGCGACGGCTTCAGCGGCGCGCAGATCTACGCCTTCTCCAAGGCGCAGCTCGCCGCCGGGGCGGCAAACGTGTCGATGCAGCACATCGACACATCGGGCATGGTGATTGCGCCGAGCGACGCCGGGTCGACACAGCCCGGCTTCACCGTCTGGCCAGCTCAGTCACCGGGCACCGGTTCGTTCAGCCTCGAGAACGGCGGGACCGAGTACTTCATGAGCTCGAACGCCGCAGACGAGGCAACGCACCCGAAGGCGGGGACTGGCGGCGACCATGAGTCCGAACAGATCGTCGTTTGGACGCTGAGGAACACTTCGTCGCTCGACACCGCCACACCGGCGCTCAGCCTCAGCAACACGCTTCTCGATGTAAACAAGTACGCGATCCCGCCGAAGGC
>DASQWC010000205.1:0-3232 GCA_035640475.1 Actinomycetota bacterium | reverse complement strand
GTGCATCGAAGGCACCGCGGTCGTCGGGATCGGCGGGGGTAAAGGCCGCCATCCGAATCGCCTCACGATCCGTCCAGTGCTCGAACAGCACATCCAGATCCCGATCCTCGAGCTCGCGAAGGACAATGTGCGGCGACCCGTCCCCCACGACCGGCGACCCTAGCCAAGGACCCTTCAAGCGGGTTGCGCAAGACGCTGACGAACCACCGAAGACTCATCGCTGCTCCGGCCGATCCAGGCTCCCTGTTCAGGGGACATTCACGAACACTGGCCCACACGAGTGCGGCTCATCCTCAGCGCCTGCCGGCCAGCAATCGACCAAGTGCGGCGAATCGCCCCCTCCTGTGCGGCACGCCGAGTTGATCGAGGAACTTCCGCGTCTGAGCACCCGTCGTCCCTTCATACGGCCGCTCCGGGTCGCGATCCCGCAACTGCCGCTGGAATGCAGCGAACCGGTCGGCAAGTGGCCCGCGCCCGATGCCGTCGAAGTTGAGCCAGCGCATCAGGTGATAACGCTCGTCGTGTGCCCATTCGCCTGCCAACGCCTGTTCGCGCACGCGGATGAAGTGGTTCCGCCACTCCTTCCGCAAGTCCTCGTCCCACCCTGCGCGCTTATCGGCGCTGCTGAGAGGATGCGACAAGGCGTCGATTAGAGCGTCGATCGAAGCGACGACATCAGCGGGGTGAGTCCGATCTCGCACTGGTGCCTTCTCGTACCCTCGCTGCGACAGAGTCATTCCGTACCTACGAAGCGGCGCCTGTGTTCTGGTGACATTCCCGAACGCTGGCCCACGACGGCGTCCAGGGGATTGGCGGAGTAGCGTTGCTCCGCCATCCATAGTTTCGTTGTGAACCACGCCGCGTTGCTACCGCGGCTCGTCGCGGTCGGAGCCACCGCTCTCACCGTCGGCGGCTGCGCGGTCTTGGGCGACGATCCCAAGCGGACGTTCTCACTGCCGAACAACATGGGTGATCCGCGCCTCGTGCGTCGCTGCGACGACGAGTCCGATTGCCGAAGCCCGGACGAGGGCGAACTTGTCCAACCGGGAGAATCTCTCTATTTCGAGCTTTATATGGATGAGGACAGAACTTTCGTAGTCGGCGACGCCGACGGAGTGACGCTCGGCTGCCTCGTAATGCCGTTGGCCGACGGCACCGATCCCCCGAACTCACTGGCTGACCTGCAACCGTGCCCGACGGGCACCCCGAAGAGCACGGAGCGTTAGGCGGCGAGAATTAGCCACGGTCACGAGTGGCGACGTTGTTCATGGCTGCGACGAACCCGCGTAACGCGTTCGTCGGGGGACATTCGCGAACGGTGGCGCAGGCGAGAGGCAGCCGGTGAACCCGAGCGACGCGGAGCGCCTCCTAGCTACGTACGCGCGGCGATCGACTGGTCGATCGTGCGGTAACGAACGCCGCAGCAGAGGCCGCTGCGATTACGAGGCCGACGGTCAGCCAGCTGTAGTAGTCGGGACTTGACTCCTCCTCGAAGTTCGAAGCTGAAACGAGAACGCCGATCAGGCTGGCACCGCTGATGAACCCGAGGCCGGCGGGCCAAACTGACCGCCTTGACGCGCCGACAATCGCGAGCAGGGCGAACGGCAAGACGAGTAGCCCGATCGCAAAGCTGATCGTCGCGAGCGCGGAGAGAAAGCCCGCGACGACCCAACTGCTGAACGCAAGCCACCCAGTGGAACGCGCACGTCTGCGAATGACGTCCTCGAACAAGACTGCTGCCAACACGATCAGGATGATCATCGTCGCGACGGGCATTTCTGCCTCCTCTGCCAAGCCTGCCCGATGCAGTTCGTCGTCGCCTCAGTCTAAGCGGGACGTCCTGCGTCTCCGGAGACACCCCGGACACTGGCCCAGGCGAGGTGCCAGCCTGAGCTGATCGCCCGGCCGTCGTCCGGCCTAGCGTCGAGGACCTCCGTCCGTGGCCGACACCTACTTCGACGACGTGATGGTCAACCGACAGCGGTTGATTTGGACCGTCGCAACACGGCGACAGCTAGAGCGGTGGGAGCCACTCGTTGCCAGCGTCGTGCGCATGGACGCGCTTGTGCCCGACTGCGCGCACGTATGGTCGGCGGCGATCGAGCATCACTTCGCGCTCGTCGCTGCGCGAAATGTGTTTCAGGCGCTCGATCTTATTCCCGCGTCGAGAGTCTCGGTCGACCCGACCCTGCGTTTCGAGCTGATCGAGGGCCGAGACCTGCACGAGCACTGGCCCGAGAACATGCCGGTGTTCAACGTGACCCCACGCGTCGCGGAGCCCCAGTATCCGTCAGGCAAGCGCTTCGCCAAGCGCATCCGGATCTCGGCGCGTGCGGGTGGCTCGACTGGAGTGCCAGGACGGGCGCTCGCCTCCTGCCGAACGTCCCTGCTCCGGCGCTGCATGAGCTGCTCGATGCAGTCGAGGCCGAGGTCGTCGGCGACGATCCCGGGCTCGGCGAGTGTCTGCCGCCACGCGCACCGTCGCCGTGGGTTTACGACAAGGGCGAGTGGTGGCCCAAGCCGAAGCCCGCCGAGGAGCTGCCCGATCAGCGGGAGGAGCAGTAGTCCCGGTACGCGACCGATGAGTTGCCTGCCAGGCGACGCACGTCACGTCCGGTGCGGTAGCTCGTCGTGTGACACTCCCGCACGCTGGCCCAGGAGAGTGCCGACAGCTCAGAGAGATGTGTCTTCGCCGACGCTTTCTGCCGACCAGCCGAAACGCGGCTTGAAGTCCTCGAAGCAGGTCTCGCAGATCCACTGTTCAACAGTTGGAGCTTTCGCGATCCTGCCAGACCCTCCAGGCGGATAGTCGGCCGTTCGATCATCGAGCGGAACCAACTCGCGGGAGCGGTCGTACCCCCAAACCAGCCCTTCATGAAGGACACCCTCATGGGGCGGCTCCATGAACGTTTCCTGACAGAGCGCGCAATGCTCATGATCCCAGTCAGGCGTGGGTGCGGTGAACGCCCGACGCTGGAGCCTCGCCGCGTACATCCACTCGTCCTCCCAGGTGAGTCTCCAGTCCTCTGTCATGGGAGAAGTATCGGCAAACAGCCAAGTTGGAAGTGACGCTCGGGGACATTTCCGCACGCTGGCCCACGCGGCCGATCCCTCGTCCCCAGGCGCCGATGGGCGAGGCGCTAAACGTCGAGCGCGTACCGCAGCTTTTCGGGTCGGAACCCGATTCGCTCCCAAAAGACAGGTGGAGCACCGGGATTGCGAAGGTGGACGA
>DASQWC010000204.1:0-55209 GCA_035640475.1 Actinomycetota bacterium | reverse complement strand
TCGAGGCCTTCGAACACGCGCGGGAACGGCGTCGTGGAGACGAACTGCTGTAAGCGCGCGAAGACGCTCGGCGCCGGCGGGAGCCGGTTGACGAGCGTGCGGACGATCGCCGAGCGATGGACGGCTTGCGCGATCTGCTGTGTCGGCCCGGCCGTGAGCAGCAAGGCGACGAGCCAGATCGCCATCAGCGCCGCGCCGATGGCGACGACGCCGCCGAGAATCGAATCCGCCTTGCCGAGCTGGTATCGGCGGAGCGCTCCCCACGCGTGCGTGCCGAAGTAGCGGCCGACGGCGCCGCCGATGAGCGCGAAGCCCAGGAACGTGACGAGCGAGACGAAGGCCGAGCCGAACGGCGACATCACGAGCTTCTGCGTGTACGGCGCTATTGCCGCGCCGAGCAGGAGTCCGATCCAGAAGCCGCCGAAAGAAAGGACCTGCAAGGCCGCGCCTTGGGTGACGCCGTGCGCGGCCGCAAGGCCGAGCACACCGATGATCGCGAGATCAACCAGATTCAACGGTTAGCGGTCACCGGGCTGATTGCGCAGGAAGCGCTCGACCTCCGCCGCGAGCTCCTCGCCCGAGGGGAGGTCGCTGAGATCTTCGGCGTCGGCCTGCCGCTCGAGCTCCTCGACGGTGGCGACGATGTCTGGATCCGTACGAACGGCTTCGCTGACGCGCTCGTCGTGCGCACGCGCGCGTTGCTCGAGCTCGGTGAGGTCGATGCTCAGCTCGAGCAAGACGCTCAAGCGTTGCAGAAGTGCGAGTGCGGCCGTCGGAGATGGTCCGCCCTGCAGGTAGTGCGGCACCCAGCCCCACAGCGTCACTGCGTCGATGCCCTCCCGGCGGCACGCGTCGATCACGACGCCGGCAATGCCCGTCGGTCCTTCGTACCGGGGTGTGGCAAGGCCGTAACGCGCCGCAAGCTCGGGTGTCGAGGCCGAGCCGGTCACTCGGATCGGCCGCGTGTGAGGACGTCCTGCGAGGAGCGCGCCGAGGGCAACCAAGAGTTCGACCTTGTTCTCGTGCGCGATGTCGGTGACAAGCTTCGTGAACGTCGCCCAGCGCATCGACGGCTCGATCCCGAGCAAGAGGATCACATCGCGATCTGCCAGCGGCACCTCGGCGTGGGCGAAGTCGGTCGTCGGCCACGTGATCTCGCGAACGCCCTGCTCATTGACCTTCACTTGTGGACGGGTGACCTGGAAGTCGTAAAAGTCCTCCGGGTCCACGGAGGCGAAGATGCGAGCGTTCCACAACTTCCGCAAATAGCCGACCGAGGCGGTCGCGGCCTCGCCGGCGTCGCTCCAGCCCTGGAAGCCGACGACCATGATCGGTCGCCGGAGCTCAGGCCGGGAGTGGTAGGAGAGGGTGGCCATGGGCCACGATGCTACTCGACGTGACGAAGCTTCAGTCCTTCGACGACGTAACGATCGCCTTCGAAACCGAAGGAGAGGGTGTGCCCGTGCTTCTGCTGCACGGGTTCGCTACCGACTCATTCATCAACTGGGTCCGTCCCGGAATCGTCCCGGCCCTCGTCCGGCGGAACTACCGTGTCATCACGATCGACCAGCGCGGGCACGGGTCGTCCGGCAAGCCGCACGACCCGGCTGCCTACGCGGACGACGCGATGATTCGCGATGCCCGGGTCCTGCTCGATCACCTCGGCGTCGAGCGTTGCCTCGCCGCCGGGTACTCGATGGGAGCCCGGAACCTCCTCGGCCTACTCAAGTCCGACGACCGCGTGCGCGCAGCCGTGCTCGGCGGGATCGGCTCGAACATGCTGCACGCGCGTGAATGGGGCAGCGCGGTCGCCGACGCCATGCTGGCGACCGACAAGAGCACGATCACCGACAAGATCGCGAAGTCCTTCCGTGACTTCGCCGAGCTCACGGGCGCCGACAGGAAGGCGCTTGCCGCGATTCAGGGGAACTCGAGGGAGCCGTTGTCGGGCCTCAGCGACATTCGCGTGCCGTGCCTCGTCCTGTGCGGCGATACAGATCCGATGGTCGGCTCACCGCAAGAGCTGGCCGATGCGATTCCCGGCGCGAGCGCGAAAATCGTCGGCGGCACGCACCTGAACGTCGTGAACAATCCCGAGTTCCACGCTGCGCTCGCCGATTTCCTCGACGAGCACCGGTCGGCGGCCGAGTAGTCAGGGACCGGCGCGCGACGGCGCCGGCTCGAACAGCGGCAGGCGGTCGTCGGAGGCGCGCAGTCTCGTCGCCATGGCCAGCGCGACGATCGCGATCGCCAGTACCGCGACGAGTCCGGACTTCGTCACGTCGGCCGGGACGCCCGCAGCCTGCGTCTGAGTAGCTGCGGGGACGCCGCCGGGCGCGATCGCCGTCAGCACTCGCGTCTGGCCGATCTCGAACCACGTGGACCACAGGTCGAGGGCGTTCATGAACGTCGTCCCACTGATATCGGTGTGCTTGCCCGCGCCGTGAAGACGCATCCGGACGACCCGCGGCGAGTCGCCGCGCTCGAGGATCTCGAGGCGCTCGAGCGGCCGCGGCGCACTCACGCCGGCCGCGGCGAGCGAACGGCCGATCTCTGTGAAGGTCAGGTCACGCTTCCAGGTGTGCGGCTCCGCGTGCGGGTAACGCACCGACTTCAGATAGGGATACGCATCCGAGCGTGTCGGTGAGATGCGCTTGTAGGACTCGGTCTGACCCCCGCCGTTTCCGTGGTACATCGCCATGATCGGGCGTCCGTCGTACACGCGAACCTGTCCCGCGGTCTCGGTCGCCGCCCGGCGCATGATGGCCTCTTCGCCGTCGAAGCCCAGGTAGACCTGGCAGCTCTGCGTAGGACAGATGTCGTAGCCGTTGGCATGGTTGCCCGAGCGCCAGGTCATCGCCGAGGCCGCGAAGCTCCGTGCCGCGACTGCGAGCGCTTTGTACGCCTCCAGCGGCCAGCCCGAGCCCTTCTGCTCGGCGATCCCCGCGACATAGGTCTCGAGGTTCACGTGGTTCACAACCCGCAGCGTCCTCCCCTCCGGGCGAACCTCGATGAATCCGCGGTATTGGCGTCCGGTCGAGTCGACTTTCACGACGGCCGGGTTCCCCGCCGGGACGAGCCGCACCGACGTGGGAGCCGACGCCGCCGGGGCCCCGCCGGTCGACTGCTCAGGCGCGGGCGTCGATCCGGGTGCAGACGGCGAAGGCTCGGGACTGGGTTCGACCGGAGGTCTCGACGACGGCGGCGGGGTCTCGAAGGGCGGCCGCAGCGGTGATGTCGGCTCCGAGACGATCAGCGACGCACCGGCGTCGACCGCGGGCCGGGCCCCCTCGGGCGCCGGCGGCGTGCTTGGATGCACGTCGACCGACGGCCGTCCTCCGGTGCCGGTGATCGTGACGCGCGCACCCGGCGCGATCCTCATCGGAAAGCCCGGGCCCGAGCCGGTGACAGATCCGCCGCCCGGCATGACGAAGTGCTGCACCCCTCCGACGGACAGACCGACGCGGATGGTGCCCGCGGCACGGCCGGTGGTCGTCCCCGGATAGAAGAGCGACAGGATGCGGTCGTGGCTCCACCCGGCCTCGGCCTGTCCCTCGATACCGTCCATCGCCATCCCGAGTCCGTGTGCCGTGCCGACTCCCAGGAGCAGGACGCGATCGTTGCGGGCGTTCGCGGGTTGCGCGCCGGCGCTCGGGACGAACGCGCACGCGCAGAACACAAGGCACAGCAAGGGGCCCGCCCGCCGCACGGGTAGAGACGCTAGGCGATTCACGCTCTGGGGTCCAACCGCCTATTGGGGCCGGACCGCGCCGGTCACACGGCCGAGCGGTGAGATCTGAACGAGGGATCCGGTCTGCGGAGCGTGCACCATCCGTCCGTTGCCCAGGTAGAGGCCGACGTGGCCGGGCCGGTAGACGATGTCTCCGGGCCGCATGTCGTCGAGGGCTATCCTCCGCAGCGACCCGAACTGCGCCCGCGAGCTGTGCGGCAGCTCGACGCCGGCGGCCCTCCAGGCAAAGCTCGTCAGCCCCGAGCAATCGAAGCCGGACGGCCCGGTCGCGCCCCAACGGTACGGTTTGCCGATCTGCGCCCGCGCCGCAGCAACGGCGATCTGGGCGGGAGTCGGCGGCTCGTTGTTGTGGAGCCACGGCGACGCCTGAACACGTCTGGTGAGGCCCGTCCAGCCGACGGGAGAGCGCTTGCGCTTGTTCTTCTTCGGGCTCTTGGCTTCCGCCGCCTCGTTGATGGTTGCCGGGGCCTGGGCACCAGACGCCGGCTGCGGCAGTGTGCCGACGATCGTCGCCGCCAATAGGAGCGCGCCCAGCACCTTCGGGAGGGCGCGTGGAGACATGAGCATGCACTTCTCCTTAGTCGTGGCTGCCCAAACAAGGGCACCTACGTAGAAGGCCCACCGAACGGTGGGCCGCGAAGCATTGTTCCAGACCTCGGCGCTCTGTCAAACAGCCCGGCTGGTGCGTTCGTGAAACTGCAGGTCCGAGCGTCGCAGAGCGTGTAAGTGGCCTCTGACCTGCGGTGTTCGTGTTCTGGATACGCTTCCGAGGCGGATGAGAGGGGGGTCGTGAGCGAGCTCGAGCACCTCGTAGGGCTGGACGGCCTCGGCCGGTTCCTCGACGAGCGATTCGGTCGGTCGGACGCAGAGATCGAGCTCACCCGGCTCGGAGATGGCCACTCGAACCTGACGTTCCTCCTCACCCGGGGCGAGGATCGGTGGGTCCTGCGCCGTCCGCCGCGCGGCGACATCATCCCCGGCACTCATGAGATGCACCGCGAGTTCGCCGTGATGAAGGCGATCAGCGACGCCGGCTCTCCGGTTCCGGTCCCACAGCCGATCGAGCTCTGCCGCGACGAGACCTACATCGGCGCGCCGTTCTACCTCATGAGCTACGTCGACGGAATCGTGATCCGCGGTCCGTTTCCGGAGGACTTCGATACGCCGGAGAGCCGGAGAGCCGTCGGGTTCGAGCTCGTCGACCGGCTCGCCGATATCCACGCTCTGGATTGGCGAGCCATCGGGCTCGAAGGACTCGCTCGCAAGCCCGAAGCGTTCCTCTCTCGCAATCTCCGTCGGATGCAGGAGATCTACGACGCCGTCCGGCACCGCGAGGTAGCCGAGATCGATCGGGCGGGCGACTGGCTGCGATCCAACGCCCCCGAGCAGGCCGACGTCACGCTCACGCACGGCGACTACAAGCTCGACAACGTGATGCTCGCGCCGTCCCCGCCCCCGCGGATCGTCGCCGTCGTCGATTGGGAGGTCGCGACCATCGGCGATCCCATGGTCGACATCGGATGGCTCTTGTACTTCTCACCGGACGCCGGGAACCCGGCCCTCGAGACGATTGCCGGAGGTGCGACGACGTCGGAAGGATTTCCGACGCGCTCCGAGCTCGCGCAGCGCTACGCGGATCGCTCCGGACGATCGCTCGACGACATCCGCTTTTACTGCGCGATGGCCGGGTGGAAGATCGCCATCATCATGGAGACGTCCAACGCGCGCTTCAAGCAGGGCATGGCGGACGACTCGATGTTCGCCGCGCTGGACGCCGCGGTCCCGGCCCTCGCGCAGCGTGCGCTCGACATCATTGCTGATCACCCGTGAAGCTGCCCGACTCGGCTTCGCTCGTCAGGCTGGCGCTGCGGGTGCGCGATATCGAGTCGTGTCTCGCCTACTACACGGAAGTGCTCGGCCTGGGCGTCGTCGAACAGGACGGCAATCGCACCTCGATCGCGCCTGCCGACCGGCAAGTGGTGATCGACTTGCATCACGAGCCGGATGCGCCGCTTCGGCCGTATCCGTGCCCGGGCTTGTTTCACTTCGCGCTCGTTGTTCCCGATCGTTCGGCCCTCGGGGCGATCTTTCGCCGACTGCTCGAGCGGAACGTGCCGTTGGACGGGATGTCCGATCATGCGGTGTCCGAGGCCGTTTACCTTCGCGACCCGGAGCACAACGGCATCGAGCTCTACCGGGATCGTCCTCGTGAAGAGTGGCCGTACGACGAGGACGGGCAGATCGCGATGGTCACGGATCCACTCGACGTAGACGGGTTGTTCGAATCGGCGACGGCCTCTGCGGAGCTGGATGCCGGCACCCGCTTCGGCCACATCCATCTGCACGTACGAAGCCTGCAGGAAGCGGACGCGTTTTATGCCGGCACCCTCGGCCTCGATGTGACGCAGCGATCGCTACCGGGTGCGCTATTCCTCTCCGTGGGCGGCTACCACCATCACGTGGCGGCAAACACGTGGGCGCCGACCGGTGACGTTCCGGACGGTGCGACGGGGCTCATCAGCTACACGTGGCGTGTTCCCTCGGGCTGGTCTGGACCCGACGAATCAATACGCGATCCGGCCGGCGCCGACGTCCTGTTCGAGACGGGCTGATCGAATGCGCATCCGCGTCGTGCTGGGTCTGATCGTGTTCGCCGGGCTGCTGCCGGCGGCTTCGGCAAACGCGTCGCGGACCGCGTCCTCGGAGCTTCCTTGCCCCGACTGGGGAATGTACGGGCGCACGTTCTCCCGGCAGTTCTCGACCACTTGCGCATCGCCGATCAACCGTGGATCGGCCGCGCGTCTGATGCCGGCGTGGTTCTTCAAGACGGCGAAGACCGTGACGGCTTCGCCCGTTGTCGCCGGTGGCAAGCTCTACGTCGGCGATTGGAGCGGGACCATGTACGGCCTCGATGCCGTGTCGGGTGCCGAGGTTTGGCGGTTCCAGACCGAGCCGGCGCCGGGAGCAACATTCGGGCCGATCGTGTCGTCCGCTGCAGTTGCGCAAGTCGGATGGCGCCGACTGCTCATCTTCGGATCGGGCCCGCGTGTGTATGCGCTCGATCCCGCGACCGGCAAACTCGTCTGGAAACGCTACGTCGGAGCGACTGCACCCAACGGCCGTCCACGTTTGCGCAACGATCCGGTCGAGGTCGAGTCGTCGCCGGCCGTCTGGGGGAATGTCTTCGTCGGCATCGACACGCACAACGAGCCGTCATCGCGCACGGCCGGAGTTCGCGGCGGCGTCCTCGCCCTCGACGTCGAAACCGGCGCGACGAAGTGGTCGTTTCATCCCGATCGCGGCCACGGGTGCGGGGGCGTGTGGTCGTCGCCGGCCATCGACACGAAGCGTGGGCTCGTGTATGCGGGATCGGCGGACTGCCCGGTGGCGCCGAAAGGTTGGACGTCGAGCGTCGAGGCTGTGACCGCAATCGACGCTCGCACCGGCGCGAGACGTTGGTCGTTCCAGCCGCATAAGCCGAATCGCTATGACTGGGACTTCGGATCGACGCCGAACCTCTTCATCGACCCCGCGGGCCGGGACACCGTCGGCATCGGGAGCAAGGACGGCGCCTACTACGCGCTCGACCCGAGCAACGGAAAGCTCCGGTGGAGAACGCAAGTCGCCCAACCGGGTGACGTTGACGAGGGCTTCTCGATCGGGGGGTACATCGGGTCCTCCGCGGTGTGGGAAGGACGCGTTTTCGGTGGGACGGCCATCGGCGGTCCGCCGTACTTCCACGCTCTGGACGGCGAGACGGGAGACGCTGTATGGCACGGCGCCCAGGCCCCGAGCTATGCGGCGTCGGCGGCTGTGAACGGAGTCGTCTTCTCCGGCGCGCTGGACGACGTGCTGCGCGCCTACGAGGCAGATACGGGTCGCGTGCTGTGGTCGGCGCCGCTCGCCGGCCCGATCTCGTCGGGACCGGCGATCGTCGGCGACTCCGTCTACGTCGGATCGGGAACGTCGTCGTCCGACGCGTGCGAGAAGGACGCGCCCGGCGGCGATGCATGTGCCTCGCTGTTCGACGACGTGCTCGGTCAGACCGGAGGCGTGCATGCGTTTCGTCTGGCCGACGCGGCGCCCGCCGCCGGCCCGGGCGGGAGGTTGTACGCGCCGCAGGGAAACCAGCTCGACGTCTTCGATCTGGGGGCCGAACCGCCGACCTGGCAGCCATTCATCCCACAGGCCTCGATGGGCGGCAAGGACCTCAACGGTCAGGTCTGCAGTCTCGGGCGTGGCTACATCTTGCTCGGCGAGGACAGCGGTCAAACGAAAGGAGTGCCTCAGGGCTGGGGCATCTTCGACGTCCGGACGAAGCGCCAGGTCGGCAAGCTCATCGCACCGTATCCGCGCGGACTCGAAACGCCGGAGCCGCACGGATGCGCAGTCGATCGCGACAGACGAGGACGCGTCCGGCGCATCTTCGTCTCACAAGTGGGCAGTGGGAACTTCGAGGCCGCAGACGGGCAGCTCATCGTGTTCTTCTCGACCTCGCCGGCGCTCGACGCCGTGTTCGGACGCCGCCGTCCGGAGCAAGTGTGTCCGCGCGGCGACTGCACGAAGTTGACGGCTAAGCAATCGCACTTCTGTCAGATCCACGCCGGCATACGCACGGCCGGATCGATGACCATGGGTGCGGGCGGTGACATCTACGTTCCTGAATTCGCTCCAATGGTCCCTCCGGCCGGCGCCGCGCCGGGACGCGTGCTTCGCTACCGGGGGCCGTTCCCAACGACGCCGTTGCGTTGCTTCACGCGCCGTCCGGAGACGTTCATCCAAGACCCGTTGACGGCGACGCCCGGCGCGATCGTCGCGGCACCGAACGGTGGATGGTACGTGTCCAGCGTGATCTTCCCGCCCGTCGTCAATGAGTACGACGCGTCGGGTGCGTTCGTCCGCAACATTCTCGCGCCGGGGTTCGCCACACCGTTCGGCCTGGCCGTCGGCAAGGACGGGACGTTGTACATCGCCGACCTCGGACTGGACTTCGACCCGACGCGAATCCCCGACAATCCGGATCGTGTCGGGCTCGATACGGGAGAAGGCGAAGGATCCGTGCTACGGGTGCGCTTCGCCGACGGTGTACCGCAACCGCCTGAGTATTTGAAGACCGGACTCGATTATCCGGACGGGTTGGGCCTCGTCGAGTAGATCCGCTCGACTGCAACCCGTTCGGCCGCTTCGGCCGTCGATATCCGCTCGGCTCCCGCGAGATCGAGCACGCGCGTCAGCGTCTCGCCGATCCGGCCCACGTGTGCGAACGCGGCGTCCCGGTCGTAGGCACGGCCCACTTCGTAGGAGATATTGATCACGCCCCCCGCGTTGACGATGAAGTCGGGTGCGTAGACGATGCCGCGGCTCATCAACCGCTCGGCATCTTCCTCGGACGCAAGCTGGTTGTTCGCGCATCCGGCCACGGCCTCGCAGCGGAGGCCGGGAATCGTCTGCGGGTTGAGCGACCCGCCCAGCGCGCACGGCGAGAAGATGTCGCACTGCACTTCATGAACGTCATCGGTGCCGACCGCGGCGACGGCATGGTCCGCACGCACGCGCCGGACGGCGTCCGGCGACACGTCGGCGACGGTCACGAGACAGCCGTCGCGCACGAGATGCCCGACGAGATACGTGCCGACCTTTCCGACGCCCTGAACTGCGACGTGCCGTCCCTCGAGCGAGTCCTGACCCCACAATCGCTTCGCGAGGGAGCGCATCGCGTTGAAGACGCCCCATGCCGTAGCGTCGGATGGGTCGCCCGATCCGCCCCGCGAGGTGGGCAGACCCGTCACGTGCGGTGTTTGCTCCCGGATCAGGATCATGTCGGCCTCGGTCGTCCCGACGTCCTCCGTCGTGATGTAACGGCCGTCGAGTGAGTCGACGAAGCGGGCATACGCACGGATCAGCGCTTCGGTCTTGTCGCGCTTGGGGTCGCCGACGATGACGGCCTTCCCGCCGCCGAAGCTCAGGCCGGCCGCTGCCGACTTGTAGGTCATCGCGCGCGAAAGCTTCAGCACGTCGGCGAGCGCGTCCTCCTCGGTGTTGAACGGGAAGAACCTCGTGCCGCCGAGCCCCGGGCCGAGGCGAGTGGAGTGGAGCGCGATGAACGATCGCAGGCCGGTCGCCGCGTCCTCGCAGCGGACGACGCCTTCATGCTCGAAAGCGCCACTGACCTCGGTGACCTTCATCAGCTCAACCGTACGTTGTGCGGCGTCCTACTGTGCGCGACCTCCGAGGTGCTCTGCGAGGAACTGCTCGCACGCCAGATGGAACTTCTGGTTGTTCTCGGGACGCACGAAACCGTGGCCCTCGTCTTCGAACAAGAGGTATTCGCAGGGCAGGTTGCGTTCTTTCATCGCCGCGACGATCTGTTCGGATTCGTCTTGCTTCACGCGCGGATCGTTTGCGCCCTGCGCGATGAGGATCGGGATCTTGATCTGATCGACGCGCGATAGCGGTGAGCGCTCCCACAGGAACTCGGAGTCCGTGTCGACGTTGCCGAGGAGCTTGTCGAACTGGCGCGCCGCGAGCACCCAGTACGGAGGAATTGACTTGAGAAGCGTGATGAGGTTCGAGGGTCCGACGTAGTCGATCGCGCAACGGAACGCGTCGGGAGTGAACGTCGCACCGACGAGCGCCGCGTAGCCGCCGTAGGAGCCGCCGAAGATCGCGACACGGTCGCGGTCGATCCATCCCTTGCCGGCGATGAAGTCGACGCCGTCGAGGAGGTCGTCGTGCATCTTTCCTGCCCATTCGCGCGCGCTCGCGTTGAGAAAGGCCTTGCCGTACCCGCCCGAACCTCGGAAATCGACCTCGATGCACACGTAGCCGCGGTTCGCGACCCATTGGTTGATCTGGTTGTAGCCCCACATGTGCCGTCCGCCCCACGGCCCGCCGTGGACGTGCAGCACGGCGGGAAGGTTCTCGCGGTCGACGCCGGGTGGGAACGTCACGTAGCCGTGGATGGTCAGACCGTCGCGCGACGCAAACGAGAACGGCTCAACGTTCGCGAGCGTGAACTTCGACAGTTCCGGCTGGTCTTCAAAGAGGAACGAGGCTTTCTTCGCCGACCGGTCGTAGCTGTAATAGCGGACGGGTCCGTCGTCCTTGCCGAATCCAACAATCCACGTCTCGTCGTCGAGGTCTCGGCTCACGACGTAGAGCTCGCCGTTCTCGACGGCCCGCAGCGTCTCGAGGTCGGCTTCGAGCGATTGGTCGAGGACGATGTACTCGAGGCGCTCGCGCAAGACGGGAACGAGCTGCGGTACACGAGTGCGTGGGTGCACCAGGCCTTCGTAGAGCAAAAAGCCGATGTAGAAGACGTCCCAGTCGGGATCCTCGGCGAGCACTTCCGTCTTGCCGGTCTCGGTGTCGTAGGCAACGAGCCGTGCCGTGTCGGAACCTTCACTGCTCACGTGGTAGAGCTTTGTTCCGTCCTCGGAGAATCCGATGAGGTGCGTGATGTTGATGAGGAAGTCGTCCGGGTCGACGTCGATGGCGATCTTCCATTCGTTCCCTTCATCGGGGCTCGCTTCGCTCGATCCTGCACGCTCGAGGTATTGCATGCCGCCGTTGTCGAGCGGCTTGGTTCCAACCCGGACGACGAGGTCGCGGTCGGCCGTCCACCCGTCGAAGAAGCCCGGATTCGCGAGTTCCTTTGTGAGCCCACCGGTGCGAAGGTCGAGCCGGTAGATGTCGTGGTAGTGGGGGTCGTCCCGATTGATGGCGAGGACGACCTCATGCGGCTTTCGGTCCGAGATGCCGACGATCTGAGTTTGGACGCCGTCGAAGGGCGTCCGGTCGATGTCCTCACCGGTCTCCACGTCGACGGTGTGCAGTCGCCAGTTCTCGTCGCCGCCGATGTCTTGCAGGTACAGGAGGCTCCGGGAGTCGTGAGCCCACTCGTACTGCTGGATGCCGCGCAGGCGGTCGCGAGTGACGGGTTTGAAGTCCTTCGACCCCACGGTGCCCACCCAGACGTTGAGGACGCCTTCGTCGGGGGCGAGGTAGGCGAGTCGCTTCCCGTCCGGCGAGATGCGCGGCTGCGTTCGCTCGGGATTCCCGAAGAGCACCTCGAGCGGGATCAGCTCCGGCAGCGCCATCGGGTCCGACGGTATACGCCGTGGGACCCGCTCCGCTATGTCCGAGAGGACGAATTACCAGGCGCGATGATGTTCAATTGTTCTGAATGTTGCACATATTTGAACGCTGTAGTAGGGTTGAACAGTGCCTACCGAGGCCCGCTCGGCGCGGCGACTCTCCGATGACGACCAGTTCGTCATCAAGGACCTGGAAACCCTCAAGGCACTCGCCGATCCGCTTCGGGTTCGCTTCCTCCTCGAGCTGACCTACGGGCCGCGCACGGTCAAGGACGTCGCCAAAGCGCTCGGGGTGCGGCCGACACGGCTGTACTACCACCTGCGCATCCTCGAGAAGCACGGGCTCGTGCGCGTAGCTGCGCGCCGCATGGTCTCGGGGATCGAAGAGCGCTCCTACGAGACCACCGCACGCAGCTGGACGTTCGACAAGTCGCTGATGGCCGCGGACATCGTGCGCACCGGCATCGTCAAATCGATGTTCGACGTGACGGCGGCCGAGCTTGAGCTCGTCCTCGATCGGGAGCCGGACGCCCTCGGCGACGACCGAAGCATCGTGCCGACGCTGGTGTTCACGCGTCTCCTGCTCGATCCCGACGATCTCGAGGAGTTCGTCCGACGAATGGACTCCGTCATGGAGGACTTCAGCTCGGACGTCCCCATCGCGGGGAAGACCGAGTACCACGCCGTGCTGGCCGCCTATCGGCTCCCGAGACCGGAAGAGCAGTGAGCCGCTCGGGACGAAAGGGCGCACTTCTCGAGATCGAGCACCTGAGCAAGACGTATCGCGGCGGGGTGAGAGCCAACGACGACATCTCGCTGAGCATCTCGGCCGGCCAGGTCTTCGGCCTCCTCGGCCCAAACGGCGCGGGCAAGACGACGCTCGCGAGCCAAGTGCTCGGCCTCGTCGAGCCGACGAGCGGTTCGATCCGCATCGACGGCGTCGACGTCGTCCGCCGTCCCGCGGTTGCTCGGGCCGCCTGCTCCTATCAGCCGCAATCGAGCGTTCCGATCGAGCAGCTGACCCCCATCCAGGCCGTCGAGCTCGCCGGGCGCATCCGCGGCGGCTCTCGCGCGGCCGTGACCGAGCGAGCGCACGAGCTCATGCACAGACTCGACCTCGGAGAGTGGAAGGCAAAGGCGATACCGCTGTCGGGCGGAGTCGCCAGGCTCGTCGCGTTCTGTATGGCGGCCGTCGTCCCGGGACGAATCGTCATCCTCGACGAACCGACCAACGACGTGGACCCGCTGCGTCGCAAACTGCTGTGGAAGCAGGTACGCGGGCTCGCCGACGCGGGCTCTGCCGTACTTCTGGTCACACACAACGTCTTGGAGGCCGAGCGCTGCGTCGATCGCCTCGCGATCATCGACGGCGGACGCGTCGTCGGCGCCGGGACGCCGGCAACGCTCAAGTCGGACATCGGCAACTGGCTGCACCTTGAGCTCGTGCTCGAGCCCGGTGTCGAGGATCCACCGTTGCCGCGGTTCGTGGAGCGCCCGACGACGGCCGGTCGCCGCCTCATCGGTGAGGTGCAGCCGGCATCGGTGAGCAAGGCAATTGCCTGGGCGAGACGCATGCGCGAGCAAGGTGTGGCAGAAGAGTTCTCGCTTGGTCCGGCCACGCTCGAGGACGTCTACGTCAGGCACGTGTCCAACGGGAGCATCGAAGCGCAGAGCGGTGTCGCGTGACGAGCTCCATTCGCGCCTGGGGTTTGCTCCTGCGATGGCAGTACCTGCGTTTCCGCCGCGAGCTCCTCCTGATCGTGATCATTCAGGTCGCCCTCGCCTTCGGGATCGTCTACGGATTGGCGTTTCTCATCCCCGATATCGACTCGAAGACGGCCATGTATCTGGCGACGGGCGCACCGACGATCGGTCTTCTCGTCATGGGGTTGACGCTTGTGGTTCAGGAGGTCGCGCAGGGCAAGCTCACGGGCCGCTTCGAGTATTTGTCGTCGCTGCCCATCCCGCGCCTTGCGACGCTCGCCGCCGACGTCACGTTCTGGCTGCTCGCACAGCTGCCGGGCACGATCCTTGCGCTGATCGTTTCGTCGATCCGCTTCCGCTTTGGATTGCACGTGAGCTGGACGATCGTTCCGGCGCTTCTGCTGGTCGCGCTCTCCGGAGCGTGCGTGGGCTACGGGATGTCGATGGTGACCAGGCCGCAGGTCGCGCAGCAGCTTGCGTCCTTTATCTCGATCGGCCTCCTGCTCTTCTCGCCGATCAACTTCCCGATCGAGCGGCTGCCGACGGCCCTGGAACAGATCCATCGTGTGCTGCCGGTGGCGTACATGGCCGATCTGATCCGCTGGAGCCTGACGGGAAGGTTCGTTTCGAATGTTGGCCTTGCCTTCGCCGTTGTGTCTGCGTGGTGCGCACTCGGCCTCGCCGCGAGCTACCGAACCGCCGTCCGGCGGCCCTAGCGTTCAGAAGCCGATCACCGCGGCCTACTTGTAAGCGCCGACATCTGCGTGCTGTGCTGTTCGTATCGGACTACGAAGTTGTTGCCTCGACGTGTAGTGAGAATGTCCAAACACGTGACGGCACCTTGGCGTTTGGTCCGAAGCTCTGCGCTCGCGACGGTCTTCGCGTCCGTGGCGTTCACCGGGTGCGGCTTCAGTGGACTCGCGTTCGCCACCGACGATCGGGTTGAGATCGTTGCTCCGGACGACCAGGCGGAAGTCGCGTTGCCGTTCACGGTCTCGTGGACGTCCCGCGACGTCGATCTGGACGGCGGTTCCTACGGCATCTTCATCGACCGCGCGCCGCAGCCGCCCGGCGAGCCGTTGTCGTGGATCGCCCGCGACGACGACACATGCGTCGCCTCGCGAGCGTGTCCGGACGAAGAGTACCTCGCCGAGCGCGGCGTCTATTCGACGCGCCGTACGTCGTTTGCGATCGATACTCTTCCGCGCACCGTTCCCGAAGAAGTTCGGCGCCGGGAGTTCCATGAATTCACGATTGTTCTCCTCGACGACCGCGGTGTTCGCATCGGCGAAAGCGCTTGGTTCGTCGAGTTCCAGCTGAAGCGGGACGAGGCCTAGCGATGGCCCGGCGCGTTTCAAAACGTCCGGAAGTGTTGGTGGAACAGGTCGTGCAGACACGCGAACAGCTTCGCGCGCATGCTCGGGCGCTGCTCGGCGTCACCGGCGCCGAGGATTCGCCTCCGCTGCGGCAGACGTTGAAGGACCACCGCCTCAGCATCTACACGCTGTTCGCGCTCGGCCTGCTATCGATCGTCGACACCTTCCAGGGCTATGCGTTCGAGGTGCTCGCCCCGGATATCAGCCGGTCACTCGGCATATCGAAAGGGACGATCGCCGGCCTGATCGCACTCAAGACCTTCGCGATCGGATTGTCCCCGTTGTTCATGGCGGCGCTCGTCCAGAAGCGCGCCCGGCGCGCACTCATGAGCATCATTACCGGCCTGGCGTGGAGCCTGGCCACGATCTTCAACGCCTTCGTAACGAAGGTCGGCGGTCTGTTCGCCGTCCAGTTCGCCGACGGACTCTCGTCGGGGAGCGTTTCGGCACTGCATGTTCCCCTGCTGATGGATTCGTACCCACCCGAGTCACGCGTGCGCGCGTTGTCGGCCTATCAGGCCGCCAACTCATTCGGCAACGTCGTCAGCCCGCTGCTCGTGGCGCTCCTCGCCGGCGCACTCGGACTGACGTGGCGCGGCGTCTTTGCCGTGCTCGGCGTCATCTCGGTCGCCGGTGTTATCGGTGCGACGCGCCTGCGCGATCCGGGCTTCGGCAAGTGGGACACGCAGCAGGTTCGTGAAGCGGTGCATCGGCGAAAGGTCGAAGAGGTCGATCCGAGCCTGCTCACGGAGGAAGAAGTGCGGCTCGGCTTCTTCGAGGTGATGCGGCGTCTCTTCCTCGTTCCCACGGTCAGGCGGCTGCTCGTCGCGGAGGCGATCTTCGGTGTCCTTCTCATTCCGTACCAGACGTTCCTGTTCTTCTTCCTCGAGGAGCGCTGGAACATGGGACCCGGGTCGCGCGGTCTGTTCTTTGCGTTCACCGCCGCGGTTTCCGTCGTTGCCCTGGCGCTCTACGGGAAGCGCGGCGAGGACCTCTTCCGCAAGGACCCGAGCCGCGTCGTCCGACTCGGCAGCGACTACATCGCGATCGCGGTCGCGCTGCTCGCGCTCGGCGGGCTGATCCCGAACTTCGCGGCGATGGTCGCGCTCTTCTCCGGCTCGCAAGCATTCCTCGCGATCCTCAACCCCGCCATCGGAATCTCGCTGCTGTCGATCATTCCGTCCCGCATGCGTCCCCACCTGACGGCGCTCGCGGGAATCGCTCTCGCGGCAGGCGGTCTCATCGGTGCGGTCTTCCTCAGTGGAATCGACCGCCGTTTCGGAATCGGCGGCTCGATCGTGTCTCTGCTCATCCCCGGCGTCGTCGGCGCGATCCTGTTGCGCACGTCGGCGAAGTTCGTCCCGCAGGACCTCGACCGAATGATCGACGAGATCCTCGAGGAAGAAGAGATCAAGCGCATCTCCGACGCCGGCGGCCACTTGCCGATGCTCGCGTGCAAGGGCATCGACTTCTCTTACGGTCAGCTCCAGGTCCTCTTCGGTGTGAACTTCACGGTCGACGACGGTGAGATGGTCGCGCTGCTCGGCGTGAACGGGGCGGGGAAGTCGACGCTGCTTCGCGTGATCTCCGGCGTCGGGCTCCCGTCGGCCGGCTCCGTCCGCTTCCGCGGCGGCGATATCACGTACTTGGACGCCGAGCGGCGGGTGAGGCTCGGCATCACGCACGTCCCCGGCGGGCGCGCGGTCTTCGGGCCGATGAGCGTCGTGGAGAACATGCGCGTCTTCGGCTACACGCTGGGTCGCGACCGCAGAGCCGTCGATGACGCGATCGAGCGAAGCTTCGAGGTCTTTCCTCGTCTGGCCGAGCGACGTAACCAGAGCGCATCGACACTGTCCGGTGGTGAGCAGCAGATGCTCGGGCTGAGCCGGTCGTTGATCCTCCGGCCGCGACTGTTGCTCATCGATGAGCTCTCGCTCGGTCTGGCGCCGGTCATCGTCGCGCAGCTTCTCGAAATGGTCCGTGAGATCAATCAAAGCGGGACAGCCGTCGTGCTCGTCGAGCAATCGGTGAACATCGCGCTGAACCTCGTCGAGCACGCCTACTTCATGGAAAAAGGCGAGATCAGGTTCGACGGACGCTCACGGGACCTCCTTCGTCGAGACGATCTGCTGCGCGCCGTCTTCTTGGAGGGCGCCTCCAAGAGGAAACGATGACGAGCAGCGGGTTCGAGATTCCGATCGCCGTGATCGTCCTCGGGACGATCGTCGGGATGACCTACGGCCTGCTCGCGGTCGGACTCGTGCTCGTCTATCGCTCGAGCAGAATCATCAACTTCGCTCACGGCGAGATCGGAGCGTTCGCCGCCGCGTTCTTCGCTTCCGCAACGACGAGATGGCATGTCCCGTACTACGCCGCCTTCGTGCTCGCGCTGCTCGTCGGCGGAGGCACCGCCGCCGGGGCCGAGGCGGCCGTCGTCCGCAGGCTGCGCAACGCTCCGCGACTCATGAGCATCGTTGCGACACTCGGCGTCGGCCAAGTCCTTCTCGGCGTGTCGCCCCTCTTGAGTCCGGAAGCCAAGTTCGGCGCCGGATTTCCCGAGCCGCCTGCGTTGCCGACCTTCACCATCGGCGCTCTCCGTGTCACACAGGCGTATACGGGAGTCCTGTTCCTCGCGCCGGTTCTTGTTCTCGGATTGGTGCTCTTCTTGCGCCGGACGCGGTACGGACTCGGTATTCGCAGCGCGGCCGCGAACGCCGACACCGCGCGGATGTCGGGCGTGCCGGCAAGCCGGATGTCGTCACTGGCGTGGGCACTCGCGGGAGCGGTATCGGCCTTCACCGCGATCTTGATCTCGCCGACGCTGGGCAGGGCCACGGGCGGCTTCGGACCCACGCTGTTGCTGCGCGCAATGGCCGGCGCCGTGATTGCGCGGATGACCAATCTCCCGGTTGCTCTCGCCGCGGGCGTCGGACTGGGGATCGTCGAGCAGGTCTTGCTGTGGAACTATCCCCAGTCCGGACTCGTCGAGATCGCCCTGTTCGTCATCATCCTCGGTGCATTGCTGTTCGTCCCGGCCCGCGGGGCGCGCGAAGAGGAGAAAGGCAGCTGGGCGGCCGTTCAAGCCTGGCGGCCGTTGCCCGAGTCGTTCCGGAAAGTCTTCGCGGTGCGGCATCTCGGCTTACTGGCCGGCGGGGGTTCGCTGGTGATCGCGGCGTTGCTCCCGCTCGTCGTCAACAACAGCACGTCGATCAAGCTGGTCGGCATCATCGCGTTCACGATCGTCGGATTGTCCGTCGGTATCATCACCGGGCTCGGCGGCCAGCTCACGCTCGGACAATTCGCACTGGCGGCCATCGGCGCCGTCGTCTCGTACCACGTGACGAGCCGTGTGGGGAACATCGGCCTCGGCTTCGTGTACGCGGGACTCGCGGCCGCGGCGGCGTCGCTCGTCATCGGTCTGCCCGCCTTGCGCATCCGCGGGTTGATGCTGACCGTTACGACGCTCTCGTTTGCGCTCGTCACGCCGGCCTGGGTGCTCGTGCAGCCGTGGATGTTCGGCGAGGGCGTCGCTGCGGAGCGGCCCGAGATCGCCGGTCGTGTGCTCGACTCCGGCAAGTCCTATTACTACTTCGCGCTCCTGATCCTCGTTCTCGTGTTCGTCATCGCGCGCAACGTGCGGCGAGGCGGCTTCGGACGATTGCTCGTATCCGTGCGCGACAACGAAGACAACGCGAGAGCGTTCACCGTCCGTGCCGACGCCGTAAAGATCCAGGCCTTCCTGCTCGCCGGGTTCGTCGCGGGAATCGGCGGAGCGCTGTACGGCCACCTCCTGTCGGAGGTCGGAGCGTCCTCGTTTCCGACGGTGACGAACATCAACGTTGTCGCCATCACGGTGATCGGGGGCATCGGAATCCTGGCCGGCCCCCTGATCGGAGCCCTGTACATCATCGGCGTGCCGGCGTTCATCCCGCTCGACTCGGCCGGACTCGTCGCGACACAGTTCGGCTGGCTCCTGCTCGTCCTCTACGTTCCCGGCGGCGTAGCGCAGCTCGTGCGTCCACTGCGTGACAGAGTCGCCGCTCGTCTTGCCGCACGCGCGGGGGTGACCGCGGATGACGACGAGTCGCCCGACACGTTCGAGCTGGGTTCCGTGGCTGCCGGGACGCGTGTCTCGGTCGTCTCAACCAACGGCGAAGTGGCGCGACGTCGTCCGGGAGGCGCGGCGCTCCTCGAGGCCCGGTCGCTGTCGAAGTCCTACGGCGGCGTGCTGGCCGTCGACGACGTGTCTGTTCGCGTCGACGCCGGGGAGACCGTTGGTTTGATCGGCCCGAACGGCGCCGGCAAGACCACGCTCTTCGAGCTGCTCGGCGGTTTCACGCGTCCGGACGGCGGACGCGTGTTCTTCGACGGCGAGGACGTGAGCCGCCTCGGTCCGTCCGAACGTGGCAGGCTCGGCTTGATCCGTTCGTTCCAGGACGCGGCGTTGTTCCCGACCATGACCGTGATCGAGGCCGTCCAGCTCGCACTCGAGCGGACGTCACCGACGAGCTTCTTCGGGTCGGCCGCCGGCTTCATGGGGGCCGAGCGGCGCAAGGAACGCCGCGCGCGCGAGATCGTGTCGTCGATGGGCCTCGACGCGTACCGAAACAAGCAGATCCAGGAGCTGTCGACGGGGACGAGGCGTATCACGGAGATCGCGTGTCTCATCGCGTTGCAGCCGACATTGCTGCTCTTGGACGAGCCGTCGTCCGGGATCGCGCAACGAGAGACCGAGGCGTTGGGGCGGCTGCTCGACGACTTGAAGCGACGGCTCAGCCTGACGCTGTTCGTCATCGAGCACGACATCCCGTTGATCATGGGCATTTCGGACAGAGTGTTTGCGATGGACGCCGGCCGAATCATCGCGGCCGGAGCGCCCACCACGGTTCGTCGTGATCGTGCAGTTGTCGAGGCATACCTGGGAGGAGACGTGGGAGCGATCAAGCGATCTTCTAGGGTTTCTGTCAAATGAGCGCAGCTCGTTTGAGCCGCGGGGGGTCCGGGGGGCGCAGCGCCCCCGGTCAAGGGAGCGTGCGCAAGGCGCCACGAAGGACGCGACGAAAGCCGCGACCGAGGCGGGCTGCAGATTCGGTGACGGACGAGGTCAAGGTGACCGAGCTTCCGATCGACATCGAGACGCCATCGCCGTCGGGCTGGTCCCGGCTCTCGTTCCTGCGGCCCGCTTCGCCGGTGCCGACGGTGGTCGGCGTCCTTCTCGTCGCCGGCGGCTTCGGACTGATCGCGTACACGTGGGGACGCGTCGCCGGACTCATATCGGTGCCCTTGCAGCTTCCGTATTTCGTTTCCGGCGGACTGACGGGGCTCGGCCTGATTCTGGTCGGCCTGACGGTGATCAACGTGGCGGCGCGCCGCCAGGACGCCGCCGAACGTGCGAAGCAGATGGACCAGCTGGGCACAATCTTCCGCGAGATCTCCTCGCACCTGAACGGTCGGCCGCGTCGAAAGCGTTGAACGCCCTGCGAAGCCTGCGTCGGTTGCGTGAGCCCTTCTATCTCACGACGCTCATCGCCGCAGCGCTCGTAGCTGGAGGGTTCGTCATCCTCGTCGGATCGTGGCGAGGCGTTGCGCGCTTGACGGCCGTGTCGCTCCAGCTCCCGTACGCGTTGTCGGGCGGACTCGGCGGCATCGCGCTGATCGGTGTCGGCGCGGCGATTCTCGGCATCCAGATCGCGCGGTACCAGCGCGCCGAGGAGCGTCGTGAAATGGAAGAGCTCCTCGACGCTGCGGCCGATCTGTTAGCCCTCGTCCGGCGGCCGAAGCGATAGATCAGTCTGTATTGACGACCGGATACATCCTGCTCGTGTAGCGGAAGCACGTGCAGTCGCTGATGTACTTCATGTTCGCCACCGTGCCGAGCCCGTCGTGCTTCGTTGCGCTCAGCGAGATGACGAATGCCCCGGCGGCCGATGGATAGTCGGCGCCGAGGCGCTGAAGCCCTTGGAGGAATGTGTCTTGATTGAGCACGCTCCCAGTTCGGTTCAGGATCGCCTCGATCAGCCAGACCGTGTCGCATGCGAGCTCGGCCAGTCCCTTGGCGTTGCCGGAGTCCATTGTCACGCCGGCTTTGCGCATCACCTCGTAGCACCGCTCCTGCTCGGCCGTCTTGGCCCACGCCGGCAGGTCTTCCGGACGAGTGTCGATGCTCGGCATCCATGCGATGCTCAGGGCGCCGTTGAGCTGCTCCACGCTCCCCGTCTGCGCGAGCAGATCGGCCAGTCCTTGATTGCCCGAACCTCCGTCGAGGCAGTACCGGGGACGGTACGCCTGCTTCTCAGCAGACTGCATGAAGAAGAAAGCGATGCCCGCGCCGGCGTCGGTAAAGATCACGTGCGTCACACCCGCGCTGTTGAAGCGGACTGCGGCGTTGGTGATCTCGCTGACGAGCGAGCCTGTTTCGGACGGAGACTCGGGGTCGCGAACATAGACCGACTCGGATAGTGAGAGCCCTCGCTTCCGGAGAGCCGGTAGAAGCGCATCCTTGATCGCGCGGCGATGATGCGGCGTGTCGATCGAGACGAGACCGATCTTGGGCTTCCCGTTGAAGCAGCCCATCTTTCCAAGCGAGTCGATCTTGAGTGTCTGGAGATCTTCCAGGTCGATATTTCGCGGCTGAAGGTAGTGCGGGAATTGCCTGTACTTGAGCTTCCCGATGGAGCGCAGCGAGTCCATGAAGATGCCGCTGATGGCGCCGGCTTTCTCCATACATGCGAGGAAGGTATCGGTGTTCAGTCCTCCGTCAGTGATGAAGACGGGATCGTCCTGGGTCCACTTCGTGCACGCAGCCTGGTCCTGCTGGTCGTAGGGCTCGGCGCCCGTGAGGCTGTACTCGTGGTAGACGACGGCCACCTTGCGGCCGCCGATCCCGCCGCGCGCGTTGAGATCCTTGACGAGCGTGTCGTACGCCGTCTTCGTGTCGATCTGCGTCGCTCCGGATGCGCCGAGGGCAGCGTTGGCTTGCGCGGCATCCGGTGCGTAGCCGATCCCGATCTTGATCGTCTTGTCGGTAATGCCGGGCCCGTTCACGCCCGAAGCCGCCACGCCGCCCGGCCCCGTGCCACCTCCACTCGGCAACCCGCTCGCACCGGCTCGGAAGCCCGTCCTGCTGCCGGGCAAGCTGCCCGCGGCACCGGAGCTGCCCAGCCCCGGCCCCAGATCGGTGTTCCCGTCGAGCGCCAGCCCTTGGCCGCCCGAGGTCCGCTCGAGCGCGCGCTGCTGCGAAAGCGGGACCGTCGTTCCACACGCTGCGGCCACGATGGCCCAGAGCATCACGACGCTCACGGAGATGGCTTGTCGTCGGTTCATGATCGTCTCCTCCCCTTCACAACGCCGGTCATCACGTTTGTAGTTCGTGCGGGATGCGCCGCGTCAGGCCGTAGGCCAGATAGCCGGCGACGACGAGGATGCCGAGGGGCACCCAGAAGATGGCCGGGTAGGCGAACGTGCCGGGACCCTCATCCGGTTGCGTGGTCTGTGCAAGCGGCGCAACCGACACGACGTCACGGTCGGACGGCAGCGGCGGCGACACGAGGTCTGGGCCGGCCGGCTCGCCGATGAAGGGGACGACGTTCGAGGACTCTTCCGCGATCGGGGCAGCGGGTACTTCCTCGGCTGCCGAGATTTCGTAAATGAACCGCGCAGCGATCGACTTGCCCTCGAAGGCGACGTGCCAGCTCGTCCCCGGCGTTCTCGCCTCTTCGCTCGCGATGATCGCCAGACCGTAGTTCTCCGATTTCCATCTCGCCAGGAACGGAGCCAGGTCGACTGTGAAGGCGGAGCCCGCCCGTGAAGCCGTTGTGTTCGTCGAGCAATCCATGGCCGGCGGCGTTCTGTCCGACCCCTCGACCTCGGCCGCGGGCTCGGTAGCCAGACACGCGGAGAGTTGCGCGGCCGATGCGTTCTGCGTTCCGGCGTCGGCGCCGGCGATCGGTAGCGTGAGCGTTCCCGCGGACGGCGACGCCGGCAACGAATCGATGTCGAAGCTCAGATACGTTCGCGAGTCCTCTTGGCCGAGGGTCACGCCGACGTGAAGCGTGCCGGAGGGATAGCGGCTCGTCGTCGTGCCGGTCGGACATCCCCCGACGGCCGGGCACGGGCCGAGCGTGTTGTACCAGCCCTGTGTCTCGGCGCCCAGCGTTACGGACTCCGCCGCAGCGATGTGAACGTTCGAGAACATCAGCAGGAGCGACAGACCTGCGACGACAACGTGCTTTCGCATCGTTCAGCCGGCTGCTTCCCGGAGCGGGGCGTGAAACGTTGGACCCATTATCTCCGACCAGTCTCGGCCGTGGCCGTGGGACCGTCTTTGGTCTGGAGCACCAACGTCCGGCCTTCGGTTTGTCGGATGCTACGTAGGACGGCCTGAGGCCGAATGGGAAGGTCGATGAGATGACCGGGCTGCAAGATCGCGTCAGGGAGCTGGCGCGTAGGCACAGGGTGCCGGGCGTCTCCGTAGCTCTGCTCCGGGACGACCACGTCGAGGAGGCCGTCGCCGGTGTCGTCAACCGCGCCACGCGCGTCCGCACGACGCCGGACTCCCTGTTTCAGATCGGCTCGATCGCGAAGGTGTACACGGCAACGCTCGTCATGCTCCTGGTCGACGAGGATGCGGTCGATCTCGATGCACCGGTGCGCACCTACGTGCCCGAGCTTGAGCTCGGCGACGAGCAAGCCGAGGCGACGATCACTGTGCGGCAGCTGCTCAGCCACACATCGGGTATCCAAGGCGACTACTTCGCCGACTTCGGACGTGGCGACGATTGCGTCGAGCGGTACGTGGCGTCGCTGGGCGAGATCGGAACGATCTTTCCGCCCGGCGCCATGTGGTCGTACTCGAACGCGGGCTATGTGCTGGCCGGGCGGCTGATCGAAAAGATCACCGAAATGAGTTGGGACGACGCCCTGCGCGACAAGCTCCTCGGCCCGGCCGGCCTGAAGGAGCACGCGTCGTTGCCCGAAGATGCGATCTTCTTCCGCGCCGCCGTCGGCCATGAAGCGAAGACGCCGCGCGGACGCCAGCAGCCCGTCGCTCCGTGGTTGCTGCCGCGATCGTCATCGCCTGCCGGCGCGACACTCTGTGCGAGCGCGCGCGATCTGATCCGCTTCGCCAAGCTGCACTTGGACGAGGGCCGCGCCGACAACGGTGCGCAGATCCTTTCGCCGTCGTCGGTCAAGGCGATGCAGGAAGAGCAGGTGCTGTTCCCCGGTGAGGTCGACACGTCCATGGGCCTCGGCTGGGTGCTGCACAACTGGTCGGGGACGAAGATCCTGTGGCACAGCGGCGGAACGCTCGGCCAGCTCGCCTTTGTCTACGTGATCCCCGAGCACCGCTTCGCCGTGTCCGCGCTCACGAACTCCAGGGCGTCCGGACAGTTGATCGACGATTTGTGCAAGGAGCTGTTCCGCGAGCTGGGCGTCGAGGCGCCGGAGGATCCGCGCCTTCCCGAAGACGACCCCGAGATCGACCTCACCGTCTACGCGGGCAGATACGAGCGTTACGGCGTCCGGATCGACGTCGAGCCCGTCGAACGACACTTGAAGATCACGGAGGACGTGTCGATCATCCCGGGACAGGTCGAGGACAACGAGACGATGATCGCGCGGCCGGTCGACGCGTCAGACTTTCTCGTCATCGACGAAAAGGGCGAGGTGCAAGGAAAGACGACGTTCCTCGAGTTCGGCGACGACGGACGGCCCCGCTACATGTTCCTCGGCCGCGTGTTGCGGCGCGTCGTTTAGCCGACGGCTTCGCGAAAGACTCTGAGGAAGTTCCCGCCGAGTATCCCGCGCACCTCGTCGTCCGAGAGACCGCAGCCCACGAGCGCACGCGTGATATTCGGCCAGTCGGTCCAGTCGGGAAGCTCATCGATCGTTGCTCCCCAATCGACGCGGTGTTCGGGCCGGAAGCCGATGCGGCGCACCTCCTCGGTGAGCAGTGCTTGGAGCTGTGCTGGGACCGGCGGCGCCCAGTCCGTCCCGACGCCGACGTGGTCGAGCCCGACGAGCGCCCCCACGTGATCGACGTGGCGCACGAAGTGGTCGAGCGTGACCCCAGGCTCCGTCGTCAGGAAGAACGGGACGAGCACGATGCCGACGTAGCCGCCGTGGTCACCGATCGCGCGAATCAAGTCGTCGGATGCTCCCCGGTCGTGCGGGTTCAGCGCCTTCGAGAAGCCGTGTGTGATCGCGATCGGTTTTTCGGACGCCTCGACGGCGTCGAGCGAGGTCGGCTCCGAGCAGTGCGAGACGTCAATGAGGATGCCGAGCTCGTTCATCCGCGCGACGACCTCACGACCGAATGACGACAAGCCCTTGGGATCCGTTTGCGTGCAGCCGTCGCCGACGAGGTTGTGTCCGTTGTAGGTGAGCTGGATGATCCTGATCCCGAGCTCGTGGAACTCACCGAGCTTCGCGAAGTCGTCGTCGAAGTGGTCGGTGTTCTGGAAGTTCAGGATGATTCCGTGCTTGCCGTCGGCGTGCGCGCGCTCGGCATCGGCTCCCGACGTGACGTGGACGAACCCGTCGAGCTCGTCGAACTTGCGCTGCCAGCGCTCGATGTCGCGCACCGCGTTTTCGTAGGTGAACGGCTGCGGGCCGAACGCGCCCAGCGTCACGCTCGAGACGTCGACGCCCGAGCGCTCCCAGCCGTCCCAGAACCCGTCGAGCTCACCGGCGAGCAGCGCCTCGTCGGCCATGTGCTCCATCTCGTCGATGGCGAGCGCGGGCTCGGCTCCCTCGGCGACGAGCTCGTCGAGTCGAGCGAGCATGTTCGGCGTATGCAGGCTCGGCCCGGGCGGGCCCATCGTGTCGACGACTAACGATTCGCGGTGGAGCTGTTCGTACCGCTCGGGACTCACCTCGCGGCGGGCACCTTTTGACCGGGGGCGCCGCGCCCCCCGGACCCCCTGCGGGCCGGAACGCGCATCGCGAGCCGGCCCCCGAGGTGGATGCCGACAACATCCCCGCTCTCGTCGCGCACGAAGTATCCCGACTGTGGAGGCACCTCGTATTTCTCCGGGAACAGGTAGACGAAGCGGTCGCCTTCACCGGGGAGAAAGCGCACCGTGACCGGAGGTTGCTCCGGAACCTTTCCATCCGGAAACAAGGCCCGCACGGACTCAGGCTTCACGGTGATCTCGACGCCCAGCCCGCCGTCTTTCACGCTCGACTCGAGCCGCGTGGCGTGGGTCTCGAAAGCTCCGACGTAGTCGGCGAGCTTGGCGTCATCGAGCGAGACCGGTTCCGGATCTGGCTCCTCGACAACGCCCAGCTGCTCCAGCGCCCAGCGTCGAAGCTCGAGCTTCAGTGATCCGCCCGTCGTCGAGCAGTTCGTGAGCACCGTCACGGCGAAGTCGCGCTCGGGCACGGTGGTGAAGGCCGAGCTGTGGCCCTGGGTGTTCCCGCCGTGACCGACGACACGAACACCTTGATAGTCGTGGAGCATCCAGCAGATGCCGACGTGATCGGCAAGGCCGCTGCCCTTGATGGACACCGTCGGCTGCTTCATCAGGTCGATCGTCTCTTGCTTCATGACGCGATCGCCGCCGGCGCTCCGTCCGTCACCGAGATGGAAGCGGGCCCACGTGATGAGGTCGCGCGCGTTCTGTGAGATGCCGCCGGCCGGGTTCATACCGCGAGAGTCGCGGTACGGACGGGTCACGATCGTGCGGTCGTCGTCTTTCCGGTGACCGACGGCAAAGCGGTGCGTCATGACGTCGCCGGCGTGAAAGAACGAATGGTCCTGCCCGAGCGGATCGAAGATGAGCTCCTTCATCGCGTCTTCGTATGTCTTGCCGGTGATCTTCTCGATGATCCGTCCGACCAACGAGAAGGACGCGTTGTTGTACGACGCCGTCAGCCCGAGCGGGAAGTCCTGCGGTAGGCCCTCCATCAGGGCGACGTAGCGCTCGAGGGCGTCGTCCCCGTTGCCGGTGTCGTCGTAGAGCTCCCCGGACCACCCGGCCGTGTGGTTGAGGAGGTGCATCACTGTGACGTTTTGGGCAACGTCTTCGTCCTTCAGCTTGAACTCCGGGACGTAGGTGCGCACCTTCTCGTCGAGCTCCACGAGCCCCTGCTCGACGAGACGCATAAGCGCAGTCGCGGTAAACGTCTTGCCGGTGGAGCCGCTCTGGAAGAGCGTGTTCTCGTCGACGGGCAGCGGATTCTCGATGCTGGTGACGCCGTAGTAGGCGTAGATCTCCTTGCCCTCGAGGAGTACTCCGGCGGCCACGCCGGGCGTCCCGAAGTGTTCGCCGAGCTCGTCGAGCTTGGACTGCAGCTTCTTCTGATCCATTGACCTCTCCTACTGAACTCTTGGATATGCGCGCGAGTGGCTGTGCAGGTACTGCGGGACGCCGTCGACGAAGTCGTAGAACGCGACGTGTTCGGTGGTCGGATCGCCTTCGGCCTGCACGATGAACGTCGCTTGGTCGACGGGTGTGAGCGTGATCTTTTGCACCGGGTCCGGTTCGATCTCGGCGAGCGAGCCCGTGGTTTCCGCCGTGCCGACGAGTCGACCGTCCTGCGGCGCGAGCTCGATCCGAACAGACAGCCGTTCAAAGACTCCCGCGTACTTCGAAAGGTCGAGCGCGGGCGGCATCGACGGAGGCTGGGGTGGTATCGGAATGGTGATCCCGGCGAGCTCCTCGAAGATCTCCGTGAACAGGGCGCGCTCGACGTTGTCCGTGTATCCGCCGTTCGTCAACAGCACGACGGCCAAGTTCGCATCCGGAGCAACTTTCAGCCTGGCGTGCTGCCCGATCGAATTGCCGTCGTGCCCGTACAGCCTGTGGTCATCCCAGTCGAAGAGGATCCAGCCGACGCCCCAGTGGTTCCCGAGGCCGTGCGGGTTCGGGATCGCGATCTGGGGCGTCTGCATCTGCACGACGCTCTGCGCCGACAAGAGCTGCTTCCCGTCCGGCGTCGTGCCGCCGTCCATGTGAAGCTTTGCGAACGTGAGTGCGTCGGCGACGCTCGCGTTGACCGCCCCCATGGGTCCCGTCGCCCGCGGCAGCCGCCAGACAGGTGTGAGCCGGAACGGCTCGTCGGGCTTGTACTTGATGTGTCCGGCCGCCGTGCGAAACAGGAGCGCTTCCTCGGGAAGCGTGCACGTGTGAGTCAGACCGAGCGGTGCGAAGAGACGCTCGCGCATCACGTCGTCCCAGAGCTTGCCGGTGATGACTTCGATGATGCGCCCCGCGACGGAGAACCCGGTGTTGCAGTACGACATCGTCGCGCCCAGCGGGTGGAGCTGGACGAGCGTGGCGCAGCTGTCGACATAGCGCTCGAGGCAGTCGTCCCCGCGCCCGGTGTCCTCGAAGTGATCTCCGTCGATCCCGCTCGTGTGCGAGAGAAGGTGGCGCAGCGTGACGCGCTCGCTGACGTCGGGGTCGGCAACCTTGAACCCGGGCAGATAGGTGCGCACCGGTTCGTCGAGCGACACAAGCCCTTCTTCGACGAGCTGCATGACGACGGTCGCCGTCCAGGGCTTCGTGATCGACCCGATCTGGAAGAGCGTGTCGGGTGTGGTCTCGACCCCCGTGTTCAGGTTGATCACGCCGGTTGCCACGGCCGTGACATCGCCGTCGTGCAACACGCCCAACGCGGCGCCCGGCACCTGCTGTTGTTTGCAGAGCTCCGTCAGCCGCGACTGGAGGTTCATCAGCAGTGGCCGGTCACCCACTCGGCGATGCGGCGGTTGTAGTCGATCCGGTGCGTCGGCCGGCCGCTGAGGATGAACAAGTGGCTCGCTCCCGGGTAGCGGACGAACTCGACCTTCGTGCCGAGCCGGCGCAGCGAGATGAACCACTCTTCGGCCTGGCCGACGGGACAGCGGTCATCGTTCTCCCCGTGCAGGATGAGCGTCGGGGTCTTGACGTGCTCGACGTAGCTGATCGGCGATAGCTCGGCGAATCGATCGCGAGCCTCGTAGGCCTCGGCGCCGAACTCGTACTCGCCGATCCAGTACCCGAGATCGGAGTTGCCGTAGAAGCTCATGTAGTTCGACAGACATCCCCCGGACACCGCCGCCGCGAACCGGTCGGTTTTCGCCGTGAGCCAGTTCGTCATATGGCCGCCGTAGCTGTAGCCGCACACGGCGACGCGGTTCGGATCGACGAGGCCTTCGTCGACGAGGGTGTCGACGGCCGAGATGAAGTCCTGCTCGTCGATCTCACCCCACTTGCCGAGCACGGCCGTGTAGAAGTCCTCGCCGTAGCCGTCCGAGCCGCGCGGGTTCAGCCGGAGGATCGTCCAGCCCTGCGCGGCGAGTGTCTCGTGGTACAGGTGCGCGGTATCGAACGCGGGGCTCCACGCGTTGTGCGGTCCCCCGTGGATGTCGACGAGCAGCGGTTGGGGACCGGGGCCTTCGCCTTTGATGACCCAGCCGTGTATCTCCAGGCCGTCGGTCGCGGTGAACGTTCGCTCTTCGCATGGGTGGAGCTCCAGCTCGTCGATGAGATCGGCGTTGAGGGCAGTCAGTCGCTGCTCGCGGCTACCGTCGGTTGAAGCGACGAAGACGTCACTGGGAATCGTCGGCGACGACACCACGTATGCAATGCGGTCTCCTGCAACACGCAGGCCGGCCACGACGCTCGTTGCATCGCCTGCGATCTTCGTCACCGCTCCGTTCTCGAGCACGTACGCATTCGTGCAACCGCGGTCGCGCGCACAGAACAAGATGCGTCCATCGTCCAGAACGAGAGGCAACGCGCCGGGGTAGGCCGGGCCCCCGATCATGACGTTGCGATCGAAGTCCGGAGCGAGCTCGGCCGGAACGCCGCCGTCGCTGGGGACGGCATACAGACGGCTGTGCATCGGTGCGGCGCCGGGCTGACCGACGAAAGTGATCGTCTTGCCGTCGGCCGAGAACGCGGGAGCAACGGCGCTGCCGTCCCAGTGCGCGATGTCGTCCGGCTCGCCGCCACCGGCATCGACGACACAGAGGTGCGTGCGGAAGGTGACCTCGGCGTCGGAGAAGGAGATGGCGAAGGCGATGCGCTTGCCGTCGGGCGACCACGCAGGTGTGGCCGCGTTGGTGTCGTTCTTCGTGAGCTCTTCGGCGGTGCCGTCTTGCGCGTCGACGACAAACAAATGGATTCGGTTGCTTCGGATGAGCCCCATGCCGTCGGCTTTGTACGCCGCCGACCGGATCACAATCGGTGCCGTCTTCCGGCGTTCCTTCTCTTTGTCGTCGGAGGGCTCGCCTTCGATGTCGACCGGTGCGAGCACGGCGAGGCGGCTCGAGTCGGGCGACCACACGAAGCCGGCCGCGCCCAGGGGGAGATTGGTGAGCCTGCGGGCTTCGCCGCCCGCGGCCGGAAGCAGCCACACCTGACCGGGCTCGTCGTTCTCACTGCGAACGAACGCGAGGTTCGCGCCGTCCGGCGACCAGCGCGGGTGGCCGTCGGCACGGCCGTACGTCAGCCGGACCGGGTCGCCGCCGCCCACCCTCACCGTCCAGATCGAGGATCGGTTGCGGTCGTCGTCCCGGTCGGCCTCGACGACGACGAAGGCCACCGTCTCGCCGTCGGGTGAGATCTGAGGGTCGGCCACCTCGCGCAGCCGGTAGAGATCGTCGTAGGTCAACGATCTGCGCTTTTGGTCGGCCACGGCCTTTCTTTCATACCGCGCGCCGTGCGGGCGGTCCTTGGAATCCGGGACGAAACGGCGCACCCCGGTTTGTCGCATGCTACGTAGTGGAGGGGTGAGGCTGGTGGGAAGGTTGATGACCATGAGCCGGACGATCGAGCTCAATGAGCTGGCCGAGCATGCTTCGTCGCAGGCCCGGGACGCGGCCGTCCGGGCCGGGGTCGAGGTGCGTGTGCTCGACGAGATCGATGAGTTCCGTCGGGCCTCCGAGATCTTCGAGTCGATCTGGGGAACGGGCCCGGCCAACGCGCAGATGCCTGCCGAGCTCATCCGCGCGCTGACTCACGCGGGCTCCTACGCGGCCGGCGCGTGGCTTGACGGCTCGATGGCCGGCGCCGTCGTCGGAGTCCTCGGCCGCGATCGGCTCGGAGACCACCTGCACTCGCACATCCTCGGCGTCGATCGGGCCGTCCGGACGCGAGGCGTCGGCTATGCCCTCAAGCAGCACCAGCGCGCGTGGGCGCTCGAGCACGGGCTCCGCCGCGTGATGTGGACGTTCGATCCGCTCGTCCGCCGCAACGCGCACTTCAACCTGCACAAGCTGGGAGCCGAGGCGGCGTCCTATGAAGACAACTTCTACGGCTCGATGACCGACGGTGTGAACGCAGGGGACGAGAGCGATCGTCTTTTCGTCTCCTGGCGGCTCGACGCGGACCGAACGGTCGAGGCGGCGTCGGGCAGGTTGTCCGAGCTGAATGCCGACGCGCTGCTGGGCGGCGGCGCAGTCGTTGGTTTGGAAGCGGATGGCTCACGCGCCGCGAGCCACGACGCTCCGCTTGTCCTGTGTGCGACGCCGGAGAACATCGTGTCCGTGCGGCGCGAAGATCCCAATTTAGCGCTGCGCTGGCGTCACGCGCTTCGCGACACCCTCGGGGACGCCATGCGGTCCGGCTACGTCGTGCGCGGGTTTACGCGCTCAGGCTGGTACGTGCTGTCGCGGGACGGCCACAGTGCCGGCTCGTAGCACGCGATCTGCCGGCGCGGCGCAATCGGCCGAACCGGCCGGCTCCCAGAACCTCGGCGACGTTCTGGCGAGTCTTGCGGTGATGGAGCTCGTGTGCGCCCCGCACGGTCTGGATCGGGGCGTAACGGAGGCCGTCATCCACGACCCCATCGCGCCGCCGGAGTTCGGCGATGGGTGCGTCGTGCTCGGCGTCGGCGTGACGGCGTCGTCGCCGGAAGCGCTAGAGCTCGTTCGCGATGCCGGACGGGCCGGCGCGGCCGCCGTCGCTCTCAAGATCGACGGCCCGGCCCCCTCGTCACTGCGCGAGGGAGCCGAGCAAGCCGGCATCGCGCTTCTCGCATTGCCCACCGAGATGACGTGGAGCCAGGCGCATTCGTTGGTGCGCACGGCCATCGGCGGCATAGGCAACGCCGACACCGGCGCCGACGTTCCGCTCGGCGATCTCTTCGCGCTCGCCAACGCGCTGGCCGCGATGACGGGCGGCGCCGTCGAGATCGAAGACAGGCAGGCGCGCGTGCTCGCGTACTCGAGCCAGCAGGGCGTCGACGAGCCGCGCCGTCAGACGATCCTCGGACGCCGCGTCCCCGAAGAGTGGGTGCGCAGGCTCGAGGAGGAAGGCGTCTTCAAACGGTTGTGGGCCGGCGAGGTCGTCCGGTACGAAGCCGAGCCCGGCTTCGACCTGCAGCCGCGCATCGCCGTCGCCGTGCGTGCGGGCGACGTGATCCTCGGATCGATCTGGATCGCCGAAGGCGAGACGCCCCTGGGTGAGGACACAGAGGAGGTCCTCCGCGAGACCGCCCGGATCGCGGCGTTGCACCTCGTGCGCCACCGGGCGAGCGAGGACCTGGAGCGCAGCGCGCGAGCCGAGCTGCTGACGTCGATCCTCGAGGGACGAGGGAGCGTCGAGGCGACGGCGTACCGGCTCGGCGTCACGGCGAACGGGACGTTCGCCGTGCTCGCCTTCGAGCCTCACGCCGACGACGAGGTCCAGGACGCGCTCGCGCGCGAGCGCGTCCTGGACCTCGTCACCCTGTACGGTGAGGCGTTCCGGAATCGCAGCGCCGCCGTCCAGCTCGGCCGCACGATCTACGTCCTCCTGCCCGGCCCGGACCCCGACCGACCCGAACGTCTTGTGTCGCTGGCCGCCGACGTCATCGGCCGCGCTCGCGACAGCCTCGGTGTGTCGCTGCGCGGCGGCGTCGGTTCGATCGTCTCGCATCTTCGCGACGTACCTCGGTCGCGGCGTGAGGCCGACCAGGTCGTGCGCGCGATCTGCGCGGATCCGGTCGGTCCCGTCGCTGCGGACTTCGTCGGGGCGCAGAATCGCGTGACGCTCGTCGAGCTCCGCGATTTTGCCGCAGACCGGCCCTACCTTCGTTCCCGGCGCATCGAGATGCTCTCCGACCACGACTCGCGGCACGGCACCCAGTACGTCGAGACGCTGAGCTGCTACCTGGACGCGTTCGGCGACATTCCCCGCGCCGCCAAGCAGGCCAACGTGCACCCGAACACGTTCCGGTACCGGCTGCGGCGCCTCATCGAGGTGTCCGGCCTGAATCTCGACGATCCGGAGGAGCGGCTGCTTGCCGCACTCGAGTTGCGCCTTCATGGAAGCGACGACGTTCGGTGAAGCTCGAAGCGATCGAGCTCCGACGGATCCACATGCCGCTGCGCGGTCCGTTCCGGACGTCGTTCGGTGTGATGAGCGAGCGCGACATCTTGCTCGTCCGGGCCACGACTCCCGACGCCGAAGGCTGGGGCGAGTGCGTCGCCGATACGACACCCCTGTACTCCTCCGAATACGTCGACGGCGCGCAAGAGGTCATCCGCAGATTCCTCCTGCCGATGCTGTTCCGGGCCGGCGTCGAGACGGCCGAAGCCGTGGCGTCCATTCTCGAGCCGGTCAACGGACATCGCATGGCCAAGGCGGCGGTCGAGACGGCGCTGCTCGACGCGGAGCTGCGCGCGCGCGGCGAGTCGCTCGCCGAGCATCTCGGCGCGACGAAGGGTCGCGTCGAATGCGGCGTATCGGTCGGCATCGCGAGCTCCATTGCCGAGACGCTCGACCAGGTCGACGGCTACCTCGCGCAGGGCTACCGTCGCATCAAGCTCAAGATCCAGCCCGGCTGGGACATCGAGCCGGTCCGCGCCGTCAGAGAGCGCTTCGGCGACATCCTGTTGCAGGTCGACGCGAATGCCGCCTACGGGTTGCAGGACGGCAAGCACCTCGCGCAGCTCGACGCATTCGATCTGCTGCTCATCGAGCAGCCGCTGCCGGAAGAGCAAGTCCGTGAGCACGCGGAGCTGGCGAAGGTCGTTCGGACGCCGATCTGCCTGGACGAGTCCATCATCACGGCGCGCGCGGCGGCTGACGCCATCGAGATCGGCGCCTGCTCGATCATCAACATCAAGCCCGGCCGCATGGGCGGCTATCTCGAGGCGCGCCGGGCTCACGACGTGTGCCGAGCGCGGGGCGTGCCTGTGTGGTGCGGAGGGATGCTCGAATGCGGGCTCGGCCGCGCCGCCAACATCGCGCTCGCGGCGCTGCCGAACTTCACACTTCCCGGCGATACATCGGCATCCGACCGGTACTTCGCGCGCGACGTGACCGAGCCGTTCGTTCTCGACGACGGCTACCTGCACGTACCGGCCGGCCCCGGGATCGGCGTCTCACCGCTTCCCGAGCTGCTCGAAGAGTTCACCACCTCGGTCGAGACCCTCGGTCCGTAAACGCTAGGTAGCGACCTCGCCGTAGGTCTCGGCCGCCTCCTCGGTCACCGGCGGCGGCAGGTACCGAACCGCGGCCGTCGTCGCGCCGAGCGCGATGGCGGCGCCGATCACCTCCGTCGGTCCGAACGGCTCGTTCGCGAAGATCGCGGCGCCCACGGCGGCCACGATCGGCACCCCGACGAAGATCGCCGACGACGCCGCGGCGTGGATGCGGGGCTGCGCCCACGTCACGAGGAAGTGACCCGTGGTGCCGGGCACGATCGCGAGCACGGCCAGATACGTGAGCTCCTTGCCGGTCTCGAGGACGAAAGACTCTCCAGCTGCGAGCGCGAGGAGCCCGACGATGGCGCCCGAAACCGTCGTCATCACGAGCAGCCACGAGGTTGTACCGACGGTCTCGCGTGCTTTCTTCGTGGCCAGGTAGTAGGCGCTCCAAATGAGCAGGTTGGCGACGGCCAGCAGGTTGCCGAGGACGGTCGTCCTGCCCTGGCCCGAAGCGCCGAGCACGAGGATCGCGCACCCGGCGATCGCGACGACCGACCACGCGTAGAAGCGGGGCGTCGTTCGCTCGCCGGTGACGCGTCGTCCGAAGGCGCCGACGAGGATCGGCTGCATCGAGAAGAAGATCGTCACAACGGCCGCCGTCGTGTAGCGAAGCGCGCCGATGTGCGCGATCTGATGGACCGCGAACAGTACGCCGCCGACCGCACCGGCTCGCCACGCGATCCGCTTGTCGCGGACGAACATCCACGCGACGAGCAGGATGGGAACCGAGAACAAGTGGCGGTAGAACGAGACGATGAGCACCGGCGAGACCGTGAGCTTGATGATCACGATCCCCACTCCCCACGCGATCGTTCCCGTGCCGGCTGCGAGCAGTCCGGCCGGTGTGTACGCGCGCTTCGATCGCTGTTTCACGCACCTATAGTTCCAGGGTGAAAGATGTCGCGATCGTCGGCCTTGCCGGTTCCGGAAAGTCGACGGTGTTCACCGCCGTGTCCGCACACGCGACCGGCGGTGCCATCGGCTCCCAAGCCGTCGTCGATGTTCCCGACGAACGCCTCGACCGGATTGCGGAAATCTACGAATCGGACAAGAAGACCAGGGCGCAGGTCCGGCTGGTCGATGTCCCGGGTATCGATCCGCATTCGCTGAATGCGGCACGCGCAGCCGACGCGCTCGCGATCGTTCTGCGAGCGTTCGGGGAAGACGCGGACGTGAAGCGTGACCTCGACTCGTTCCACGCGGAGCTCGCCGTCGCCGACCTTGCCACCGTCGAGAAGGTGCTCGAGCGAGCGTCGAAGCGCGAGGCGTTTGAGGTCGAGGTCGCCCGCCACGCCGAAGCCGTCCTGACCGACGGACGCTGGCTGGCAGAGGAGGACTGGACGCCGGAGCAGCGCCGTGTCGTGGCTATGTGGACGCCGCTCACGCTGAAGCCTGCGGTCTATGTTGTCAATGCGGAAGATCCGCACGCATCGACCGACGGTGTTCCTGAGCCGAAGGTGCGCATCTGCGGCGCGCTCGAAGCCGAAGCGATCGAACTACCGGACGACGAAGCGAACGCACTGTTGAGCGAGTTCGGCATCACCGAGCGTGCGACGGGTGCGCTGATCCAGGCTGCGTACGACGCGATCGGCCTCCTCACGTTCTTCACGGCGGGACCGACAGAAGCACACGCGTGGGAAACGTTCCGCGGATCCAAGGCGCCGCAGGCGGCCGGCGTCATCCATACCGACTTCGAGCGCGGCTTCATCAAAGCCGAACGCGTCCGCTACGCCGATCTGGTCGAATCGGGGTCGGAGGAGGAGGCCAAGCGCCGTGGTCTCGTCCGGCTCGAAGGCAAAGACTACGAGGTGCAGGAGGGCGACATCCTGCTGATCAGGCACTCGTGACCGAGCTCGTTTGGTACGCAGCGTACGGGTCAAATCTCAGCCGCGCACGGTTCTATTGCTATCTGCACGGCGGCTGTCCGCAAGGCGCCGGCTACGACTTTCCGGGCTGCCGCGATCAGTCGGCACCGCTGGAGGATCGTCCGTTCGAGATCGCGCCCGAGCTTGCCTTTGGCGGCACGTCGAGGACGTGGGGCGGCGGAGTCGCGTTCGTTGATCCCGATTCGACCAACGGCGCGCGGGCGCGCCTGTACCTGATCACGGCCGATCAGCTCGCAGACGTCGTGGCGCAGGAGAACTGGCTCGAGCCGGGAAGCGTGACGATCGACGAGTTCGAGAAGGAGACCGATCTCGGTGCGGATCGCACGTACGGGCTTGTCGTGCCGCTCGGCGAGCTCGAAGCGAAGCCCGTAGTCACCTTCACACAGCACCGGGGCGCAGCCCTCGCGCGGCCGTCGATCGCGTATCTGCAGCACATCGCGCAGGGACTGAGCGAATCTCACGCGCTATCGATCGAGGAGATCTGCGCGTTCCTCGGAACGGCGCGGGGCGTCGACCCGGTGTTGTCGGAGGACGAGCTCCGGACCTTGTCATCGCTCTTAGAATGATTCCTGAACAAGTATTCATATATGAGTCTGAAAGTGAAGGAATCCAAGTCGGTCGGCGCGAAGCTGGTCGCCGCCGTACGCCGGCGTCTCATCGGACGAGACGAGGCGGCGGCGCTCACCGAGCACTTCCGGCTGCTCGGTGACGCGACGCGCGTGCGCCTCCTGTACGCGCTGCTCGAAGCCGGTGAGCTGTGCGTGTCGGACCTATCCGCCGTCGTCGATGCTCCCGAGACGTCGGTCTCTCACGCCCTTCGGCTTCTGCGCACGGCGGGAATCGTCAGAGCTCGCCGCTCGGGACGTCTGATCTATTACGCCCTCGACGACGCGCACGTCCGAACGCTCCTGGAAGTGTCGCGCGAGCACGTTCTTCACGCATCGACATGACGCTCACCGAAACGCGGTCGCAGGCGGTCCGTCGCGCTCGCGGTCTGAATCGAATCTCGATCGGGTGGAACTTCACGGAAGCCGGCGTCGCCCTTGCCCTCGGCGTCGCGGCGAGCTCGGTCAGCTTGATCGGGTTCGGGGCGGACTCGGTGATCGAGGTGAGCGCGTCGCTGATTCTCGCCTGGCGTTTGCATCAAGAGCGAAAGACCGGATGCAAGATGGAGGGCGACCGTCGCGCGACGCGCGCGATCGCCGTCAGCCTGTTCGCGCTCGCGGCCTGGGTCGCCTACGCGGCTGTGGACGACTTGCTGACGCGCGACTCTCCCGAGGCGAGTATCCCCGGCGTCGTTCTCGCTGCCGTCTCGCTCGTGACGATGCCGTTTCTCGCTCGAGCGAAGCGACGTCTGGCGCCGGCCCTCGGCTCTTCGGCGGTCATCGCAGAAGCCGAGCAAACGCAGATCTGTGCGCTCCTCTCCGGCGTCCTGCTGATCGGACTCATGGCGAACGCGACCTTCGGCTGGTGGTGGGCCGATCCGCTCTCGGCACTCGGCATCGCGGGACTTGCGGGCTGGGCCGGCGTCCGCGCGTGGCGCGCTGAGTCGCTCGAAGACACCTGCTGTTAGCGGCGCTTCGCCGCGAGATTCATCTGCACGACGCGCACAGGCCGTAGACGTCGGCCGAGTGACCGGTCACCAAGAACCCCTTCCGCTTCGCGAGCCGCGACACCCACGACTCAACCTCCGCGGAAGTGACCTCCTCGACCGATCCGCAGCCATCGCATACGAGGTGGTGGTGGTGACGATCGCCACAGAGACGAAATGCTTGTTCGCCGTCCTGCATTCGCGTATCGAGCGCCCCGGCACCCGCCAGCGTCGACAGCGTGCGGTAGATCGTCGCCAACCCTGGGGCTGCCTTCCGTCGCCGAAGCTCGTGGAACAAGGACTGCGCGGTGGTGAAGCCGTCCTTGCCGCGGAGCGCGTCGAGGATGGCCGAGCGCTGCCGGGTGACGCGCAGTCCGGTCTTCCGGAGCGCATCCTCGAGGTCCATGTCTATAATGATACTCATTCTCAAGTAGAGAGGAAGCCATGAACGGCGCCTGGGCTCCCACGCTGGGAGCTGTTGGCATCGTGAGCGCGCTCTCGGCCGTCGGGGCGGTCACGCTCGTGATCAACCCGCGCACGGTCGAACGCGCGCTACTCGGCCTGATCGCCTTCGCTGCCGGCGCGCTCCTCGGTGATGCGTTCATCCACCTGCTGCCCGAGATGGCCGAGTCCGAGTCCGGCTTCGACCTGACTGCGTCGTTCGCGTTGCTTGCCGGCGTGATCTCCTTCTTCGTGCTCGAGAAGGTGCTGCACTGGCACCACGCGCACTACCCCCGCGAGGAGCACGTGCACCCTGTGGCGGTGACGAATCTTGTCGGCGATGCGATGCACAACTTCGTGGACGGCTCGATCGTCGCCGCGAGCTTTCTCGCGTCGACGAAGCTCGGTATCGCGACCTCGGTTGCCGTCGCCTTACACGAGATTCCCCAAGAGCTGGGCGACTTCGCGATCTTCGTGCGGGCCGGGCTGAAGCCCCGGCGCGCACTGGTCCTGAACCTGTTCTCGGCGCTGGCGGCGGTGGTGGGCGCCGTCGTCACGCTCGTCGTTGCGTCTTCGATCTCCGGCGTTGAACGGATCCTCGTCCCCATCACGGCCGGCGCGTTCGTCTACATCGCGAGCACCGACCTGCTGCCCGAGCTGCACAAGGAGCCCGAGCTCGGACGTTCGCTGGTTCAGCTGTTCGGAGTCCTCGCCGGCGTCGGCGTGATGGCGCTGATGCTCGTGCTCGAATAGCGCTCGCTTGCGCCGTCCGGTGAGATGCCTAACAATCAAGTTAGGTACGCCGAACTATGCCCGAGACGACAGCCGTCCAGGACTATCTCAAGGCCATCTACCACCTCGGCGGAAGCCGGTCGGACGTGCCGACGTCGGCCCTCGCCCGGATGCTCGGCGTCACGCAGGCGTCGGTGTCGGGAATGATGCGCCGCCTGCACGACCTGGGCTACGTCGCGCACCGCCCATACAAAGGAGTACGCCTCACTCGCCGCGGCGCCCGTGAGGCCGTCGAGGTCATCCGCCACCATCGCCTGCTCGAGCTCTACCTGAGCAAGGTCGTCGGCATGCCGTGGGACAAGGTGCACGCCGAGGCGGACGCCCTCGAGCACGTGATCTCCGAGGACCTCGAGTCGAGGCTGGACGAGCTCCTCGGGTACCCGACCGAGGACCCACACGGACATCCGATCCCGTCGGCCGCTCTCGTGCTCGCCGAGGACCCGTTTCCGTCGCTGAACGAGATGGAGGCCGGCGAGCGCTGCGTCGTTCGTCGCGTGAGCGATCGGAACGCCGACCTCCTTCGCCACCTCGACGCGACCGGGCTGCGGCCCGGCGCGGCCGTGGAGGTCGTCGAGACGATCTCTTTCGGTGGCGGCGTTCGTGCCCGAATCGACGGCGACGAGCATGTGATCGGAGCCGAAGCAGCAGCTGCTGTTCACGTAGCACGGGAGGACGACGAATGAAGGTCTCGCGAAGAGAGTTGCTCCGCGCCGGGGGAGTGGGCGCGGCCGCCGTGGTCGGCGGTGGAGTGCTGGGCCGGATCGTGCAAGCCGAAGAGCATCACGGTGCAAAGCCGCGCGGGCCGATGGATCACAGCGGTATGGGAACCGTCGGCGTCGTCGACCATGCGCGCAACGGCTTCGACCCGAGCGACATCCTCACCGACTTCGAGTACGGCCACACGTTCATGCGCGACGGACGGCGCATCCGCGAGTACCGCATCGTCGCGCAGGACAAAGACGTCGAGATCGCGCCCGGTCTGTTCTTCCCGGCGTGGACCTATAACGGACGCATTCCCGGCCCGACGTTGCGCGCTACGGAGGGCGACCGGCTGCGCATCGAGTTCGTGAACGGCGGCGCACATCCGCACACGATCCACTTTCACGGCCTGCACTCTGCGCAGATGGACGGCGTTCCCGGCATCGGCCGCGGCGACGTCTTGCCCGGCGACACCTTCGTGTACGAGTTCGATGCGTTTCCCTTTGGGCTTCACCTGTACCACTGCCATTCCGGACCCCTGAAGCGCCACATTCACAAGGGCCTCTACGGCGCGTTCATCATCGATCCCGATCCGGCACTGCATCCGGAGGAAGCCGACGCCGCGCGCCGCCGGTCTCCGGAAGGCGTGCGAGCCGCAAACATCCGTGAGCTCGTCATGGTGATGAACGCGTTCGACGCGAACTTCGACGCCGAGAACGAGGTCTACGCCGTGAACAGCATCGCGTTCGCTTACCAACACGCACCGATCCGAATTCAGCGCGACGAGACCGTCCGCGTCTACCTCGTCAACATCACGGAGTTCGACCCGATCAACTCGTTCCACTTGCACGGCAATTTCTTCGACTACTACGACACGGGGACGTCGTTGAAGCCGACCGTGTTCACCGACACGGTCATGCAGTGTCAGGCACAGCGCGGGATTCTCGAGTTCAACTTCCGCGGCTACGAGCCGGGCATGCACATGTTCCATGCGCACCAATCGGAGTTCGTCGAGCTCGGATGGATGGGGTTCTTCGATGTCACGGTCTAAGTCCAAGCCGGGTTCGGCCACGAAGCGCGCTCCGGCGGAGCCTCTGTCGAAGGCGCCGCGCTGGGCGCTCGGTGTGCTACCGCTCGTCGCGCTCGGCGCGCTGCTCGTCGTCTTCGTCGCGACCGACCCGCTGAAGAGTCTGCGAGGCGACTTCCCGGCGGTGGAGGAGCTCACGATCGAGCGCGCCGTCCTGAAGACGCAGCCGCGGGAGATCGTGCTCACCGTTCGAAACGGGGGCCCGGATCCCGTCGAGGTCGCGCAGGTGCTCGTTGACGAGGCGTACTGGAACTACGACATCTCACCGGACGCGCACATCGAACGTCTCGGCCGGGCGACGCTGCACATCCCGTACCCGTGGGTCGAGGGCGAAGCCCACGAGGTCGTCCTGCTTTCGTCGACCGGAGTCGCGTTCGCGCATGAGATCGCCGTCGCCGTCGAGACGCCGGAGACGACCGGGAAGACGCTGTGGACGTTCACCCTGCTCGGGATCTTCGTCGGGGTCATTCCCGTGTTTCTTGGACTCACGTGGCTCCCCTTCGTGCGCCGCCTCCCCGAGCAGTGGGTGCGCTTCTTCCTCGCGCTGACGGCAGGACTGCTCGTCTTTCTTGCCGTCGACGCGCTCGACGAGGCGCTCGAGACGGCCGGCAATGTGCCGGGTGCGTTCCAGGGGGTCGGACTCATCGTCATCGGTGTCGTCGGTGCGCTGGCGGCCCTGTACGCCCTCGACGGCTGGCTGCGGTCCAGGCGGCGCGGCGAGGCGTCGCGTCTGTACGTCGCGCTGCTCATCGCCGTCGGCATCGGCTTGCACAACCTCGGGGAGGGTCTGGCGATCGGCGCGGCGTACGCACTGGGAGAGGTCGGGCTGACCGCTTTTCTCATCCTGGGGTTCACGATGCACAACGTGACCGAAGGACTGGGCATCGTGACGCCGCTGTCGCGCGAGCGTCCCAGTCTCCGGCAGCTGGCCGGTCTCGGCGCGATCGCCGGCGTGCCGACGATTCTCGGCACCTACTCGGGCGGCCTTGCGTACTCGCCGATCATGGCGGTGCTCTTTCTGTCGATCGGCGCCGGCGCGATCGTCCAGGTCGTCTGGGAGCTCGGCAAGCTGCTGCGCGGGGACGGTAAGCAGCTGTCGGCGCCGCTCAATGCGGTGGGCTTCACGGCCGGAATTCTCGTGATGTACCTCACCGGTCTGGCCGTCGCGGCGTGATCTGTTAGCGTTCGAAACAGCAAAGAGCAGACGCGGCGGTGCCCTGAACCCCGGATGGTCAGGGCGTAAGCGGCGAAGCCGGTGTGAGTCCGGCGCTGACCCGCAACTGTAAGTGCGCGAACAGCGCACGAGCCAGGACGACCCGCCGTCGCCGAAGCTCCGCATTCTCCTTCGAGGACGAGGAGGTGGAGCAGATGGTTCGTCTGTCGCGCAGAGGCGCGAGTCTCTTGGTTGTTGTCGTGATGCTCGCCGGTGCGTTCGGCATCCGCGGGACGGCAATTGCCGCACAGCCTGTGCATCACGCCGGCGTAGTGGTACAGCACGGCGATCTCGGCACGCTGACGGATTGCGTTGCCTTCACGGGTCACCAGATCGACGGCATAGAGCTGCTGAAGCTCAGCCGGTTCGATTTTCGCTCGGCGCGCTTCCCCGAGGGTACCGGCGTGTGCTGGCTCGACGGTGAGGGCTGCAGAACGTCGAACTCGAGCGAATGCTTCTGCACTCCGGCCTTCGGGACGACGGCGTCGTGGTCGTACTGGGTCCAGGAACGCCACGACGAGCCCATGATCCATCACGGTGAGACGTATCCGAGCGAGCGGGTCATCAAAGACGGCTCGGTCGATTACTGGACGTTCGGGCCCCACGGGACGCCGCCGGGGTCGATTCATTCGATCAACGACATCTGCCGCTCGCAGGTCCACCTACAGAACGGCGACACGTCCGCACCTGTGCTCGCGTTCGGCCCGAAGCGCTGTGGGAGCGTGGCGTGAAGCGTCTGGTAGCCGTCGCCGTCCTGTGCGCGCTGGCCGCCGCGTGCGCGCAGGAGTCCAACGAGCTCGGTGCGTCCTCGGGAGCGAAGTCGTTTCCCGTCACGATTGCCGCGGCCAACGGTGCGGTCACAGTCCCGCGGCGGCCCTCTCGGATCGTGTCGCTGTCGCCGACGGCGACCGAGATGCTGTACGCGATCGGCGCCGGCGACCAAGTCATCGCCGTCGACGATCGGTCGAACTACCCGGAGGGTGCTCCGAAGACCGATCTCTCGGGCTTCCAGCCGAACGCGGAAGCCGTCGCACAGCGCAAGCCGGATCTCGTCGTCGTGTCCGACGACATCAACGAGATCCTGAATTCGCTCGCGGCTGTGAAGGTCCCGACGCTGCATCAGCCGGCGGCCAAGACGCTGTCGGACTCCTACGCGCAGATCGAGCAGCTCGGCGCGGCCACCGGGCACGTCGCCGAAGCCGCGCGCCTCGTCGCGTTCATGACGTCGAGCGTCGATCGACTGAAGCAGTCCGCGCCGAAGCGAAAGCTGAGCTATTACCACGAGCTCGATCAGAAGCTCTTCAGCGTCACATCCAAGACGTTCATCGGTGAGATCTACATTCTTGCGGGGCTGGAAAACATCGCGGACGCCGCGCAAGGGGCGAGTTCGGGCTATCCGCAGCTCTCGGCCGAGTACATCATCCAGGCGAACCCGGATGTGATCCTTCTCGCCGACACGAAGTGTTGCGAGCAGACGGCAGACAAGGTCGCGAAACGGCCCGGGTGGAACGGACTCGCGGCCGTGCGCAACGATGCCGTGATCGAGCTCGACGACGACATCGCGTCGCGCTGGGGGCCGAGAGTCGTCGACCTGCTCGAGATCGTCGTGAGCAGGGTGAGCGCGCTGGAGCCGGCAGGCGCCTGATGGCCGTCGCGGAGGCGGCCCCCGCCCGGCTCGGGCTGCGTCCGGCCCGTCTCCGGCCGAGCCTGCTCGGGATCGCCGTCGCCGTCTTCGTTGCGGCCATGCTCGCCGGCGTGCTCGTCGGCCCGGTGCGCCTGTCGCCGGCCGACGTCGTCCGCGAGCTGCTCGACCGTTTGCCGTTCGTTCGCGTTCCATCTCGTCTCACGGACGGCGAAGCCGCGATTCTCTGGCAATTACGCATCCCGCGGGTCGTGCTCGGCGGGTTGGTCGGGGCCATGCTCGCAACGGCCGGTGCGGCGTACCAGGGCGCCTTCCGCAACCCGCTCGCCGATCCGTACTTGCTCGGCGTCGCCGCCGGCGCGGGGCTCGGCGTCACGGTCGCGATCGTCTACCTTCCGCGAGACACGCTTCCCGTTGCTGCCTTCGCCGGTGGACTCGTCGGCGTCGGCGGCACGTACGTGCTCGGACGTTCGGCCGCGCGCAGCCGCAGGACGGTGTCGCTGATCCTCGCCGGCGTCGCCGTCGCCTCGTTTCTGACGGCTGCCCAAACGTATTTCCAGCAACGCAACGCGGACACCGTGCAAGAGGTGTACGTGTTCATCCTCGGCACCCTGGCCACGGTCGGCTGGCGTGAGGTCCTGCTCGTCCTCCCGTACGTCGCGATCAGCGGCGTCGGGCTGCTCCTGCACCGCCGGTTGCTCGATGTGATGTCGCTCGGCGACGAGGAAGCCGACTCGCTCGGCATCAACGCGTCACGCGTCCGGCTGATCGTCGTTCTCGCCGCGACGATGGGGACGGCGGCGGCCGTGGCCGTGAGCGGGTTGATCGCGTTCGTCGGGATCATCGTGCCGCACACGATCAGGCTCATTTGGGGGACGAGCTATCGAATGATCCTGCCGTTGTCGATCGCGTTCGGCGCAACTTTCCTCGTGGGCGCCGACCTCATTGCGCGCACGCTGCTCGCGCCGGCCGAGATTCCCATCGGCGTGATCACGGCGTTCTTCGGAGCTCCGTTCTTTCTCATCGTGCTTCGGAACGCGAGATCGGCGTGAACCCCGTCGTCGTACGCCGGGCGTCGGTCTCCTACGACGGCGTGCCCGTACTCGACGAGGTCGACCTGAGCGTGCCGGCCGGTTCGTGGGTGGGCGTGATCGGGCCGAACGGCGCCGGCAAGACGTCGTTGCTGCGTGCCGTTATGGGTCTCGTCGCGTTCACCGGCGACGTTCATCTGGCCGGCACACCGGTCGGCGATCTCGATCGCCGTGCGCTTGCGCGGCTCGTCGCCTACGTGCCGCAGCGGCCGGTGGTCCCGGACGGCATGACCGTCACCGACTACGTGCTGATGGGCCGGACGCCGTACATCTCGTATCTTGGCTCGGAGAGCGCCGGCGACCTGCGCGTCGTCCGCGATGCGCTGGAACGTCTCGAGCTCGTGGAGCTTGCCGACCGGGCGCTCGAGACGTTGTCCGGGGGCGAGGTGCAGCGGGCGCTGCTGGCGCGCGCGGTCGTTCAGCAGGCCCCGGTGCTGCTCCTGGACGAACCGACGACCGCCCTCGACGTCGGTCACCAGCAGCAGGCGCTCGAGCTCGTCGATCAGATCAGGCGCGAGCGTGAGCTGACGGTGCTCAGCGCCATGCACGACCTGACGCTGGCCGCTCAGTTCGCGCACGAGCTGCTGCTTCTCGACGGGGGCCGGGCCGTCGCGTTCGGATCTCCGCGGGTCGTGTTGAACGCTGGCGCGATTCGCAAGCACTTCGGCGCGTCGGTCCGCATCGTCGAGCAGGACGGCGACATCGTCGTTGTCCCGACGAGGCATCCAAGGTGAGCGAGCCGCCGACGACGGCGCCCGATGCCGGCCGGGAGCACGCGGCCTCGATCGTTCTCGTCCATACGGGCGACGGGAAGGGCAAGACGACGGCGGCGATGGGCATGGTGCTGCGCGCAGTTGCGCGCGGGTGGCGAGTGACGGTCGTGCAGTTCATCAAGTCCGGGGACTGGCGGGCGGGCGAAGAGGACGTTGCGCGTTCGCTCGGCGTCGACTGGTCGGCCATCGGCGACGGATTCACGTGGGACTCCGAGGACTTGTCCAAGGCGGCGGACGTCGCCCGCGAGGCCTGGGGTGCCGCTTCGCAGAAGATCGCCTCGGGTGAGTTCGATCTCGTCGTGCTCGACGAGGTCACTTACCCGATGAACTGGGACTGGATCTCGACGGACGACGTGGTCGCGGCGATCCGTTCGAGGCCCGAGGGCGTGAACGTGATCGCGACCGGACGAGACGCACCAGCGGCGTTGATCGAGATCGCCGATACGGTGACCGAGATGACCAAGGTGCGCCATGCCTACGACCGCGGAATCGCTGCCCGGCGAGGCATTGACTTCTGATGTCACTCGCCGTCCTCATCGGAGGGGTGCGCAGCGGCAAGTCGCGGCTCGCCGTCGACATGGCCGCGCGCGAATCGAAGCCGGTGGTCTTCATCGCTACCGCCGAGGCGCGTGACGAAGAGATGGCCGCGCGGATCGCGGGGCACCGCACCGAGCGTCCGGCGCAATGGACGACGGTCGAGGAACCGGTCGGCGTCCAGCGGTGGCTTGAAGCCGTAACCGACGACGACGTCGTCGTCATCGATTGCCTGACCCTGTGGGTCTCCAACCTGCTCGAGCGGAATGCCGACGTCGAGGAGGCGGCGCGCCGTGCAGCCGAGACGGCGGCGAAGCGCTCGGGTCTCGTCGTCGCCGTGACCAACGAGGTGGGATCCGGCCTGGTCCCGGCCTCGGCGGCCGGACGCGAGTACACCGACGTGCTCGGACGTGTGAACACGATCTGGGCGGAGAACGCCGATCGGGTCTGGCTGGTCGTCGCCGGCAAGGTGCTTCCACTCCAGGACGCCCCCCAGTGAGCCTGCCTGACTTTCCGCAGCCCGACGAAGCCGCACGCTCGGCGGTGGCGGCGCGTGCCGCCGACGCGTTGCGTCCGGCGGATGCCCTCAGACGCTTCGACGAGGTTGCGGCATGGCTCGCCGGCTGGCAGCGCACGACGACCCCGCACGTCGATGCGCCGTCCGTCGTCGTCTTCGTCGGTGATCACGGGGTGACCGCCGAAGGTGTCAGCGCGTATCCCTCCGCGGTGACGGCCGAGGTCCTCCGCGCGCTACGGGAAGGCGCCGCGACGGCAAACGTGATGGCCGCTGCGCTCGGCGCGTCCTTCGAGGTCGTCGACGTCGGCGTCGGACGTCCGAGCGGCAACATCATGCTCGAGCCGGCGCTGTCCGCCGATCGATTCGGCGAGTGTTTCGAAGCTGGACGCCGAGCCGTTGTGTCGCTCGAGACCGATCTTCTCGTCTGCGGCGAGATGGGAATCGGAAATACGACGGCGGCGTCGGCCGTCTGCGCGGCGCTGTATGGAGGCCCGGCCGATGTGTGGACGGGTCGCGGCACAGGCATCGACGACGAGACCTACGAGCGAAAGCTCGACGTGGTCGATGCGGCATCGAAGCGCGTTGCTCGACTGAGCGACCCGCTCGAGATTCTGCGCGAGACCGGCGGCGCCGAGCTCGTCGCGATTGCCGGCGCCGTGACCGAAGCGCGAGTCCGGTCCGTGCCGGTCGTTCTGGACGGCTTCGTGGTGACGGCGGCCGTCGCTCCGTTAGAGGAAGCGAGGCCCGGTGCGCTCGAGCACTGTATCGCCGGCCACCGGTCGGCCGAGCCCGGTCACGCGCTGCTCCTCGAGAAGCTCGGCAAGGATCCGCTGCTCGATCTCGACCTGCGGCTCGGCGAAGGCAGCGGCGCGCTCGCGGCCGTCCCGCTGATCAAGCTCGCCGCGGCGTGCGTGACCGAGGTGGCGACGTTCCAGGAATGGGGTCTGCAACGCTAACCGGGCTTCGCGCCGCGACGACGTTTCTCACACGCGTCGACGTCGGCGGCCATCGCTCCGACGACATCGCGCGCGGCGTGCCGTGGTTCCCGGTCGTGGGCGGCATCGTCGGCGTTGCGGCCGCATTGCTCTACGCGGGCGCGCGCGAGGTTCTTCCCTCCTTCGTCGCTTCGTCGGTCGCGCTCGCGTTCTCCGTTTGGCTCACACGCGCATTCCACGAGGACGGCCTCGCGGACACATTCGACGCTTTCGGTGCCGCGCGCTCGCGCAACGACACGCTGCGCATCATGAAGGATCCTCGACTCGGCACGTACGGCGTCGCCGCGTTTGTCTTCAGCGTCGCCATTCGGCTGGGTGCTCTTGCGGCGATCGATGCGACGGCCGCACTTGCGGTGCTGCCCGCCGCCCACGCGCTGAGCCGTGCGGGAGCAGTGGCGCTGCTTCGCGGGAGCGTCGCTACCGACGAAGGCCTCGGTGCGTCCTACGCGTCGGTCGTAGCGCCGTCGGGGATTTGGGGAGCGATGGGCGCGGGACTGGTGATCGGGCTTGTCACGCTCGGCCCGGTTGCGGCGGGAGCGATCGCGGCCGTGGCCGTCGTCGATCTCGTCGTCGCGCGCGCCGCGCGAGCCCGGATCGGGGGCGTGACCGGCGACGTGCTCGGTGCGGCGCAACAGCTCGGCGAGATCGTCGTCCTGCTCGTCGGCGTCACCTCCGTGCAACGTGGCTGGCTCGACGTTCCTTGGTGGTAAGCCGGGATAGCGCGTATAGTTGCAATTGCAAATGGTTGCACCAACGCGGCCTCAGATCGACGGCATCCTCGGCCGGCTCGCCGCCAACGGCGGACGGCGCACGGCCGCGCGCCAGGCGATCGTCGAAGCGGTCTTCGCGTCCGGGAGCCACCTGACCGCGGATGAGATCGCGCGCCGGGTTCAAAAGCGGTTTCCGTCGGTGAACATCTCGACCGTCTACCGGACGCTCGAGTCGCTCGAGAAGCTCGGCGTGATCGACCACGTCCACCTCGGGCACGGCCGCGCGATCTATCACCGTTCCGACGACGCACACCAGCACCTCGTCTGCGAGCGGTGCGAACGAGTCGAGGAGCTGCCGGCTTCGAAGCTGCGCAACTTTCTGGGGATGCTCGAGCGAGAGTTCGGCTTCGAGGTCGATCGTGGCCACTTCGCGATCGTCGGTCTCTGTAAAGCCTGCCGAACCCGCTAGCCCCCGAAGAAGACGGGCAGCCAAGCGTCCTTGCCGAGGACGAACGAGACGCCGAGCACCAAGCTCGCGACGGCCGTCACGACCGACACCGTCGCGTAGATGGCAAAGTGCCGCGACGCTGCCAAGTATCCCGACGCCGAAGCGGCGGCCAGCGCGGAGTTCGCAACGAAGAGCCCGAGCAGGAACACGGCGAGCGTGAGCACGCCGGCCCACGCCCCTCCGGCGCCGGCCGCGGCGAGAAAGATCAGCACTTGCGTCGGCGTCTCGGCCCCCACGCCGTGCAGAGCGCCGACGGCAAGCGACGTCCCCGTCCCGTAGTTCATGAACGGATCGTGGGTGTGCGTATGGAAGTGGATCTTCGTCCGGACGGCGACGCCTCCGCCGCCGATGTGCTCGTCGCCGTCGTGGTGGAGCTCGTCGTCGGCGTGCTCGTGTGAGTGCTCGAGCGGCGGGCCCTTCGAGCCGACACGCGCCGTCACCCACCGGTAGGCGTTGCGCGCGCTCTGGAAGATGAGCATCCAGCGGCTGCGCATGCGGAAATCGTCGCGGTAGCGGATGAGCGCGTAGAGGACGTACACGCCGAGGATCAGCAATGTGGCGCCGACGACTCGTCCCATCGCCGAATCGATGGAGTCGGGCAGCGTCTCGCCGGCAACGATCGCGAGGATCCCGATCAGAAAAACGACGACGGCGTGCCCCCCGGCGTAGAGGGTCGCGTAGCGGAGGCCGGTGCGGACGGATCGCTGGGACGACGTGATGTCGGTGATCGCGGCGATGTGGTCCCAGTCGATGCCGTGCCGGAACCCGAAGGCAAAGGCCGACAAGATCAGCGCGATATCCATGGGCCTTCTTTATACAGGGTCAGGTCGCTCTTGCGATCTGGTCGCGATTAGGGGGCGATGTCCGTTACGTACGCCCGGTCCGTGTGGTGGATGTCGAAGCCGATGCGGCGGTACATGCCCAGCGCTGCTTCATTCGAAGCATCCACGTACAGAGTCCCCGTTCGCATGCCGCGGCCGGCCATGTGCTCCAGCCCGGCGAGCGACAGCGCGCGGCCGAGCCCGGATCCCTGGTGTCGTGGATCCACTGCGATCACGTAGATCTCTCCGACCTTGCGTTCGTGGTCGAGCTTCGTCCAGTTCGAGCCGGCGAGACCCGTGTCGTCCTCGGCGAGCAGCAAGTCGGCCGCGTCGAACCATTCCTCCCGCATGCGCCGTTCGAGCGTCTCCATGTCCCAGGCGCCCTGTTCGGGGTGGTGCTGGAACGCCTCGTTGTTCAGGTCGAGCCACGCCTGCTCGTCGCGGCCGGCCTCGAACGCACGGATGCGCACGCTGGAGGGCAGGACCGGTTTCTCCGCGACCGGAAGATCGATGCGCATGTGCAGCAGATCCCGTCCCTTCGTCAGGTTCAGACGGTGCGCGATCCCGTCGTGGATCTCCGACGGCTGGAACACCCACCAATGGACGTGGCCCCCGCCGCCTTCCTTCACCAGCTCGAGCGCCCGGGAAACGAGCTCGACCTCGACGCCGACGCCGCGGTGCTCGGGATGCACGACGACCTCGAGTCCCCATTGCGCCTGGTCGGGTCTGGGGTGCCGGGAGACGTGCGCGTACCCGACCGGATGGGCGTGACCCTTCTCGCTCGCGATCACGCCGGCGAAGAGCTCGCGCCCGCCGTGGACGAGGTCGAGCCACTTGTGCTCGCCGAGTGCTTCGTGGTGGTCGTGTTCGCGCACGTCGTCGAACAGCAGCTTGAGTCGCTCGACATCGTCGGCGCCGGCCGTCCGGATGATTTCAACTTGCACGCGTTGATCGTAGAAGCTTTCCTCCGTGCCCGATTTCAGACTGGACGGCAAGGTTGCGCTCGTGACCGGGGGCAATTCCGGGATCGGACGGGCGATCGCGATTGCGCTCGCCGAACACGGCGCGCGCATCGCGATCGCCGCGCGCAACGAGGAGCGCAACGCCGCGGTCGCCGATGAGATCGGCGACGCGGCACGCGCGTATGCGGTCGACGTCGGCGACGCCGATGCCGTCCAGAACGCCGTCGACGCGGTCTTCGACGACTTCGGTGCCCTCGACGTCCTCGTGAACAATGCCGGGACCGCACACTGGTCGCCCGCGCCGGAGCATCCCCTGGACGCGTGGCGGCGAGTCCTCGACGTCAATCTCACGTCGGCGCTCGTCGCTTCCCAGCGGTTCGCGTCGCGGGCCGAACGCGGCAAGATCATCAACATCGTCAGCGAGTACGCGACGTTCGGAGGCCCGGGTCTGTTGTCGTACACGGCGTCCAAGCACGGCCTCGCCGGCCTGACGAAGACGATGGCGATCGATCTGGCGCCCGACTTTCAGGTCAACGCCATCCAGCCGGGCTGGATCGCGACACCGATGACCGAGCCGGTAAAGAACGTTCCGGAGATGAACGCCGAAGTGCTTCTGCGGACGCCGATGGGCCGGTGGGGACGGCCGGAGGACCACGCGGGCGCCGCCGTGTTCCTGGCATCGTCAGCATCTGACTTCGTCACGGGAGTCACGATTCCCGTGGACGGCGGCTACCGGATCCGATAGGAGGGGAGATGGATCTCAAAGGAACAGAAGTCACGTGGCTCGGGCACGGGACGTTCAAGTTCCGCACGTCCGAAGGGAAGGTCGTCCTCGTCGATCCGTGGGTGATGAACAATCCCGGTTGCCCGGACGCCGAGAAGAATCCGGAGCAGATCGATCTCGTCCTCATCACGCACGCGCACTTCGATCACATCGGCGACGCCGTCGAGCTCGGCCGCAAGCTCGAGCCGCAGACGTTCGCGATTTTCGAGACGGCCAATTGGCTCGGCTCGAAGGAAGTGCCGAACGTGACCGGAATGAACCTGGGTGGGACCGTTGTTTCCGAGGGCGTGAGCTTCACGATGGTCCAGGCGGCCCACTCGTGCGGGATTCTCGACGACGGACAGATCATCTACGGTGGTGTCGCGGCCGGCTACATCATTCGGTTCCCCGGCGGCCTGCGCGTCTACTACGCGGGCGACACGACCGTCTTCGGCGACATGAAGATCATCGCCGAGCTCTACGAGCCCGACATCTCGATCCTCCCCATCGGCGACTTCTACACGATGGGTCCACGCGAAGCGGCGTACGCGGTCAAGCTCCTCGGCGCGAAGACCGTTATCCCGATGCATTACGGCACGTTCCCCGTGCTGACCGGGACGCCCGATGAGCTGATGGGGCTCGTCGGTGCGGCAACGGAAGTCGTCGCGGCGAACCCAGGGGAGACGCTCAGCTGATCTTGCGCTGGATCGCGCTCGGCGGCGGGATCATCCTCGTCGCCTCGACCATCGCGAGCGTGATCAGCTCGTTCGTCGTACCGCGCGATACTCCGTCGCGAATCGCCGGCTGGGTAGCGCGCCCCTTCGTTGCGTTCTTCCGGCGTGTCTCACGCGTCTTCAAGACGTGGGAGTCGAAGGACGCATTTCTGGCGTTCCATGCTCCGACGTTTGTCCTCGTCCTGCTCATGACGTGGCTTGCGCTGCTCCTGCTCGGGTTTGCTGCGATTTTGTGGGCGGTCACGGGGCTCGACATCGGGACGGCTTTCCGAGAGACGGCTTCCTCGATGTTCACGCTCGGTTTCGCGACCACGCCGACTCCAGGCGCTACGGCGGTCGACATCCTCGCAGCCGGGTTCGGGCTCGGCGTCGTTGCGCTGCTGATCGGCTACCTGCCTGTGCTGTATGCGGCGTTCAATCGCCGCGAGCGTTTGGTGACGCTTCTCGAAGCCCGGGCCGGGGCGCCGGCGTGGGGGCCCGAGATCCTCTGGCGCCACCAACGCATCGGGATCCTCGACAGCATTCCGGCCTTCTACGAGGAGTGGGAGCGCTGGGCGGCCGACGTCGCGGAGAGTCACTCTGCCTACTTCGTCCTGCCGTTCTTCCGCTCGCCCCATCCGCTGCGGTCGTGGCTCACGGGCCTCTTGGCCGTGCTCGACGCGGCTGCTTTGCACATGGCGCTGTGCCCGGCGACGGCGCCGTCACAGGCCCGGCTTTGTCTGCGCATGGGATTCACCTGCCTGCGCACGCTCGCCGACACGTTCTACATTCCGTACGATCCGGATCCGCGTCCGGACGCTCCGTTGGTCATCTCCTACGAGGACTTCCTGCACGGCGTGACCCACCTACAAGAGATCGGATTCCCTGTGGAGCGAACGGCCGAGGAGGCCTGGGCCGACTTTCGCGGCTGGCGGGTGAACTACGAGTCCACGGCTCTGGCGCTCGCCGAGCTCGTGGTGGCCACGCCCGGACCGTGGATGGGTGGACGCGTGGAGGGACTAACGATCCCGACGAAGCGCCCGGTGGATCGGACGCCCGACGAGCCCGAAGGAACCGAGTACACTCGACCCTGGACGCACGAAACGAGCTAGCTTCGAAGCGCTTCGCGAACGAACGCGAGGTCGTCGCGCACGACGTCTGCCGCTGCGTTCCACGCTTCGTGCGGCTCGATCACGACCGGTCCTCCGGCGACCGCGATCATGTGCTTCAGGACGTCGACGCCGATCTTTCCCTTTCCCAGGCTGGCGTGCCGATCGCGACCTGAGCCGGCCTCGCCTTGCGAGTCGTTGGCGTGCAACAGGTCGATGTTGCCGACGATCTTCAGAACGCGCTCGACGGCGTCGGACAGCTCTTCACCGGCGGCGTGCGCGTGACACGTGTCGAAGCAGAAGCCGATCGGGACGTTCGTGTTCGCCTTCTGCACCGCTTCCCATAGGCGTGCGAGGTCGTCGAAGCGGCGGGCGACGGCGTTCTTACCTCCCGCGGTGTTTTCGATGTAGATGGGCACCTTCGTGCTCTTGAGTTGCTCGAGCGTGCGGGCCCAGCGACCGAAGCCCTCGTTCACGTCGTCCTCGGCGTGACCGGCGTGCACGATGACGGCAGCAGCGCCGATGGTCTCGGCGGCGTCGCACGTGTCCTTGAGGATCTTGCGGCCCCCGTAGCGCCGGTTGGGCAGCGGCGAGCACACGTTGATCAGGTAGGGCGCGTGGACGTAGATCGGAATCGAAGATGCCTTCAGCGCCTCGGCGTCCGGGCGCGGCTTGGGCTTGCGGAAGCTCTGCGGATCCGACAAGAAGATCTGGACGCAGTCGGCGCCCAGCGCCTCTGCTTCGGCGAGCGGATCGACTCCGGGAACATGGACGCCGACTTCGGACACCCGGAGAGGTTACTTGCTGCCGTTTCCTTTCGAGTGGACGGCGTCCGATTCGGCGAACTCGCGCAGGGCGCCGATCTTCCGCGGCTCGATGATCGCGTCGATCAAGCCGTAGTCCTTGGCCGCGTGTGCCGACATAATGTTGTCCCGATCGGTGTCCGTCGCGATCCTTTCCACGTCCTGCCCGGTGTGCGTAGCGAGGATGTCGTTCATCATCCGCCGGTGCAGCAGCATCTCCTCGGCCCGGATGGCGATGTCGACGGCCTGACCCGGCCCCGTCTCTCCGTGCGGCTGGTGGATGAGGATCCGCGAGTTCGGCAGTGCCAGGCGCTTGCCCGGGGCGCCGGCCGCGAGCAGCACCGCTGCCGCCGAAGCTGCGAAGCCCATGCAGATCGTCTGCACCTGCGGGCGGACGTATTGCATGACGTCGTAAACGGCGAAGAGCGCCGTCGACGAGCCACCCGGCGAGTTGATGTACATGAAGATGTCTCGCTCGGAGTCGTCGTGCTCGAGGACGAGCAACTGCGCCGTGATGATGTTCGCGACGTTGTCGTCGAGGCCCGTCCCGAGAAAGACGATCCGGTCGCGCAGCAGACGGGAGTAGATGTCGAAGGATCGCTCGACGTTGCCAGTCTGCTCGACGACCATCGGGATCAAGAGCTCGCTCATGTCCGCCTCCTTAATGTGCAACCGTACGGTTGCGAGTATACAAGTGCAACCGGACGGTTGCATAATGGTGCGGTGACCGACGTCGAACGAGAGGTGATCCTTCCTGCCACGCCCGCCCAGGTGTGGGAGGAATTCGCGGACCCCGAACGTCTCGGTGAGTGGTTCGGCGCCGAGGTGGACGGCGAGATCGCCGAGGGCGAGATCCTGCGGTTCGACGGGGAACGCGCCGTCGTCGAGCGCGCCGACCCCGCCCGCCGGCTCACCTTCCGTTATCTGGGCGACGACACGTCTCGCGTCGACATCACGATCGACGAGATCCCGGACGGCTCGATCGTTCGCGTCGTCGAGCGGCGCATCGAGTCGGCCGTGACGCCGAGGCCGCAAATCGGATTCAAGGCGCTGGCAAAGCTGTGAGCGATCCCGGTCACGTCTTCGACGCGCTGGGCGACCCGACGCGGCGCCGGCTCGTCGCGCACCTGTCCTCGCTCGGCGCCGCGAGCTCGACGGAGCTCTCGCGCGTCCTTCCGATCTCCCGGCAGGCCGTGAGCAAGCATCTGGACCTGCTCGCCGAAGCCG
>DASQWC010000203.1:0-11175 GCA_035640475.1 Actinomycetota bacterium | reverse complement strand
GGAGTCCTTACCCCCGGACACCGCAACAAGGACCCGGTCGGTCGGCGACAACATGTCGGCGTCGTCGACCGCTCGCCGCACCTGTTCCCTGAAGAAGTGCAGGAAGCAGTCCTTACAGAACGCGGCATTGTGGCGGCGCAGCTCCACGACGGCCCGGCCGCGGCAACGGCGGCACTTCGTCGTGTGCTCGGCGCCCCCGGAGATGACAGGCCGGATCTCGATCTCGTCGTCGACGGCGATGACGTCTTCTCTGGTCAGGAGGTCTTCGCCGCGGATCACGAGGACTGTCTCCGGGTCGATGTTGAGATCGCGCAAGACGACCTTGACCGGTCTGGGTGCATCGACGACGACCTCGCGACGCGGATTGCGGAGCAGCACGCGGGCCATCACAACGCTCCGAGCCGAGTCTGTACGCCGTCAGAGTCGATCACCCCGCGCACGACGCCTGCATCGTCGAGCACCACGAGCACTCGGGAACCGGTTGTCGAGAGCTGCTCCAGGACGCGTGAGATCGGTGCGTCGGACGGCAAGGCGATGTCGGGCGTCCACGGAATCATCACGTCCGCCGCGATCTGGGTGCCGTCACGCTCGTGCGGCATGAGGATGCCGGCCAGGCGTGCACCGTCGGAGACCGCGTACGGACCTCCCTCGGGCACCGGCATCTCGGAGCGCACGCGCCCGACGAACGGTCGCGCCCACGCGCCGGCAGTCCCTTCTGCGACGGCCTCGACGACGCGCGCCGCCCGGCGAGAGCGGCTCGCCTCAGAAAGCAGGAACCCACCGACGACGGCGAGCCATAGCCCCAGGGCCGCGTCCGGCAGCGTGGAGATGCTCGTCAGCGTGAGCCAGCCGCCGCTGACGATCATCGCGGCACCGATCGCTTCCCCGCCGCGTGCGGCGGCGCGGACCGCCTCAGATCGCCCTCTCCCACGACGGCGGAGCAGCGACCTGATGAGCTGCCCTCCGTCGAGCGGCAGCGCGGGGAGCAGGTTCACGGCCGCAAGCACGATGTTCGCCACACCGATGGTCCAAAGCACCTCATCCAGACGGCCGATCGTGAACGAGCGCAGGTAGAAGAGCCCGGCGCTCAGCAGCATGTTCGTGAGCGGTCCGGCCAGGACGATGAACGCATCTCCTCGGTCTCGCTCCCGAACGGTCCGGGTCACACCGCCGAACACGAAGAGGACGGAGTCGACGGTCTCGTCGCCCGTCCATTTCCGCACGAGTGCATGCGCTCCTTCGTGCAGGACGACGCACGCGAAGATCGCGAGCGTCGTCGCCGCACCGACCGAAAGCGAAACAACGAGTGAGTCGGCGCCGAAGGATGTCAGCGCAAGATGAACGGTCAGCAACGCACCCGCTCCGAACCACGAACGATGGACGAGGAGCGGGAATCCGAACGGACGGCCGAGCTCGAGGCCGCGTTTCCGCTGCATAGAGACCGGCTTAGCCTAGCATCGTGCCCTTGCGATCCCGTGCGCTCTTCCTGCTCGCAGTCGTCCCGATGGTTCTGCTTGCGGGGTGTGGGCGCGACGCAGCCGCGACGTGCAGGGGCCAAACGGTCCGTCTCGTCCGGAAGAGTGTATTGACGTTCGGGACCGACTTCGCGTTTCCGCCGTTCGCGTTCGACCACCCGGATACGGGTGCACCCAGCGGTTTCGAGGTCGACCTCGCAGAGGCGATCGCCCAACAGCTCGGCGTCAAGCTCCTCCTCGTCAACCGCACGTCCGCGAACCTCATCCCGGGCCTGCTCGCTCACCGTCACGACATTGCCGCATCGGCGCAGTTGGATACGCCGGAGCTCCGGCGGGAGGTGTGCGTGACCAAGCCCTACCTCAACGCCGATCTTGGTCTGTTGATTCGTGGGGACGAGGCCGGCATCGAGGGTGTCGGCGACCTCGACGGACGTGCGGTTGCTGTCGTCAAAGGAAGCCGCGCCGAGGCATGGGCGCGGCGCCACGCCGGCGGCACGACGTCGGTCGTCGGCTTCGACGCACCGGAGGACCTGCTGACCGCGCTACGTGGGGGCCGGGTCGATGCGGTCATCGACGACCTTGCGGTGCTGCGGTTCCAGCAGGTGCGGGCCAAGGACGTCGTGGTCGTCGGCGAGATCGTAACGGGCAACCATTACGTCCTCACGGTCACGCCCGATAACCGCGGTCTGGCCCAGCTCGTTGACAAGGCGCTCGACAAGATACGCAGCGCGGGAACCCTGGACGCGATCAAGGGCAAGTGGTTCGGAAGCTGAGTCGCTCGCACTTAGACCAAACGCGCGGCTGCCTCGCCGATCAGCCGCTGAGTGTCGTCGACGATGTGGTTCGCGTAGAGCTTACGCACGAGCGTGTCATCCGCATGCCCCAGGACCCTGGCGACCTGAAGGGGTGGCCAGCGCTGATCGAGAAGGTGAGTGGCAACATAGTGACGCAGTGCGTGCGGAGTGAATCTCGGCAGCCCGGTACGCAACAGTGCTGCATCCAAGCGTCGCGTCACGGATCTCGCGCTCCAGCACGGAAGTGGCGAGGTCTGGCCGCGCCGCTGGTTGGATGGGAACAGGAAAGCGTTCGGCTCGGTTGGTAATGCGCACTCGATGGCGCGGAAGAAATCGTCGGGAAGCGCCAGCGTGCGGACGCTCCATGGGCTCTTCGGCCGCTTAACTCGGCCGGAGACCTTGTCGGCACTCCATTCAATGCGCACGGTGCCCCGATCGACGTCGAGATGCTCACGGCGGAGGGCGCAGACCTCGCCCGGCCGGGCTCCGATGGTCGCCGCTACCTTGAGGTAGAGCCACCAAGTCTCCAGGTCACGCTCGTCCGCGTCTGCAAGGAGCTTCTCGAGATCAGTTCGAGTTGGAATTTCCTTCTCACGTACACATCGAACGACTTCGTCGCTCTCAAACGTCCCGTCGTGGTCCACAGAGGAGCGCCGGGACGGCCGAGCGATGACGCAAGGGTTCGCCGCCCGCAGAACGAGGCGATTTTGAAGTCCCCACTCGAAGGCCTGGCGAAGAACATTGTGCGATTCCTTCGCAGCTTTCCATCTGAGGGTCGTGTAGAAGTCGTCGAGGTCGTTCGGTCGGATCAGGTTGGCATGGTAATGACCAAGTGTCGGCGTGATGTGGACCCGAACGTGGATCTCATATTGGGCTGCTGTTCCCGGCGCGATTGACAAGCTCTTGTGGCGAAGCCAGTCCGCACAGAGTGCTCCGACGGTTGGGCCGCCGCGCCCTGGATCTAGAAGCGAACTATGTAGACGCTCATTGAGGAAGATGTCGAGTGCTGCGCGTGCTCCGTCGACACTCTGAAAGGACTGGGTGACGATGCGCTGACCGTCGCGAGCACGCCATCGCCATCGCTTGCCGCGAAGCTCGATCTTGATTCCTCGGTAGTCGAAGCTCTCGGACACGGCGCTGCCTTTCGCTCGCGGAGCGCCGTCCAAGGCTCCGTACACTCGTTCGTATACTGGCAGCCGGCGATGACAGTTCGACGATCAACTTGGTCACAGCCTTTGGGCACAAGCGTGACCAAACGTGACCAGGAGCTATCATCGCCGCAGGTCGGAGTGGCGGAATTGGCAGACGCGCTAGGTTGAGGGCCTAGTCCTCTTCACCGAGGGTGGGGGTTCGAGTCCCCCCTCCGACACACTCAAGAAGCACACCCATCGGTTCGGGTGTAAGAGAGGCGTTCGCTTGGGTGGCAAGTAAGCGTGACGCCCGATCGATGGCCCTCGGCTCAGCAACTCAGGTTGGGGTTGAATTGGGCAAACAGACCCGAGGGGTTGCGTTGCCATAGCCAGACGTGCAAGTCGTAGTGCCAGGGTTGGATCGCGATATGTCCCTGCATCGGGCCCTCGAATGTGCGACCGCCGAACATAACGGGCGCCGGCGTCACCTTGGCCTTGTCCGGCGGTGAGCTTCCGTAGTGTGGAAATCCGCCGACGCTCGCGCTCTCCTCGTACTCCACCCCCACGAGTTTGAACCCAGTACCGCTCGGAAGGTAGAGGAGCAGCTCGGGCGTGCGCGGGGCGATGCCATCGATCGCCATCCGGTCCATCCGAGCCCAGTGCTGGCCCATCGCACCGGCGGCGGTCTGCTCGCATTCACCGGTCGGCAGGAAGCCGTCGGCGAGTGCGGCTCTAAAGTCTCTGTACTTCGCAGTCGCATGCCGCGCGATGGCAGCTTGGCGAACACACTCTTGAACGTCGATGCCCTGCGACGCGTAGCGAGCGCACTCGCGGCTGAAGTTGGCCATCTGGCCGGCCGAGTGCCTGACCACAGGGTGGTGGTCATACGTGGGCGCTGCCTGCGTGGGGGCGGGTGAGAGGGCCGTCAAACAGATCAGCCAGGTGGCGAGGATTAGCTCGATCCCCGTCGCTCCCCGGCGGAAGGACGCTTGAGCCGAGACATGGACCGCCATTCCTTAACTGCCACCGCCATGGTTCGATGCTAGCCGCCCGTTCCCGAGTGCCGAAATATCCGTGTCGGATCGAAGGTGTGCATCCCGCGCCAAGTGTTGCCTTCGAGCGTAGGATTGAGGTCCATCCACTAAGGAGCCCGCGATGCCGCTTGCTTGTCGGCTGCTGTGCGGGCATCGTGCCTAGAGCCACCTCAGAGCTCGCATCCAGCGAAGATCTCGTTCGTATGTACCTGGTCGACATCGGCCGTCATCCGCTACTCCGTGCCGATCAGGAAGTGTCGCTCGCAAAGGAAATCGAAGCGGGAGCCAAGGCCGGCGCCGATCTCGATCGGGCCGGATCGACTCTCCTCGCAGAAAAGCGCGACGCTCTGGAGCGCCGACGCAGCAAGGGTGACACTGCCCGCCGATTGTTCATCGAGGCCAACCTGCGCTTGGTCGTCGCGATCGCACGCCGGTTCCAGGGCTTCGGTCTCCCTCTCCTCGATCTCATCCAAGACGGCAACATCGGCCTGCTCCGCGCGGTCGACAAATACGACTGGCGTCGCGGGTTCAAGTTCTCGACGTATGCGACATGGTGGATCCGTCAGGGAATCGCGCGTGGGCTCGCCGACACGTCGCGCACGATCAGGGTTCCCTCGCACATCAACGACAAGCTCTATCGCATCCGCCACGCGACGACCGATCTGACCACGAAGCTCGGACGCGACGTCACCGACGAGGAGGTCGCCGCCTTCGTCGGCATGGATGTCGAGATCATTCGCTGGGCTCGAACGAACGCCGCCGACACCACGTCGCTGCACATCACGATCGGCGAGGACGGCGAGACCGAGCTCCAAGACTTCCTCGTGGACGAAACATGCGAGCAGCCGCTCGACGCCGCCGTCCGCTCGAGGTCGGCGCAGGAGCTGTACGAGGTCATCAAGCAGCTGAAGCCGCGGGAGCGGCGGGTGCTCGCGCTTCGGTTCGGTCTCGTGGACGGGCAAGCGCGAACGCTCGAGCAAGTGGGAGCCGAGTTCAAACTCACGCGCGAGCGGATTCGCCAGATCGAATCGAGAGCGCTCGCCAAGCTGCGCCATCCAATGCGCGGACGGATCCTGCAGGACTTCGCCGACTAAGAGGTGGCCCGTCCGTTCGGCGCGGTCGACTACAAGGAAGACTTCAGAATCGACCTCAAGTCGCTCGACCCACGAACGTAGCCCCTATTTCAACGCCGTCCGTCGACGCGGCCGTCTGCGCCGCGGACCGCGCGGCGGCGCCGCCTTCGAGTGCTTCGGCACCCACCCGCTGGCCTGCTTGGGCGTTACGGGGCTGTGATTCTGCAATCCCCACGTCGCATTGCCGTTCGGAACGTCCGGCTCCTCGACGCGTTGCGGGAGGCGAAGCGCCTTCTGGAGCGCGCGAACGTCGTCCATGTTCTCGCGTCCGACGAGCGTGACGACCGTCCCGTCGGCGCCGGCCCGGCCCGTTCGGCCGGAGCGGTGGATGTAGTCCTTGTCGGTCGCCGGCGGGTCGAAATGGACGACGCAGGAGACGTCGTCCACGTGGATGCCGCGTGCGGCGACGTCGGTCGCGACGAGCACCTTCACGCGTCCCTTGGCGAAGGCCAGCAATGCCTGCTCGCGTTGTGGTTGCGAGCGGCTGCCGTGGATGGCGGCGGCCTGCACGCCGGCCCGGCCGAGCTGCTTGGCCAGCCGGTCGGCGCCGTGTCGCGTCCGGCAGAACACGAGCGACGACGCGTGACGCTCGGCAAGCGTGGCCGTGAGCGCGACGCGCTCGTCTCGCTGCGCGTGCCAGAAGAGGTGCCGCACCTCGCCCTGCTCGTGCTCGGGCGTGCGCGCGTCGAAGCGCTTGGGATTGTTTTGGTAGCGCTTGATCAGCACGTCGACGTCGCCGTCGAGCGTCGCCGAGTACAGAAGCGTCTGGCGGTCCGGACGCGTGGCGTCCAGGATGCGCCTCACGGCCGGGAGAAAACCCATGTCGGCCATGCGGTCGGCCTCGTCGACGACCGCGATCGATACGTCGTCCAGCACGAGGTCGCGACGCTCGAGGAGGTCCTCGAGACGTCCCGGGCACGCGACGAGGATCTCCACGCCGTGCCGCAGCGCCGCGCGCTGCTTGTCGTAGCCGACGCCGCCGTAGATCGTGGCGATGCGCAGGCTGCGCACGGCAGCCACGCGATGAAGCGCCAGCTTTACCTGTGCGGCGAGCTCGCGCGTCGGCACGAGAATGAGCGCCGTCGGATGCTTCGGCTTGGCTCGCGTCGCGCGGGCGATCACGGCCAGGCCGAAGGCCAGCGTCTTGCCCGAGCCCGTGGGGGCCCGGCCGCAGACGTCGTGACCGGCGATGGCATCGGGCAGGGATGCCGCCTGGATCGGGAACGGCGTGATGATCTTGTCACGCTTCAGAATCGCGACGAGATCCTCGGGCACGCCGAGAGAAGCGAATGTTTCGGGCAAAGCGGAACTCCGTTCTGCTTCAGTGGGAGGAGCCCACGACACTTGGGCCCTGTGGAGCCCCGCCGGCTTCCTATCTGCCGACGACCGTCCGCGACGACGCGGACCGATTGATAGTCACAGCATACAGGTTCTGGTCGCCTAACACGTCTCGACGCAGAAGGTCTGGTGGTGCAGTTGGCGGCTTTGGCTATTGCCCGACGCCGGCCGCCGCCAGCACATCCTGAAGGCTGAGCGTCGACGAGACCTCGTACACGAACGCTTCGGGCGGCGCAGCGAAGGAGTCGCCCAAGGACGACATGATCCCCTCGAACTGGTTGCGCAGATGCACGTGCAGGGATTCCATGTCCGCCCAAAGCTCGACGATTATGAAGTTGTTCGGTGCCTCGAGGTCCTCGGCCACCTGATAGCCCTGACAACCCGCCTCGGCACGCGAACGCTCCGCATTCTGCCCGACGACTTCGAGCCACGTATCGCGCTTCTCGGGCCGGATCGATGCTTTGACGATCTGGACGATCACGCCGGTCACCCCCTTCTTCCGACGCGTTCCAACGTACCAACCCGCGCTACGGCAGAGTCATCTGCGACCAACGCGCGGACAAGTCATCTCACCGAGCTTCCGGAGGCCCGCAGGACCGCCACTGCCAAGAGCTCGAGGTCTGTATCGACCGATCCCACCTCGTTCACCCGCCCCATGCCGTTACGATTCTGACCATGTCCCGCGCAGATGTGCAGGTTGAAGAGCGCATCGCCGCGCCGGCCGAGGTTCTGTACGGACTGGTCAGCGACATCACGCGGACCGGCGAGTGGAGTCCCGAGAACATCGGCGGACGGTGGCTCGGGGGCGCAACGGGGCCGGCAGTCTCTGCTCGGTTTCGCGGCTCGAACCGTCGCGGCCTCCGGCGGTGGTCGACGACGTGCACGGTCGTCGCCGCCGATCCGGGACGCCGGTTCGCGTTCGACGTGGCGTTCGTCGGTATTCCTGTGGCTCGCTGGACCTACGAGTTCGTTCCGGACGACGGCGAGACCGTCGTCACCGAGACCTGGACCGACCGACGCCCGGCATGGTTCGCGGCAATCAACCGGCCGATTATGGGCATCCCCGATATGCGCGCCCACAACGAGAAGAACATGCGAACGACGTTGGCGAATCTTCGCGAGGCGGCGACCAAGTCTACGTGACCGTCACTTCGGTGTGCTCAGGACCAGAACTCGTCCACAGCCGCCTGATCCGTCCAGAGATCCCAGCCTTCAGTCAACCGTCCTGCTTTGACATGGAAAATCAGGGCGTAGTCCATGTCCAGCTTCTTGCCTTCACGCTCGGCCGTTGCGTGCATCAGCGCGATGATGTGCTCGTCGTTTGCCACCACGTCGTGAATTGTCGGCGAGTACGTCCCGCCGGATAGCTCGAACTCCTTCGCGAACGCGGCGAAGGCAGCTTCTCGGCCCACGAAGTCACCGGAGATCAGATTCCTGCCGGGGTTGTGCCAAACAGTGTCCTCTGCGAACACTTCGCCCAATGCATCGAAGTCCCCGCTCGTGAACGCACGATAGGTCCGCCTGAAAAGCTCAACGTTCGGATGCTCCTCCACCGGATCCCCCTTAAGCGTGTTCCTTATAGAAAAGCGTAGCTCCGGGGCGTCTCGAGAGCGTTACGGAGAGCGGGTTCGTCGAGGTTTGTCTGTGCAGCGTCCGGAAATAGTCTTGGTGTCCGATGTCACCGAGCCACAGGAGTCGCAATGAAGACACCTCCGGTCGTGTCGGCCGAGGAGTGGGAGAAAGCGCGCCAGAAGCTGCTCGTGCAGGAGAAGGAGATGACCCGCGCTCGTGACGCGTTGGCGGCGCAGCGCCGGCGGATGCCCTGGCTGGCCGTCGAGAAGGAGTACAAGTTCGAAGGACCCGAAGGCACCGTCGGCCTGCTCGACCTCTTCCAGGGCCGCCGCCAGCTGATCGTCTATCGAGCGTTCTTCGAGCCCGGCGTCAACGGCTGGCCCGAGCACGCCTGTATCGGCTGCTCCATGCTCGCCGACCAAGTCGCACACCTTGCGCATCTGAACGAGCGCAACACCACGCTCGTGTTTGCCTCGCGCGCGCCACAGCCGGACATCGAACGCGTCAAGAAACGCATGGGCTGGGAGATGCCCTGGTTCACGATCACCGACGACTTCGACAAGGATTTCGGTGTCGACGAGTGGCACGGGACGAATGCGTTCATCCGCGAGGGCGACGCCATCTTCCGCACCTATTTCATCGATGCCCGGGGCGACGAAGCCATGGGCAGCACGTGGAATTATCTCGACATCACGGCGCTCGGACGGCAGGAAGAATGGGAGGACTCGCCCGACGGTTACCCGCAGACGCCGCCGTACCAGTGGTGGATCTGGCACGACGAGCCAAAGCACGCCACACCGGCTTCGTAACAAGCGCGCTAGAGCAGCTCTTCTGCCCCCAGGTCGAGGACGTGCCGCCCCGCACGGTTCGCCATCGCGATGAACATGTCGTCGCCGCGGTCGGTTCGTTCGACGTTCATCGAGGCGCCGATCGCCATGATCAAGCCGGAGAACGCGTAGCGCCGGTACCGCGTCCAGCAGTCGTCGAAGCCGGTCGGAACTCCCCGAGCCGACATGTCCTCCGCGTAGGAATGGACGAGCGCTTCCTCGTGCTTTCGACGGTCGTCGATCTGCAGGCTGCCGCCGAGGAAGTAGCTGACGTCTGCGACGCCGTCCGCGACCGCCATCGTTTGCCAATCCAGAACCCAGACTCGCGGTCCACCGAACATCAGATTGTCGACTCGAAAGTCGTTGTGAACGATCGTTGTGTGATCCGGCGCCGCCGTGCGGACGGCGGCGCCGACTGACCGTTCGCTCATCGCGACGACGTCATCGTCCAAACGATCCGCGTACCGATCGAAGAACCCCGGCAGCAATGACGTGATGTAACCGGCCGCAAACTCAGCTTCGGCCGGCTCCCGTCGGCGGAGCCACGGCAGGGCCTGGAGCTGCGGATCGGTGCCCGGGGCATGCAGCTCGGGAATCTCGCGGAGCGCCAAAGCGGCCTCGTCCACGGAGCAACCGCGCATTTGGTCGCCCTGTTCGCACGGAGCGAGGTCGTCCAGGATGGCGCAGTACGCACCTGTGGCCGGATCATGCGCGGCGTAGTGGCTCTTGGGAGCATTCACGCCGATCTTCGGCGCGAGCTCGCTGTAGAACCCGACCTCGATCTCGTACGTCCGGGTGATGCCAGCGATCGTCCGGCTGACCTCCGACGACGACGTCACCTTCGCCACAAGCGTCGGCGGTCCGGCATCCGGCGGATCCCACGTGAACGCAATGCGCGCGCTGTCGGCAACCTGGCCGGTCCCGACCGGCGTGAGCGTGACGTCCACGACGCGGTGCCCGAGCGCCTCGCTGAGGAACGCCGGAGTGAGATCGCCGATACCGGACGGGATCCCGACGCCGTCGGACATCGCGACAGGCTAGATGCTTTACTCGGCCGATGAAAGTTGATGCTCGCTCGACGGAATACCTGACTCAGGACGAACGACAATCGATTATCAGCGTGTGCATCGCCGCGCACGATAATGATGCATTCAACAACCTCTTCACGTACATCCCGTCGGGCGGACGGCACTTCCTCGGGTACGAGGACGAAGAGCTCGTCTCCCATGCAGTTGTCACCACGAGGTGGCTGCAGATCGCCGACGGACCGCTCCTCAAAACCGCATTTGTCGACGCCGTCGCGACGCATCCTGCGCAGCAGGGCCGTGGACACGCGAGCGCAGTCATGCGCCGGCTCGGCGAGAGCATCGATGACTACGAGATCGGATGTCTCCAGACGGACAAGCCGCGATTCTACGAACGCATGGGTTGGGAGCTGTGGCGCGGCTCCCTCTCCGGCCGGAGCGACGACGGCCTTATTCCAACTCCCGAGCAGCGCGGCGTTATGGTGCTCCGGCTGCTGCACACACCTTCACTCGATCTCGATGCACGCCTGTCAATCGAGGTTCAGCCGGCGCGGATCTGGGAGTAGCGCTACAGCAGCCCCGAGAAGGTCTCGGTTCCCGTCGCCAGCGTGACGGCGTCGAGGTTCGTGTGCATCTTCATGTACGCGAGCGCCCGACCAAGATCCGACACTCCGTTGGACCCGGCGACCGGAGCCACTTGAATCGTGCTCAGAACGCCGAGCGCACCGCCATTGGACGACATGTAGGCGCTCCCCGAGTCTCCAGGAATCCCGGGAGATGCCGTGTACACGATGTGATTCCATCCGCCGAATTGCTGCCCCACGATGACGCCGGTCTTCGGCGAGAG
>DASQWC010000202.1:0-2707 GCA_035640475.1 Actinomycetota bacterium | reverse complement strand
CCGCCGTATTTCCGAATGTAATCGGCCTGCTGGACCGGATTGAACGTGATGGCGACGTAGAAGAACGTGAAGGCCAGGATCAGAATGAAGAAAAGGATGACGTAGGGAATGCTCGACGCATTGACGAAGTACTTCTGAGTGAAGTCTCGGAGCTGCTGCCACGGCGCCGCGCTCGAGATCAGAACCGGGATGTACATCACCGACGACGCGAAGATGATCGGGATGACCCCGGCTTGGTTGACCTTGATCGGGATGTAGGTCGAGCCGCCCCCCATCATCCGCCGGCCCACGATTCGTTTCGCGTACTGCACCGGAATTCGGCGCTGACCCTGCTCGACGAGCACGATCGCGACGACGATCGCCAACCCGATGACCAGGAACACGCCGGCCCCGAACGGACCGAGGGTCGAGTAGATGACCGACGAGTTCGCCGGAAGGTCGGAGATGACACTCGTGAAGATGAGGATCGACATGCCGTTGCCGATCCCCCGCTGCGTGACGAGCTCGCCGAGCCACATGATCAGCCCGGTCCCCGCCGTCATCGTCAGGACGATCAACGCGATGCGCGGTGGGTTGAATGCGGGAATCAGATCGACCCCAAAGTTCTCCGGGTTATGGAAGAGGAAGACGAGACCCGTCGACTGGATGAGTGCCAGCGCGATCGTCTGGTAGCGCGTCCACTGCGTGATCTTCTTGTAGCCGACCTCTCCCTGCTTCTGCCATTCCTCGATGCGGGGAATGACCACGGCAAGGAGCTGCATGATGATCGAAGCCGTGATGTACGGCATGATGCCGAGCGCGAAGATCGCAAAGCGCGTCAGCGCACCGCCGGAAAACAGATTGAGGAACGAAACGACGCCTCCGGCCTCCCGGCCGCGGTCGATGAGCTGCTGGACGGCGGCGTGGTCGACGCCGGGGTTGGGGATGTTCGCGCCGAGACGATAGACGGCAATGATGAAGAGCGTGAACAGGATCTTCTTGCGAAGGTCCGGTACTCGAAACGCGTTGCGCAGGGCGCTGAGCACTAGCTCTTCTTCCCCCCGACGACCTCGGCGGTCCCGCCGGCGCCGCTGATCTTCTCGGACGCCTGCTTCGAGAACTTGTGCGCGCGCACAGTCAGCGCCTTTGTGATCTCGCCGTGACCGAGCACCTTCACCGGACGGCGCCGGCGGACGAGCCCTTTCTCGGCCAGCGTCTCCGGAGTTACCACCGTGCCCGCGTCGAAGGTCGCGGCGATGCGCGCGACATTCACAACGGCGTACTCGACTCGATTGGGGTTGGTGAAGCCGCCCCACTTGGGAACGCGGCGCTGAATCGGCATTTGGCCGCCCTCGAACCACGGCGCGACGGTGTTCCGGGACTTTTGACCCTTTTGGCCCCGTCCCGACGTCTTTCCGCGGCCCGAGCTCTCGCCTCGGCCGATGCGTTTGCGCGGCCGCTTGGAGCCGGGGGCCGGACGAAGATCGTGAAGTCTCACTGGCCCTCCTCCACTTCGACGAGGTGGCGGACGACGAAGATCATGCCGCGCAGGTCCTTGCTGTCGCTCTTCGTGACGGTGTGACCGATCTTGCGGAGCCCGAGCGCACGCAAGGTTCGTCGCTGGGCGGGCGGACGCCCGATCGCGCTCTTCCTTTGTGTAATCGTCACGTTTGCCATCTAGATCTCGCTTGCTCCGGGCTTCGCGCTCCGCAGTCGCATTACCGCCGTCCTCCACTGTTGGATCGACGCGACCGGCGGCGGTCGTCACCATCCTGGCCCGCTTCCTCCGGTTGCGGCGGTGGCGCCGCGGCCGCACGAGCGTCGGCCTCCTCGATCCGCTTCAGCATGATCGGGGAGGCGACGTCTTCGACCGCCTTTTCGCGAACACGCGCAACGTCCTCCGGACGACGAAGGCTCCGAAGGCCGGCCATCGTCGCGTGGACGACGTTGATCGGGTTGCTCGTCCCGAGAATCTTCGCCAGACAGTCTTCAATGCCCGCGCATTCCAACACGGCGCGAACGGCGCCGCCGGCGATGACACCGGACCCGGGCGCGGCGGGTTTGAGCAAGACGCGCGCGGCGCCGTCCTGGCCGATGATCTCGTGCGGAATCGTTGCGCCGATCATCGGCACGGTAAGCATGCTCCGCTTGGCGTATTCCTCTGCCTTCTGGATCGCCGACGCCACTTCCTTCGCCTTCCCGTAGCCGATGCCGACGCGACCCTGACGATCGCCGATGACGACGAGGGCCGTAAACGAGAAACGGCGGCCGCCCTGTTGCACCTTGGCAACGCGGTTGATCTCGACGACGCGCTGTTCCAGCTGCGGACGGACATCATCGGTCTGCGAGCGGCCCTGGCGGCCCTGCTGATTCGTCAAAACTCGAGTCCTCCCTCACGAGCGCCTTCGGCGAGCGCGGCGACTCGTCCCTGGTAGGCGTAACCTCCGCGGTCGAACGCGACGCGGGCCAGCCCCGCCGCCTTGGCGCGCTCGGCGACGAGCGTGCCGACGCGCTTGGCCTGCTCCTTCTTCGCGCCGCCGCCACCACGCAACCCCGGGTCGAGCGTTGAAGCGGATGCGAGCGTGCGTCCCGTCGTGTCGTCGATGACTTGCGCGTAGATGTGCTTGGCCGAGCGGAACACGGCCAAACGCGGCCGCTCGCCGAGACCGACGACACGCTTGCGAACACGGCGGTGCCGGCGCAGCCTGGCCGTCCGGCGACCCTTCGC
>DASQWC010000201.1:0-9829 GCA_035640475.1 Actinomycetota bacterium | reverse complement strand
TGATCCGCGCAGCCGGAATGCCCCCCGCCAGCGCGACCGTTCCGCCTCCACGAGAAGCTCTTACCGCGAGGAGCGCGACGCGGCGCGATGGGGTGACACAGTCGGGGGTCGGGAACCCCATCGGCGGCCCGCACGGAGGGGATGGCGGAATGAGCGTCCGGACATCGAGCTTGAGACCGGTCCGCAGATAGACGAGATAGTCGGAAGTCCCGCCGTAGAAGACGAGGTTGCCGAAGTTCCAGTTCATGTCTCGGTTTACGAGATAGAGGGTCGTCCCGGCCCGAAGGCCGTCGAGGACGCCACGGTCGAGTCCCTCCTGGATGAGCTCGCGCTGCTCGATCCCCGGCTGCTCGATGGCGACGATCCGAAAGTTGGAGTAGCTCGAGGCGAACACCATCCAGAACACGAGAAAGCCAAGCCCCCAGACCGCGACGCGGCTACCGGAGATCGTCCGACCCCACGTCAACCCTGCTGCGACCGCCACAAGCACGAATCCGATCGTGCAGGCGAAGGTCGCGAGATGCCCGCCGCCCAGGAAGATGAGCTGTTGGTGCTGTTTTGCCAGCGAGATATAAAGGCCTGAGCAAGTCATCATCACGACCCCGATCGCGGCGAGCTGGAGCGCAACGGCGGAGGCGCCACCGACGGTGACCGAGTCGCGGGGAATGGCGGGAACCGGCGCGGCAGCACGACTGCGCAGACCGACGAGCGCGAAAACGACGAGCGCCGCGGCGAGAGCCGCGCGCCAGAAAGAGCCGAAGAGTTCGGCCCTCGTCGGATCCGCCAGAAGTCCCTGCGAGCCCGAGACGAAGTAGATGTCGGGGATCGCTGACATCGCCTGGCGAGCCGCCGTCTGAACGACGAGAATGGGATCCAGCGCCTCCTGATATCCCTCGACGACGGTGGTCGCGGTTCGATGCATGTAGGCGGACAGCAGCGTCATCGCAGCTCCCAGTGCCAGGATGGGAAACACCGGTTTCCATGACGTGAGCCGGAATGGGCCGCGACCCAGGTGGAGCGCGGCGAACGCCAGCACGAGCGGCGGATTCGCCTCGTAGATGAGCAAGAAGGCCAGGACGGTTGCGATCGATGTTGCATACCACGACCGCGAGCGGGTGTTGAGGTAGCGCGCGTAAGCGGTGAGACCGAGCAGCAGCACGAGGACGTTGAACTGCTGAGAGGCGTTGTACCCGAGCATCGGATCGTGCGTCGCGCGAAACTGCAACGACAGCGCGAACGCCACGGTGACAGCGAGGAACACGTTGCGCGAAGCGACGCCGAGCGCTTGCAGCAGTGCCATAAGCGCCGCGATGCACGCGAGCGACATCAGGACGATGCCCAACTTGAACGGGAGGCGTTCTGGAACGACGGCGGCGTAGGCCGTGCCCTGCGCTACGCCGATCGGCATCAGCCGACCCGTATCGAACATAAACTCGACGGTGTCGCCGACGTAATCGATCAGCGAAACGTCGTCGGCGCGCATATATCCCCTGCTATCGATGCCCACGTGCGAGTCGTCGCCGCGCATGCCGCTGTGGAGCGCGGGAGCAACGGACCCTGCCAAGAGGAGGGCGGCGAGGAGGGTAGGTATGCGCGAGCGCCAGCTGCTGAGGCGCGAAGAGGCTCCCGACCGCCGGCCGGCTTCCTGTTCAGAACGCGCCTCGACGGCGGGGCGGCGTCGGGCGCGGGCCACCATCGCGCTAGGGTAACGGCTCGTCCGACATCGTCGTTTCGTCCGCTAGCCTCGGCGTCGTGGCCGATGTGCGCACCCTTGAGGAGTTCTACGCAACGGTCGAGACGGCGATTCCCCAAATCGACGAACGCCTGCAGATCTTCGTCGAGGAGTACCGGCGGCACCGAGCTTCGACCGCCCGGCCGCTTTCGGTCCTGGACGTCGGTTGCGGCCGCTTGGCACTCCTGCAGGACCGCATTGCGCCTCAGGACGAGTACTACGCCTGCGATCTGGTCGAGCCCTTCGAACCGCCGCCGAACTTCCGCTCGGTGAACCTCAACGAGCAGAGCCTTCGCGACGCTTTTGCGGGACAGGAGTTCGACGTCGTGTTCTGCGGCGAGGTCATCGAGCACGTCTTCAGTCCCGACGCCATGCTTTCCGACTTGAAGATCCTCCTGCGTCCGGGCGGCGTTCTCATCCTCTCGACGCCGAACCTCGGGTACTGGGTCAACCGATTGCTCCTGCTTGTCGGCATCTCGCCCCTGTTCGTCGAGAACTCCGCCAATGTCAAGCTTGGTCGGCGCTTCCGATTCCTCGGCCAGGGAAACGCCACGCAAGGACATATCCGGCTCTTCACTCACCGGGCCGTTCGCGACCTCCTCGACCTCCAAGGGCTCGAGTTGGTCCGAACCCGGTCGGTCCCGGTCTGGAACTTTCCGGTCGACCGACTCGTCTGTCGCGTGTCGAGGAGTCTCGCCCCGGACAACGTGTACGTCGCCCGACGATCCTGACCACAAACGCGAACAGACTCCGCGTCCTGATTCTCAACTGGCGGGATATTCGTCACCACCGGGCCGGGGGCGCTGAGGTCATGACGCATGGGTATGCCCGCAATCTCGTCAGGCACGGCCATGCGGTGACGCTGTTCAGCAGCGCGGTGCCCGGGTTGCCGGTCGAGGAGACCATCGAGGGGATCACGGTGGTTCGCCGAGGCGGCGCGGTAACAACTCGGATCCACGCTCCCCGGTGGTACCGGGAGCAGCAGCGACGTGGGCGCGACTTCGACGTCGTTATCGAGGAAATCAACACGCTGCCGTACTTCGCAGGCAGGTTCGCGTCGGTCCCCATCGTTCTCTGGGTGCACCAGATCGCACGTGAGGTTTGGTGGTATGAGGCGCCGAAGCCTCTTGGCGCGCTTGGCTACGGACTCGAACAGGCGTATCTCCGCCTCCTTCGCCGGTCCTCGGCTCTTGTCCCGTCCGAGTCAACACGAGGAGACCTACTGCGGCTCGGCTTCCGCGAAGATCGCGTCCTCGTGGTACCGAATGCGGTCGACCATGTCGAGGCGCCACCGGTCGAGAAGGAGCCCGGACTGCTCGCCTACGTTGGACGCATCACGTCGTCAAAAAGGATTGACCACCTCATCCGCGCGCTCGCGCTCGTACGTGATCAGCGCCTGGACGTACGGCTCCTCGTCGCGGGGCCTGGGAGAGAAGACGAGCGCGCGCGGCTTTTTGCGTTAGCGCGCGACCTCGGTGTCGCCGATCGCTTCGATCTGCGCGGCCACCTCGACGAGGGCGCGAAACGTCGCCTCCTCGCCTCCGCGTCGCTTGTGCTGATGGCCTCGGTTAGAGAGGGCTGGGGCCTTGTCGTGACCGAGGCTAACGCTCTCGGTACGCCGGCAGTCGTATACGACCGCCCCGGACTGCGCGACTCGACCGTCAACGAGCGGACGGGGCTAATCACACAGCCCTCGCCGGAAGCGCTCGCCGCGGCGATCGGACGAGCACTGACGGACTCACGTCTGTACGAGCGCTTGTCGAGCGGCGCCGCTGCATGGGCCGCCGGGTTCACGTGGTCGAAGTCCAACGACCTCTTCGAGCGCGCCGTGCTGGCCGTCGCTGATCGAAGACCCCTACCTATCGCGGACCCGCGCGCGTGATGCGTTCGGTGAGCGCGGTCATACCAACGCTCAACTCTGAGAAGTACCTCGAAGAGTGCCTCCGCTCGCTGCGAAGCCAGACCTACGGCGGAGATTTCGAGATCGTGATCGTTGATGCCGGATCTACGGATCGCACGGTCGCCATTGCCCGGGAGCACGCCGTCGACCAGTTGCTCGAGAATCCGCTGCGCACCGGCGAAGCAGGTAAAGCTGTCGGCTTCCGGGCCGCCCAGGCGGAACTCATTCTGACGCTGGACTCCGACAATGCCGTGGTCGGAAGCGACTGGCTCGCCCGTATGGTCGCGCCGTTCGACGACCGGGAAGTCGCGTCCTCGCAGGCACTTCGTTGGGACTACCGTCGCTCAGACCACTACATCACGCGATGGGCGGCGCTCGCGGGCGTGACTGATCCGCTCGTCCTGTACGTGGGCAACTACGACCGCTACTCGTACATCACGGGGCGGTGGACCGACTATCCGTATGAAGCCCAAGAACGCGAGGGCTGGACGCGCGTCGTTTTCGATCCGCGCTGGGTGCCGACGATGGGCGCGAACGGGTACATCGTTCGCCGGGAGGCATTTGAGGCCGTTCCGGTCGGCGACTACTTCTTCGACGTCGATTTCGCATGGCAACTTGTGCAACGCGGCTTCCGGACCGTCGGCCTCGTCGATGTCGCGATTCGGCATTACTTCTGCGACAGCCTCGGCCAGTTCTGCCGTAAGACCCGTCGGCGGGTGGACGACTACCTGTTCTTTCGGCGCGTAGGGACCGGGCGGCAATACCCGTGGACGACCCGGCAGAAGCGGGGCATCGCCCGCTTCGTCGGCTCGTCGTTGGTCGTCGCGCCCCTCCTCGCAGACGTCCTGCGTGGGCAGCGCCGGCGGCGCGATCCGGCGTGGCTGTTCCATTTGCCCGCCTGCTGGATCACACTCGGGATCTACGGGATCGGAACGGTTAGGGGACTCGTACGCCCTCGCATGCTGGAACGAACGCGCTGGAGCCAGTGACAGCGACGGTGTGCTGGTGACTCCTCACGCCGTGACCCGAGCCTTGGTCGCCGCCATGCGCGTGCCGGCTCCTCTCCTTCCCGGGTGGTTTCCGCTCGTCGTCGAGCGTGTCCATCGGTTCCTTGGCCCCCGCGGGGAGCATGACGTCGAAGTCGACGGTTTCCAGATGACTGTCGACGTCGGCGAGTACATCCAGCGGCGTCTCTTTTATCGGTGTCACGAGCCCCATGAGTCGCGTCTTGTGCAGCGGCTGCTCCGGCCGGGAGACGTCTTTGTCGACGTTGGTGCCCACGTCGGGTTCTTCACCCTCATCGGCGCGGCGCGGGTAGGCGACGACGGGCACGTCTACGCGTTCGAGCCCGTTCCTGCCAACTACTCCACCCTTGAACGGAACATCCGCCAGAACAACGTCGGCAACGTGACGGTGAATCGCGCTGCCGTCACGGACCGGTCGGGCAACGTGAAGCTGGGGCTCGACGAAGAGCGACTCGTCGGGAAGTCGACCGGCGATTTCACGATCGGCGGCGCCTACGGCCCTTTGGACGCGCAGGGAGTTTCGCTCGACGACTATTTGGCCCAGGTTGGCGAGTCGCGCCCGTTAAGGCTCGTGAAGATGGACGTGGAGGGGCTCGAGCCTCAGGTCCTGGCGGGGGCAGAACGCACGCTCGACGCAATGACGCCCGACGCCATTCTCTTCGAGCAGAACGCGGCCCTACTCCGGCGCCGCGGTCACGAGGCGGATGCAGTGACGAGCAGGCTCCAAGACCGGGGTTACGCGCTCTATCGCGTCACCGCCCTGGGGCGGCTACGCCATGTCGACGACGTGAGCGCCGACGCCAGCGACGATTCGACGCATCGCTCCGTCCTCGTCACGGGTCTCGCCACGCGGCAGACTCTCTTCAACGTCTTGGCCGTGCGGCCGGGCGTACTCTCGGAACGCGTGGTCCGAGCTTGACCAACCCGGCGCGGTCGCGGAGCGCTTCTAATCGCGCTTGCCATTAACGTGGGTCGTGTCTGACAGAAGATGCTCGATCGTCACGGCTGGCGTCAGCCGTCGGACCGCTTCCCGGCGCGATCGCAATTAGCGTTCCTCCGATCGAAGGCACGCGCCAAGCGACGGCATCGTAAAGATCCCAGAGTTTCCCAAGCCGAAATCGCTGTCGCGAAACCCAGCCGATGCAGCCATGGCACTCATATCCGGCTGTCCGAAACGTCTCGGGAGAGAACGTCGAGTGGTGATCGAGTTCGGGTAAATTCGGGTGCGTAACTCCGGTCAGGCTCTGGGTGCGGTAAATCAGGTAGCGAAGCCGCGTGATGACGGCACGCTCCGTACCGTTGAGCGTGTCGATTACGCACCACTTCTTGGCAAGACGAGGCCACGAGTGCATTGCGTCTTGGGCATCGCTTGGCGATAGGTGCTCAATCACCTCGGAGGCGAATACCAAGTCTGCAAATCCATCCTGGAAGGGCAAGTGTGTGGCCGAGGCGCAAACCGAGTGCACGCGCAATCCGGGAGTTACTGCCGCGCGGAGCTCGGAGAGAAAGGGCGGATAGAGATCCACGCAGACCAGGTCGCCCCGGAAGAGGTCCCGGTACGGAGAGCGTCCGCTTCCGATGTCGAGGACGACGCGCGAGTCACGAGCCAGCCCCGCGAGCACGGCTCTTACTGCGGGCGTGGCGTCCGTTCGATACGCGGCGAAATCCCGTTCGTCGGCATCGCTCAGACGCAGATCGAGTCTTGCCTGCAAATCTTGCGGAAGAAGGAACGGGATTCCATTCCGGATCTCGTATCCAGCCTGACACTCAGAGCAGGAAAGTACGCCCGTGATGACCTCTCCGTCCTCGTCCGCCTCCTCAAAGAGCGCAAGCGACGATGCTCTACAGACAGGACAACAGAGCCACTGCAACAAGGCGCGATTCATCGTGGGGAACTTATCGAGGTCCTGCTGTCATGGGCGTAGGGGCCGCCCACGTGCGGCACCGGCCAATTTGGACAGCCGCCACATCGATGCGGGCGAACGCAACTCATGTGGGACGATTACTGTGAGCGCAGCAATCGCAGTCGCCGCGAGGATCTGGTAGCCGCTCCCGTGGAGCACGCCAAAAAGAGCAGCCTCGACGAGCACCGCTAAGCCAAGCAGCGCGATAAGCCAGTGATCGCGAAGTGCAAACGCGAACGTGAGGTTGACGTTGAGAAGACCGCAGAGCGTCATGACTGCAGCACAAGGTGCCAGCAGATCGCGCGCATCACCGAACTGCTCTCCGAATCCCCACTCGACGAGCGACTGAGGAACGGCGATCAGGACCAGCGTCAGCAGCGCGCCGAAGGAAGCGGTCGCGAGCAGCGATCGCGCGACGAGCGCGTGTGCGTTCTCGCCGCGGTGCAAGCGGGCCGTCGCTCGCGGGAGAAGCACAGGCGCAATCACTCCTACGGGCAGCAACGCGGCTAGCTTGCCGACGAGAGAGGCCGACGCGTATCTGCCGGCATCATCCTCGGGAAGGAAAGCCTTGGCCGCGAGGACGTCGGCGTTCATGAGCACGGTGAACGCGAAGAGCCCAAAGATGACCAACTTGAACCCTTTGAGATCGAGATCAATTTTCGCTCCGCTTGGCTGGCGCCAGACATCGCGGAGACCCACAAGCGTGATCGCGACCGCGGCCACCGCAGCGATTGTGCCCGCAGTCAGCGCTCCCCAGACGCCGAAGCCGGCGAGCAGGATCGGCATCACTAGGAGCGCGCGGCCGAAACCATTCGCCACAAGCCCGGCGGCCATGAGGGCGTATCGCTCGAGTCCCTGCAGGAAACCCTGCAGTACCGGAATCGGCGCCGCGGCGCAGACGAGGATGACCGCGGCCACTGCGCTCGCGGTCGCGTCGATGTTCAACGCGTTCGCGAGGACCGGCGAAATCGCGAGCAGAAGAAGTAAGGCGGGCACTCCGACCAAGAGCGCGCGGCGGATTGTCACGGTGAGAAGCGAAGAAATCGCGGCGTCGTTCTTTTCAGCGTTGAAGGTTGCGACCTCGCGAGCGAGTGCAGCCTGCACACCCACCAAGGGCAGGAGCACCATTGTCGCGATGGTCGTCAATGCCGCTACGTCGCCGTAGTCCCTAGCTCCGAGCCAACGGATACAGATCAGGTTGAAGAGATAGGAGCCGGCCAGCGTGACCGCAGCACTTCCGAGCAAGACGCCACTGGCGCGGACCCCGGTCGAGGCACGAGCGCCGGCCAGTGTCCGGCGCGCCAGCGATCGGCGCAGAGTCGGATCCTGCGACGCCATCGAGGCCGCGATCGTAGCGGCGGCCCGCGTCTGTGCTAATGCCTTCGGCTAAGCGTCTGAAAGCAGCCGCGAAGGACGCCGGCGCCGTAGGCGATGTGGCTTGCAGGTGCAGCGAGTAGGAATGCGAGCCCTACCCGAGCGCTTCGGTGACGCAGTGCGCCCTGCGTACTGGCGTGGAGCAGGCCAGCGGCGTAGAGCGCGGCGGTCGCGGAAAGCCCGATGCGCAGCCGCGGCCGCCTCACCGAGACGGGTACGGCCAAGAGGGCGAGCGTGAGCGCCACCGGCGGTAGCGCCGAGAGAGGAGCGCCCTCGCCGCGGGCGAGATCGACGCCGCGGGCGCGCGCATGCGCGTGCACAGTCTGTAGCAGCGGACGGACAAGCCGGGGCATCGATGCGACCACTGCGGCATCGGGAACGAAGAGCACCGACCCTTCTCGCGCGAGCCGCCGGCAGACATCGCCGTCGTTCATCCGTCGAGCGGCGTCGTGAAACGCCCGGGACGCAAGCGCCGCTCGCCGCCGCACGAGCAGATTGTCAAGCGGCTGGTCGACGCTCTCACGCAGGTTGCCGGGCAAATGCCGGCGCGCCAGTGGTCCGGCGGCGAAACGCGACTCGTAAAGCGCCGCAGCGCCGTCGACCCTCAAATCGCCCGTGGCCCTCGGCAGGATCGGGCCTCCTACCGCCACGACCTTCGGATTCGCGAAGTAGGGAAGTAGGGCGCCCAGCCAGTTCGTTCCGGGAACGACGCCCGGCGTGAGGAACGCGATCAGATCTGTCTTTGTTCGATCCAGCAGCTCCAGGCGCCGCGCGGTGAGGTCGTCGTCACTCGCGCGGGGTGCGGCCAAGCTGACGTCCACCCGGCTCGGTGCGCGCTCGAGCCGCTTCAGCGCGTCGAGTGAGCGTCGAAGAGCCTCGTCGTCGGCGTCTGGCCCGGCGAACGCGACTGCCGTGGTGAGTGGCGGCACGGCACTGCGCTCACCGACGATTCGCCGCCGGCGCCGGTAGTACTGCAGGATCCTGAGCCGGTAGAAGATTGCCGCCGTATCGAGAAGCGCCTGTCCCACCCCGAGCGGATCGAGGCCGCTTTCGGAAAAGCCGTAGTCAAGCCGCACAGGCAGCTCCTCGATCCGGCGGAAACCGCTGTCGTTCGCGACTGCCAAGAGCTCTAGATCGAAGGCGTAGCGCTTGACGAGCAAGTGCGGGACCACGGCGTTGACAAGCGCGCGCCGAAAGAGCTTCATGCCGACCTGGGTATCCCGGACGTCGAGATCGAACAGGACGCGGATCAGCTGTTGGTAGAGCCAGGAGTACACGCGCCGCCGTGTCGGGTAGTCGACCTGTGAGCGTGGATGCCGCTTTGAGCCGATCGCGGCGTCGAGCGCGTCACGCTCCATCGCTTCGAGGAAAGCGGGCAGCTCCGCCGGATGCAGATCCAGGTCCGAGTCGATGAAACCGATGAACTGGCCCCGTGCTGCGAGAAGCCCGAGCTTTACGGCGTAGCCCTTTCCGACGTTGCGGTCGTATTGCAGGACGCGCACCTCTGGATGGCCGGCGGCAAGTGCCCGTTCAGCCGTGTCGTCAACCGATCCGTCGGAGACGACGATCAATTCGTATGAAACGCCGGACTTCGCGAACTCGCTGCGGATGATCTCCACGTTCTCGGCGATGAAGCCCGCGCCGTTGTAAACGGGCGTGACGACCGACAGGAGCGGACGGGCACTCGAAGACCGGTTCACCGGTCGAGGGTACGTGGTCTACTGCGGCAGTGAACGAGGGGACCACCCCGACGGCCGACGAGGCGCGCGCGTTCATCGAGCGCTCGTCGTTCGTCTGGCACCAGCGGTGGGAGCTCGTCGAAGGCGTCATGACGCCTGGGATTCATCCGATTGACATGATCTTCGACTTCGGTGAGGTCGAGCACGATCTCCGC
>DASQWC010000200.1:0-2296 GCA_035640475.1 Actinomycetota bacterium | reverse complement strand
GACGTCGCTGTCGTCACTCCGGGCCGCTGCGTCAGCGAAGGCCGCTGACTCACTCGCCGCCTCTCGGCGTACGAGGAGATTGTCGAGCGGCTGATCGACGAGCTCACGCAGATTGCCGGGGAGATGACGTCGGGCTAGTGGCCCGGCCGCGAAGCGCGACTCGTATAACGCCGCCGCACCGACGACGCTGAGGTCGCCCGTGACGCTCGGCAGGATCGGGCCTCCCACGGCGACGACCCTGGGATTCGCGAAGTAGGGGAGAAGGGCGCCCAGCCAGTTCGTTCCCGGTAGGACGCCCGGGGTCAGGAACGCGATCAAGTCGGCGTCCGTTCGTTCCAACAGCTCCAGCCGCCTGGTAGTGACGTCGTCACCGGTGCCTCTCGGCGCGGCGAGGCTGACGTCCACCTGGTCCGGAGCGTGCTCGAGTCCGTCCAGCGCGTCGATCGACCGGCGCAGACCTTCCTGGTCGGCCATCGGTCCCACGAAGGCGACGGCGGTTCTGAGTGGGGTCGCCGCTCGGCGCTCCCCGACGATGCGCCGGCGACGTCGGTAGTACTGCAAGATCCTGAGGCGGTAGAAGATCGCCGCGGTGTCTACGAGCGCCTGCGCCACCGCCAGCACGTCGAGGCCGCTCTCGGAAAAGCGGTAGTCGAGCCGTACCGGGAGCTCTCCGATGCGGCGGAAACCGCTGGCGTTCGCGACTGCCAAGAGCTCCAGATCGAAGGCGTAGCGCTTGACGAGCAAATGCGGGACCACGGCGTCGACCAGCTCGCGTCGAAAGAGCTTGATGCCGACCTGGGTGTCTCGGACGTCGAGGTCGAACAGGACTCGAATCAGCTGCTGATACAGCCAGGAGTACACACGCCGCCGTGTCGGGTAGTCGACCTGCGAGCGTGGATGCCGCTTTGAGCCGATTGCGGCATCGAGCGCGTCACGCTCCATCGCATCGAGAAAAGCGGGCAGCTCCGCCGGATGCAGGTCGAGGTCAGAGTCGATGAAGCCGACGTATTGGCCTCTCGCCGCGAGTAGGCCGAGCTTGACGGCGTAGCCCTTTCCGACGTTCCGGTCGTAGTGGAGGACCCGCACCTCCGGGTGGCCGGCGGCAAGCGCCCGCTCGGCCGTATCGTCGACGGACCCGTCGGAGACGACGATCAATTCGTACGAGACGCCGGATCTCGCGAACTCACTCCGGATGATCTCGACGTTTTCGGCGATGAAGCCGGCGCCGTTGTAGACCGGCGTGACGACCGAGATCAGCGGACCGTCGTCCGAGGAGGGCTTCACCAGTCGAGGGTACGTGGTCTACTGCGGCGGTGAACGCCGACGGCACATGGTCCGCCCAGGCGACGCTCCCGATCCCGCCGCCCGAGATGCGGCGGCTGATCGGGCCCGAGGATCCAGCGGAGTTCGATAACCCGCGCGGGTCGCTTGTCTACCCGCACCTCTCGCCGGATGTCTACGAGCGCGTGCTCGACTTCGGTTGTGGCTGCGGACGAATCGCGCGGCAGCTGATCCAGCAGGTGCCGCGCCCCGAGCGCTACCTCGGGATCGATCTCCACCGCGGGATGATCGCGTGGTGCCGTGCAAACCTCGAGCCGGCCGCCCCGGGGTTCGAGTTCCGCCACCACGACGTCCACAGCGTTAGCCTCAACCCCGGCGTGGACAAGCCGAAGACGCTGCCGTTCCCGGCGGAGGATGGCTCGTTCACGCTCGTCAACGCATGGTCGGTGTTCACGCACCTGACCGAGTCCCAGGCCAAGCACTATCTCCGCGAGGTCGGGCGAGTCCTTGCGCCGGGCGGCGTTCTCAATTCGACGTGGTTCCTCTTCGACAAGCGCGACTATCCGATGCTCACGGACATCCAGAACGCGCTGTACACGAACGAGTACGACCTGTCTGCGTCGGTCATCTTCGACCGCGAGTGGGTGCGACGCGAGGCGCGGAACGCCGGATTGACGATCGTGCAGGTGCTTCCGCCCAGGATCCGCAACTTCCAGTGGACGGTTCTGATGGCGCCTTCGGGTGCTCGGGCCGACGAGGTCGGGTTTCCACCCGACGAGGCTCCTCAGGGCGCCGTGCCGGCTTCGAACCTCCCCGTCGATGCAAACCTGATCGGTTTGGACGAGCGACCATGAATGTCACGACGACACCCACCGCCGACGAGGCGCGCGCGTTCATCGAGCGCTCGTCGTTCGTCTGGCACCAGCGGTGGGAGCTCGTCGAAGGCGTCATGACGCCTGGGATTCATCCGATTGACATGATCTTCGACTTCGGTGAGGTCGAGCACGATCTCCGC
>DASQWC010000199.1:0-7194 GCA_035640475.1 Actinomycetota bacterium | reverse complement strand
CGCGGAGACGACCAGCGCGGCGGCCACGGCGGCAAGCAACGTGAAGCGGGTCATCTGAGCTCCCCCATCTCTCGCTGACGTTGGCTTGATGGCTTTACGCCGAGTACCCGCCGGCCGGTTTTCTCACCCAAGGGCGTCGGGTCGATCAGCGAGAAGCTGTTCGGCGCAATCGCTGAACCGCGTCATCGAGCGCGGACAGGTCCCGGCGTACTGTCCGCTCCACGATGGCGGCGTCGACGCGGAAGTACTCGTGAGCCAGCAGATCGCGCATCCCGGCGATGTCCGCCCACGAGATGCTCGGCTCTGCGTCGCGGATCAATTCGTCGAGACCCTTGACCGCCTCACCAATGACCAGGAGGTTGTACGCAACGGCATCCGCGACGAGCGCCGACTCGATCGACGCGGCCTCCAGGCCACCGGCGTACTCGCGGATTCGATCGATCGCATCGGTGATATCTGCGAGCCGTTCGATCGCCCGTCGCGTCACAGTGGAATCGCCTCTTGCTCGGCTCTGGCGCGAATAGCCTCCTTGAGCATTCCTGGCACGGCGACATCGATTGGTGCTCCGACCACCTCCTCGACGACGCGCCGAATCCGGGCGAGATCGAGCAGGGTTGCCTCCGGATCGAGGTCGACGAGCAGATCGATGTCGCTCGTCGGACCTTCCTCGCCTCGCGCGACCGACCCGAAGACGCGCGGATTGGCCGCCCCCTCCCGGCGCAAGACGTCGAGCAACGCGCCTCGCCGACGACGGAGGATGCGCGCGCGCGCGCCAATCGACGCCCGAACGGAGCTGGGAGGCGATCCAGTGGCGGGAATGCCTTCAAGCCGCAGTTGCAGACCGCACGCGCGAAGGATCCGCTCGAGCGTCAAGAGATGCGGAACGGCCTCTCCACTTTCGTAACGCACGATCGCGGGCTGGGAGGTTCCGGCTCGTTCTGCCAGGCCCGCCTGCGTGAGCCCGGCCTGTCGGCGCGCGTTTCGGATGAGGTCACGCGCTTCGATGCGGCGTAATATACCTAAATCAGTATACGCGGCCCGATCGTCGTACCGCGTCGCCTACGCGGCAGGCGCAAGCACCGGCAGCTTCGACGGCCGCACAGCGAGCGCCGCGAGTGCCCATAAAACGGCGACCGCGACGAAGCCCGTGCGACCGTGCCCCGGCAGCGAAAACGTGACACCGACCAACGGCGTGCCGACGGCAATGACCAACGTCGCGCACGCGTTGATGAAGCCGATGGCTGCGCCCGGCCCGTCGCGCCGAATCGTCTGTGCTCCGGCGAAGGCGGCGGCGAACGGGATGCCGGCAGCGAGGCCGAGCACGGCCGCGCCGGCGACTCGGAGGGCGAGCGGAGCGTCCAGCAGGAGCAGCAACGTTCCCGCGGCGCCCGCGACCATGCTCGCCGCGAGCAGTGGTGCAGCACGCTCGCGCCCGCGCTGAAAGGCGCGGCCACCGAGCGGGCGCGTCACGAATCCGGCGAGCAGCGTCAGCGCGGCCACGGCCCCCGCGAGGCGCCGGCCGTAACCGTCGTGCTCGAGCAGCGAAACCGCCCAATTCCCGACGATGACGCTGAATCCGAATGACGCCGTGTGGGCCAACGCGAGTGGGTAGAGGCGCTGGTCGCGGACGATCTCCGCGACGGGTGCACCGGCGGAACGCACCGCCTCGCCTTTGCGCCGGTCGCGCTGCGCGAGCGGAAGACCGACGAGAACGATGCAGGCAGCGACGAGCGCCGTTGCGTACGGCGCGCGCCAGTCGAGAGCGGACGTCGTCAGGGGGACGACCGCGATGGCGAGCCCTCCCCCGCCCACGCCGGCCGCTCCGTAGAGCCCTTGCGCCGTGGCCGATCCAACCGTTGCACGGACGTAGTCGCTGCCGGCCACGAAGCCGACGCCCGTACCTAACCCGGCGATGAGGCGCGCGACGAACGCGAGCGGGAACGACGCGGCGACGAGCCCGACGACGTTGCCGAGTGCGATGACCGCTAGCCCGATGCTCGCGAGCGTTCGCGCTCCGTGGCGATCGACGAGCCGTCCGCCCGGGATCTGCATCACGAGGTGCGTGACGAAGAGGGCGGTGGTGAGGAAGCCGACGGTCCCGAGGCGGACGCCGTACGCCTCGGAGACCACCTCGGCCGCAGGCCCCACGTTCGCGATGTTGTAACCGACCGCCGTGCCGATCGCGACGCCGGCGGCGGTCGCGGCTCTCACATGCAGAGCCAGCCGCCGTCGACGGGGAGGTTGATGCCGTTTATCGCCTCGTTCTCGAGCAGGAAGCGTGATGCGCCAACGACCTCGGCCATGGTCACGAGCCGCCCGATCGGCGTGCGCTGCACGAGCGCGTCGCGGCGCTCGTGCGGCATGTCGATCCACTGCGGACTGTCGCCGACGATCGCCGGGTGCAGGCAGTTCACGCGCGTCGGCGCGAGCTCGATCACGAGCGTGCGCACGAGACCCGTGACCCCGCCGTTCACGGTCGTGACAGTCGTCGAGCCCGGATACGGCCGGTCACGTGCAAGGCCACCAAAGATGAGGATCGCCGAATCGTCGGCCATTCGCGGATGGAGCGCGTGGATCACCTCGGTGTAGCCGACGAGCTTGAGCGTGACGAGCCGCAGCGCGGCGTCGACGTCGTACTCGCGCACCTTGTTCACGTCACGCTCGATTGCCGCCAGCACGAGGTACTGGACGCCGTCGACGTCTGCGAGACGGTCGGCAATGGTGTGCGGCTGTGCAAGGTCGAACCCGATGCCACGGGTCTGCGCGCCGATCTCGCTTGCGGCGGAGTCCGCGCGCGTTTGCTCCCTTCCCGTCACGATCACATCGCGGCCGTCGCCCGCGTACGACTGCGCGAGCTCGCGCCCGAGTCCCTGCGTGCCGCCAACGACGACGACGGTGCCACTCGCCATTACTCGTCTCCTTTCAGCGCCGAGGAGGGAATGGGGCTCGCCGGCGGCAAGACGAGCCCCCGAGAACCCAGGACCTAGACGGCTGCCATCGGCTTGGCCGCCCACTCGGGCAGCAGCTCACCCGCTCCCAGGATGTGGTTCCTCGACTCGTCGAGCTTCTGCAATACCTGATCGAGGTCGACGCCGACGAGCTCGCCGTTCCGCTTCAGGGCACGTCCTGCGACGAAAACGGAGTCGACATTCGATGTGTCGGCAAAGACGACGATCGTCCCGACCGGATCGACCATCGGCGCGGTGTTGATCGCGTTGACGTTGAGGAGCACGATGTCGGCCTGCTTGCCGGGAGCGAGCGATCCGACCTTGTCCTCGAGCGCGCACGCCTGTGCGCCTTCGATCGTCGCGAACTCGAGCACGTCCTTATGCGTCAGCGTCGGCGCGAACGCTTCGTCGGGCGTCTCGGTGAAGGCACCGATCCGCTCGTGGACGAGCGCGGTGCGCATCTGCGTGAACATCTCGCCGGGCACGCTCGAGACGACATCGACGCTCAACGAGACGGGGACGCCGCGCTGCAGCAGCTTGCCCGTCGGCGGCCGGCCGTGTCCCATGAGCATCTCGACGTACGGCGCGACGGACGCCGTTCCGCCGGTTTCCTTGATCAGATCGAGCTCCTCGTCCGTCGAGTCCGTGCAGTGGATGTACGTCGTATCCGGGCCCATCAGCCCGAGGTCGTCCATGTTCTTCACGTGGTGCACGTGGACGTTCGTGAGTCGCATGCCGACGTGGACGCTGATGCGGATGCCCAGGTCGCGCGCGAGCTCCCAGTCGTGCTTGGCAACTTCGAAGTTCGAGTTGCCGGGGGCGCGCGCCGCGAGCGCGAGCGTGATCAGCCCGTCGGCCGACGAGAAGTACGTATCGCGGATACGCCGGATGTCCTCCGGATGCTCGAGCTCGCTGAACGCCCACCACTCGCCGCCCGTGGGGACGCCGTGCGCGTAGATCGCGCGAATGCCCGCATCCTTCAGCCCCTGGATCGCAGCATCCGAGTGATCGGGCGTGTTGTTGATGTGCGACCAGTCGAGCAGCGTCGTGACGCCGCCGTTGATTGCTTCCAGCGCACCGGCGTAGTTCCCGACGTGGACATCCTCCGGGCGGTAATGGCCGCCGACGCTGCCCAGCATCACCGCGAAGTAATGATCGAGCGTGCAACACGGCAGCACGCCGCGGACGGGCGTCTGCCATGTGTGCCGGTGCGTATCGACGAACCCCGGCATCACGATCATTCCCGTGGCGTCGACCTCGTCGGCTTCGGACGCCTCGAGACCGCGCCCGATCTCGGCGATCTTGCCGTCCTCGACGAGGACGTCGCCGTGCGGAACGTCGCCGACGTCGGCGTCCATCGAGACGACAAAGCCGTTCCGGATCAAAAGGCGTTGGGAGCTCATGCCTCTCTTCTCCTTGGCTTGCGTGACACGGAATGCGCGGCCTGACCCCGCCGCATTTGTGCAGCGAGCATAAACGGGTGCCGCGCAAACAGTCAATGAAGGGACCGGTCGCCGCCCGCGAGCGTTAAGCGTCGATGAACGCGCGGCCGCTTTTCGCCGTATGCGTTCGGTCATGGTTGACACCCCCGGCCGCACCTGCTCAGAATGGGCCTCTGGTCGAGTCCAGAGCGGTACGGGGGCGGTGAGCGCGCAAACGCCGAGCGAGGGCGTCGCGCTGCGTCAGGGACGGCTTGCGCCGCTGCTGAGCGAGGTCCTGGTCGGCGCCCGCTTCGTCCCGATCTGGATTGCGACCGGCGTCCTCGCCGTGGTGGCCGCGATCATTGCGCCGGAGGCGCTGCAGAACACGTCGTGGGCGTTCGTCCTCCCCTACATGACGATTCTCGCCGTCGCCGCCCTCGGCCAGATGCTCGTGATCATGCACGCGGGCATCGACCTGTCGACGCCGGGCGTGATGTTCCTCGGCGGCAACCTCATCGTCGGCGTCGGATCCGGATCGAACGATCGACTCGCGCTCGCGATCCTGGCCTGCCTCGGCATCGGTGTGCTCGCGGGCTTCGCCAACGGAGTCTTCGTCGGGATCCTGCGGCTGAACCCCCTGATCGTCACGCTGGCGGTGGGGCAAATCGTTCTCGCCTGGGGCCTGAAGTACTCGCGCAGTGTCGCCGAGGAGTCCGACGTTCCGAGCGGGCTTTCGTCGTGGGCCGAGGACAAGCCGCTGGGGATCAGCTCGGTCTTTTGGACGGGTGCCGCGATCACGCTCGCCGTCGCACTTGTCTTGCGGTACACAGCCGTCGGGCGCCGCTTTCAGGCTGTCGGGGCGAATCCGAAGGCGGCCTGGATGGCGGGCGTACACGTGCGAACCCACGTCGTGTTTGCGTACACGGCGGCGGGCGTTCTCTATGCGGTCGCGGCCGTGCTGCTCGCCGGTGTACGCATCAGCATCGACCCCGGCTTCGGCCAGGCGTACCTGCTGGCCCCGATTGCGGCGGTCGTCATCGCCGGCGCCTCGCTTGCGGGCGGGCTCGCGAGCGCCACGTCGACGTGGATGGCGGCGCTCGCCCTGACGCTGCTGACGCAGATGCTGCGCATCCTCGGCCTCTCGACGGCAATGCAGTTTGTCGTCTTCGGCGGGGCGATCATCGTCGGAATGCTGGTCTCCGGGGACCGAGTCGCGTCGCTCCTCGGACGTGTCCTCCGGCCAAGGGAGCCGCCCGCGCGCGACCGCGGCGGCCTGGGCGAAAGCAAGAGTTGAGAGGCGAAAGGAGAGAGACGATGCACGAACGACAGGGGCGCGGAGTGAAGCAGAGGCGGCTTGCGCTGGTGCTGGTTCTCGTGCTGCTCGCGACGACGCTCGTACTTGTCGCGGCCGGCCACAGCAGCACCGCGAAGCCGCAGGCCGGTGGTTTCGGCGAGGTGTACAAGGCGAACTCGGCCATCCTGAAGAAGACGCTCTTCAACGCAAAGCTGCTGCCGGCGAACAAGATGGCACGCAACATCGCCCTCGCCGCCTACGGCCGTGCAGACAACAAGGTCAACCAGGACCTGGCGCTGCGGTGCTGGAAGAACAACGGCTGCAGCACCGGTACCGGAGGGAAGCTCACCGTCGCCTACGTCGAGGGCTTCGGCGAGAACGTCTACCGCCAGATCTCGAAGATGGAGTTCATCCTCCAGGCGCTCACCTACAAGAACGTCGGCAAGATCATCTACACGAGCGCTCACTCGAATCCGGCCCAGGCGCTGACCGACTTCCGCGCCGCGATCTCGCAGGGCGTCGACCTCATCGTCACGTACCCGGACTTCGGCGACGCGATGCTGCCGGTGTTCAGAGAGGCGACCAGGGCGAAAATCCCCGTTGCCACCTACGCGTGGGGCTACGTCACTGGGCCCGGGAAGAACTACCTGACGGTCGTGGGCGAAGACACATGCAGGCTCGGGAAGGCGTACGCCCGCGTCATGAATCAGCAAGTCAAGTCGGGCAACATCGCGTTCCTCGGCGGCTTCCCCGGCAACCCGCTGTCGCTCGGCTGGCAGAAGTGCGAGCGGCCCGCACTGAACAGGAAGATCAAGGTCGTGGCGACCGAGGCGACGAACTGGGACTCCTCGAAGGTGCAGGAGGTCGTGGCCGGAATCCTCGCGCGCTATCCCAACATCAAAGGCTGGAGCTACGAGTACGGCCTCGGAATGGCGCAAGGGGCGTTCGCGGCGTACAAGGCCGCCGGTAAGCCGTTCAACTCGGTGCTGACGCTGCGGACGGACGACGTCGGCATGGGTTGTGCCGCGAAGCGGCTCCACAATCCGAAGCTCAAGGTCTACTACTACACCGCGGGAAACTCGCAGATCCGCGTCGCCTTCACCGCGGCGATGATGAAGCTCAAGGGCGCGAAGATCCCGCCGACGATCGTGTTCCCGATCGCGCTGCAGAACCAGGCGAAGCGCGATTCGTGCGTCAAGGGCTATCCGCAGGAAGCGTCCGCGACGTCGCTCGTGCCGCTCAAGCTGCTGAAGCGGATGTACCCATAGGGAGGAATGGCACAGCGAACTGAGTCCTGATGTCGAGTCCCGGGCCCGTGAGCCCCGTCGTGCTGTCGCTGCGCGGCGTGTCGAAGGCATTCGCAGCCGTGCAGGCGCTCCGCGATATCAGCTTCGACTGCCGCGCCGGCGAGATTCACGCGCTCGTCGGAGAGAATGGGTCCGGGAAGTCGACATTGCTCGGGATCGCCAGCGGCTTCCTCGCACCGGACAGCGGCGTCGTCGAGATCGACGACCGGCGGCGCCGCCGCGGC
>DASQWC010000198.1:0-4725 GCA_035640475.1 Actinomycetota bacterium | reverse complement strand
GCAACGCCTTCTTCGACGCCGCCGACGAGTACCACCTGTCGAAGATCGGCCGGTCGTTCATCGCCGGCATCGTCGCACACGCACGCGAGATGGCCGCCGTCACGAACCAGTGGGTGAACTCCTACAAGCGGCTGATCCCCGGCTACGAAGCGCCGGTGTTCGCCGTCTGGGGCCGGCAGAGCCGTGCGGCACTCGTGCGGCTGCCCATGGCCAAGCCGCAGAAGGAGCCGTCGACGCGCATCGAGTACCGGGCCCCCGACCCGGCGTGCAATCCCTACCTGTTCCTGGCCGTCGCGCTGGCGGCGGGGCTCAACGGCGTCGAGCAGGAGCTCGAGCTTCCCCCGGAGTCGCAGGACGACATTTACGCGATGTCGGCCGAGGAGCGCCGCGCGCTCGGGCTCGAAATGCTTCCGGACACGCTCGAGGACGCGCTCCACCTGATGGAGCGGTCCGAGCTGATGGCCGAAGCCCTCGGCGAGCACGTCTTCGAGTGGTTCCTCCGCAACAAGCGCGAGGAATGGGAGGAGTACAAGGCCTACGTCACGCCCTACGAGCTCAACCGTTACCTGCCGATGCTCTGATGAAGATCTGCCATCTGTATGCGGCCAACCCGGAAGAGATCTCCGGAATCTCGAGAGATCTCGGCCTGCTCGGGTTGAACGCCGACTCGTTCTCGTTCGCCGACGGCGGGGCAGATGAGCGAGCAGACCTCGTCTGCGTGTGGGCCGGGGACAATGCGCCCGAGGCCCTGCAGTTCTGCCAGGTCCTCGGCAAGGAAGAGACGATGTCGGGCGTACCGCTGATGGCGCTCGTTCGCGTCGAGCAGCTGCGAGAGCTCTTCCTGCGCGAGGGTGCGTTCGACGACTTTCTCGTCGTCCCGTATCAGCTCGCCGAATTGGACGCCCGCTTGCGTCACTTGCTGTGGCGTGCGAAGCAGGGCGAGCAATCCGATCTGCTCAACCTCGGCCCGCTCATCATCAACTTCGCGACGTATCAGGTCCACGTCGACTCCGAGCCGATCGATCTGACGTACATGGAGTACGAGCTGCTGAAGTTTCTCGCGACTCACCGCGGACGCGTATTCACGCGCCAGACGCTGTTGTCGCGAGTGTGGGGCTACGACTACTTCGGCGGCACGCGCACCGTGGACGTCCACGTGCGGCGACTGCGGGCCAAGCTCGGCGAGCACGCGAACACGATCCAGACCGTTCGCAACGTGGGGTACAAGTTCGCGGGGTAGTTCGTGACCCGACAGAACATTCCATCCGGCTCCCCATTCGAGCCCGTCATCGGGTTCAGCCGGGCCGTCCGGGTGGGCGATCGTGTGGTCGTATCAGGAACGGCGCCGATCATGCCGGACGGCTCGTGCGACCCGGATCCATACACGCAGGCGCGCCGGTGCCTCGAGATCATCCTCGAAGCGCTCGACGAAGCCGGCGCGAGACCGGGACACGTCGTCCGGACTCGCACCTACCTTCTCGACGCGGGCCATTGGGAAGCCGTCGGCCGTGCGCACGGCGAGGTGTTCGCCGATGTCAGGCCGGCGTCGACGATGGTCGTTGTTGCTGCGCTGCTCGACCCCCGATGGAAGGTCGAGATGGAGGCCGAAGCCGACCTAGGCGCCCTTGCGGATTAGGTAGCTGTAGACGCCGTCGCTCTCGTCGGACGAGAGCAGCTCGTGTCCCGACATCTTCGTCCAGTTGTCGAAGTCGGCGACGGATCCCGGATCGGTAGCGAGCACCGCGAGGACGTCACCGGAGTCGAGCTTCTCCATCTCGAGCCGCGCCTTCACGACGGGCAAGGGGCACGAGAGGCCTTTGGCGTCGAGCGTTGCTTTTGCTGTCACGGCCATGGAACCTCGCTCGAAGAACGGATATTCCCAGATTACCGGGAGTCAGCTCGCGTCGAGGAACCGGGCGAACGCGTAGGCATACGCGCGTGTGGCGTCGACGAGCTGCGCGACGTCCACATATTCGCCGGTCGTGTGCGCCAGGAGTGGATCACCGGGACCAAAGACGAGCGACGGAATGCCCGCTTGGTTGATGAGGAACCGCGCGTCGGTGGCGCCGGCGTATCCCACTTCGGATCCTTCGATCCCGAAGACGTCGCGCGCTTCCGTGCACAGGTCGACGAGCGACGTCCCCTCGGGAGTCTCCGACGGCTCCGCGCCGTCGTCGACCTCGAGGCGGACGTTCATGCCGGGAACCTCCCTGCGTGCCTGGTCGAGCACTTCCTCGAGCTCGGCCACCACTTCATCGGTCGTCTCGCCGGGAATCGTCCGCCGGTCGATCTCGATCTCGCAGTGCGCCGCCACCATGTTCACCTTCGACCCGCCGCGGATCGTTCCGACGTTGAGCGTCGGGGCGCCGAGGACCTCGTGGAGCTTGCGGGGCCGCAGGTTGGAGACGGCCCAGATGACGTGCGTCATGTGCTCGATCGCGTTGACGCCGAGCTGCGGCGTCGACCCGTGGGCCGAAACACCTTCGGTGATAATCCGGAGCCACACCGCACCGCGCTCGGCGCGGACGAGATGCATCGCCGTCGGCTCGCCCACAAGCGCCTCGGTCACGGTGTCGCAGTAATTGTTGGCGACGAGGTACTTCGTCCCGTGCGTGCCGAGCGCCTCCTCGTCGGCGACGAAATGCATGAGGAGCCGGCCGTTCGGGTCGACGCCTGCGCGCTGCAGCGCCGATACGGCGGCAATGCACGCGGCGATGCCCGCTTTCATGTCGGTCGAGCCGCGTCCGTAGAGCTTTCCGTCCTCGACGACGGCGTCGAAGGGCGGGTGGGGCCAGTCGTCCGGATCGGGAACCGGGACGACGTCGTAGTGGCCGTTGAAGAGCAGCGTCTTGCCGGAAGCGATCCCCCAGCTCGAGATCGTGCTCACGCGCCCGGGCAGTGGCTCGACGAACTCGGCCTCCAAGCCGAGGCGGCCGAGCAAGCTCTGCGTCGTCTTCGCGACGAGCTCTTCGTTGCCGGGAGGGTTTTCGGATGTTGCGCGCACGAGCTCGCGACAGATGTCGACAACCTCGTCTTGGGAGACGTGCTTCTGGATCAGCTGGCCGAGCTCATCCGACATGCGCAAGAGGTTACCGTTACGCGATGCGGGAGCGTTTCGTCGATTCCGGCGGGGTGAAGATCCACGTCGTCGAGCAGGGCCCCGAGGACGGATCGCCCGTCTTGTTCCTGCATGGGTTCCCGGAGTTCTGGTGGTCGTGGCGTCACCAGCTGGAGGCGTGTGCCGAAGCGGGCTACCGGGCGGTGGCGATGGACCTGCGCGGCTTCGGGGATTCCGACAAGCCGGACGACGTGGGTGCCTACGCTCTGCCGAACGCGCTCGCCGACGTCGGCAATGTCGCGGAGACGCTCGGCGGCCGCGTGGCACTTGTCTCTCACGACTGGGGCGGCGCACTCGGCTGGGCGTATACGGCATTCTCCGCGGACAACGTCGAACGATGCGTCGTCATGAATCTCCCGCACCTCAACGTGATGGGGGATCGAGTGCGGAACTTCAGACAGCTCCAACTGTCCTGGTACATGCTCTTCTTCCAGTTCGAAGGGATCGCCGAAGACGTCCTGTCGCGCAACGGGTACGAGCTCCTCCGATCGTGGTTCTACGACACGGCGTCGGTGCGACTGGCCGAGGAGGATATCGCCCGCTACGTCGAGGTGTTCTCTAGGCCGGGCGCGCCGACGGCCGGACTGAATTGGTATAGAGCGAACGTCCCCCCCGAGAGCCTCATGCGCGAGCAACGTGCCTCGCTTCCTCCGATCACATGCCCGACAATGGTTCTCTGGGGGCTGGACGACGCATACCTGTCGTTCGACTTGGGACGCCGGTCGGGCGAATTCGTCGAAGGACCGTTTGCGTTGCACACATTTCCGGACACCGGCCACTGGATCCAGCAAGAGCGTCCGGACGAGGTGAACGCGCTGCTCCTGGAGTTTCTGGCCACCGATTTCGGCTGATCGTTTGTGCCCCCGAGGGCCTGGGTATCTCTTCTTTAATCCCGAAGGAGGTACAGATGCTGCGTGTTCGTGAGTTCACCCAGGTAGCGCGAGGATTCGGCGAGAAGGTCGCCGGTCTGAATCCGGAGATCGTCGGAACGCTCGTGGGCAGCGACCGGCTACGAGACTCGGGTCGCCAGCTCGAGGAAGCCGGCTCCGAGCGCATCGACGCGTCGTTTGAAGAGGTGAAGGCGGCTTCCCGGCAGGCCCAGGCGCGAGTCCACGAGTCCAAGCAGCGCGCCCACCAATCCGACGGCGGACGATCCGGGAAGGGGCCCGGGGCAGACCCGTCGGCGCCGCGAGCTATCGCCGAAACGGCCAAGGGTGCCGTCAAGCAGGCGGCCGGTAAGGCGACCGGCTCCGAATCACTCGTTGCCGAGGGACGCGAGCAGAAAGAGCGCGGCAAGGACGAGGCCGCCGCCGCCAAGCACGAGACGAAGGCCGGCGCGCACCGCGAAAAGGCCGAGGCGCACAAGGAGGTTTCGGACCGCCTGCGCAGGTGAGTAGGGTGTCCCTGTTCGGATAGAACAGGGAGGTCTTATGCGTCGGTACGGTGTGCTGTTCGCGGTATCGGTTTTGGTCTTCGCGTCCTGCGCCCAGGAGCCCGAGGAACAGGTAACACCGGCCGAGGCCACTGCCATTCAATTGAAGGCGACCGAGTATTCGTTCTCGGGTGCCCCGAAGACGACGCAGTCCGGCGCGGTTGAGGTCACCATC
>DASQWC010000197.1:0-17154 GCA_035640475.1 Actinomycetota bacterium | reverse complement strand
GCCACGAGCGGATGATTTCCTCGAAACGAGAACTCTTCACGTGCAAACCGGCCGGCCAACATCCACTTCACATCGTGTTGTTCGATCTCGCTGATCGTGCGCCGATCGGCGCCGCGACGGTCGAGCCATACGGGGTACGTGTCCCAAACGGGCGGACGTCGATCCAAAAGCGGGTACAACCCCGGGTACCACGGCAGGACGAGCAACGGCTCGTCGCGCGGAACATAAGCCGCAACGGCAGCACGAACACGATTCACGGCCTCGGAGACATCGCGAGGAAGAAGAAGGCGATCTCCGCCGACCGACGTCCACTCGAAGGTCTCTCGCGCTTGCGCAAAGCTGGCGAGCGGACTTTGGGGAACGGCTAGCCGCATGGTGAATAAAGCGAGAGCCCCACACACGGCCGCCAGAAATACCCGCCGTCCCCCGAACAGCCTGGGCACCGCCACGAGACCGAGCAGGAGTGGATGGATGCTCTGTGCCAAGTGAGAAAGTCCCGCGCGCGAGAAGGCGTGGTGCATATAGACGAGCCCAACAGATCCGGCGGCCAGCGCGAGATGCCGCGCCGATGGCTCTACGGATCCCACGGGCCACACGGAAACTGCGATGAGAAGCACAGCGGCGACCGGCGCGAGCACCATCGCCAAACCGAGGAAGAACTGACCTTCGCTATCTGCCAACCACGGCCACGGCACCGGCGACGACACGTTGGTCCGGCCCTGAGCGATCAGATACCTGATGAACTCGAGGTAGCTCGAAGCAAATCCCGGAATGACCACACACATGACGAGGAGTGGACTCGACCCGACCACAGTCCCGGCCGTTAAGGCGCGGCCGGCGCGCAACACGCCGACGTCGCCCGATCGTTCCCGGGCAAATAGGAAAACGAGCAATACGAAGAACGCAAAGGCCAGGTACGGGCCGTGGTTCATTCCGAAAAGGAATGCGACGCCGACCATGACCCCGGTGTCGAAGAATCTGCGAGTCGTCGGCGCCTCCAGCAATCGAACACCGACCAGCACGCCCATCATCGCGATGGCCGACTCGAACAGCTTGTGGCGAGGGAACGACCACATCAGTAACAACACGCCGACGGCAACCAGAGCGAGCTCGTTCCGGATCACACGTTGCGCCGCCCGAAGCCCGCAGAAGAGTCCGATCGCCGCGAAAACGGCAACTGCGAAACGCAGTGCGATGATCCCGTCACCAAGGACAAGGGACCAGGCGGCACTCCACAGATAGCGGCCCGGGTTGTAGGAGAAGAAGTCGCGGATCGGGACGGCGCCGTGCAACGTCTCGGTCGTACCGACCCAGAGAAAGCCCTCATCCGACAGCTGCAGCCCCACGCGGGCCTGCGCAATGAACGCGGCCCCGGTCAGAACGACCGCAAGCCAAGCGGCAAAGTAAGGAGATCCAAGCTCAGCCCGCCGCGCCGCCGTCGAGCCGCTCTGCCTTGGCCCGAACTCGACGGGACGGCGCAACGTTACTTGCACACCTGCAATGTAATCTGGCCCTCGTGGACCAAAGTGACGCCCTCCGGCGCGCCAACAGCGGCGTCGCGGAGCCAAACCTGATCCGAATCCCCTTCAACCGGCCCACGTTTGAGGGCAACGAGTTCACCTATATCCAGCAGGCCCTCGACAGCTGGCAAATATCGGGGAATGGGCCGTTCACACAACGCTGCGAGGAGGAGCTGGAAACGCTGCTCGGTGTCGAACGCGCCTTGCTGACAACGTCATGCACGCACGCGTTGGAGATGTCCGCTCTCCTGTTGGAGGTTGGTGAAGGGGATGAAGTGATCATGCCTTCGTTCACCTTCGTCTCCGTCGCCAACGCGTTCGTCCTCAGAGGTGCTCGGCCCGTCTTCATCGACATCCGCCCGGACACGCTCAATATCGACGAGAAACAGCTCGAAGGACTGATTACGGACCGCACGGCCGCCATCGTGCCCGTTCACTACGCGGGTGTCGGCTGCGAGATGGACGAGATCATGGAGATCGCCGATAGACGTGGCGTTCCTGTCGTCGAGGACAACGCCCACGGGCTCTTCGGGTCATACAAGTCCCGAAACCTGGGCACATTCGGAAAGCTCGCCACGCTGAGCTTCCACGAGACGAAGAACATCAGCTGTGGCGAGGGCGGTGCGTTGCTCATCAATGACCCCGGCCTGGTCGATCGCGCTGAGATCATGCGCGAGAAGGGGACGGACCGTTCTCAGTACTTTCGCGGCGAAGTGGCGAAGTACACCTGGCGCGACGTGGGCTCGAGCTATACGCCCTCAGACATCCTTGCTGCAGTCCTCTGCGCCCAGTTCGAGAACCGAGAGTGGATCGTCAAACGTCGGCACGAGATATGGACGAGCTACCAGCTCGAACTCGCGGATTGGGCGCACGCAAACGGCGTACGACAGCCGACGGTTCCCGCCTATTGCGAATCGACTCATCACATCTACTTCCTCGTCTTGCCGACTCAGGAAGCGCAGCGCCGGCTCATCGGCGGCTTGCGTGAACAGGGAATCCTGAGCGTTTTTCACTATCAGCCGCTGCACCTCTCCGCGTACGGGAGCCAGATCTCCGACGGGAAAGCACACCTGCCGGTGACCGAGTTCGTCAGCGACCGCATCGTCCGGCTCCCGCTGTACAACCACCTCGACGAGAACGACTTGAGCGACGTGATCGAGGCCGTCCGCGGGATTCGAGTCTCGTGAGCGGAACGCCCGAAGTCGTTTCGCTCTCTCAGCTCGACTCCGACCGCTTCGGTATTTCGGTTGCGCGGGCGCCGAGCGTCACCGTCGACACGCTTCCCGAAATTCAGCAGTTCTGCGTCGAGAAAGGCGTTCGGCTCCTCATTGCCAGCTGCTCGGGAACCGAGATCGAAACCGCGCAAGCGCTCGAAGATTCGGGGCTGCGACTGATGGCGATTTACCTCGACTACGCCATTCGGACGCGCGAACGACCCCACGATCCGACCCTGAGACTCGCAGGCCCTGAGGATGCCGATGAAGTTGCGGCGATCGCCAAGGGCGCATTCGAGGGACATCAAGGGCACTACCACGCGGACCCAAGGCTCCCCAACGACTTGTGTAACGAGGTGTACGCCGATCTCGCGCGACGCTGCTGCACCGGCGAGGCCGCCGACATAACCGTCCTCGCCGAAGAGGACGGCAGGATCTGCGGCGTGAGCTCGACGCGGATCACGCCGCCGGAGGCACGGGGAGTGTTCGCGGTTGTTGCCCCATGGGCCCAGGGTCGTGGTATCTACGACCGCTTGGTCCTCGAGGGTGGAACGTACTGCGCCGAGCAGAACGTCTCCCGCGGATTTGCGCAAGTGTCGATTGGTAACGCTGCCAGTCAGCGGCTGCTCACCAGGCTTGGATTTCGGCCTGCGGGATCGTCACTCACTTTCCACGGTTGGTTCGACGACTAGTCCCCGGTCGCCGGCGCGTCGAGAGATCGTCTCCTTCAAGACGTAGGCAGGTCTCCCGCTCGAGGTCTCATGGATCCGTCCGAGATATTGCCCGACGAGCCCGAGGCCGAGGAGCTGTGTGCCGGAGAGGATCAAGATAACGGCGGCGAGCAGCGTGAATCCGGTTCCCGGCCGTCCGATTGCGTAGAGAATCTCGAGATACACGATCACGGCGATCCCGAACAAGACGAGGCCGATTCCGGCGAGGCTCGCAACTCGAAACGGCCATGTGCTTATGGAAATCAGCGCCGTCATCATCAGTCTCATGAGCCGCCGGAATGTGTAGCCGCTCTCCCCGAACTCTCTCAACTCGTGCTTCACGGGCACGAACGCCAGCCTGCTCGCTCCCCACGTCAAAAGAAGATCGATCAACGGGTTCGGACCCGCGAATCTGTCGAACGCACTGCGGACTTCCGACCGGAAGGCGCGAAACGACGTGACGCCCGTCAACGACTTGTTCCCGCTCGCAGCGACGAGCGACCAGCGAGCAATGCGTCCAACGAGTTTTCGCCATGCGGACGCCTGCACCTCGGCGGGACGCCCGTACACGAGATCGAAGCCCTCCTCGAGCTTCGCTATCAGCTTCGGGATCTCCTCCGGCGGCTGCTGGAGGTCATCGTCGATCGTGACGATGACGTCCCCCGTGGCCAGATGTATCCCGGCCAGCAGTGCACTGTTCTGGCCGTAGTTCCGCATCATGTTCGCGGCCACGACTGCGTTGTTCTCGGATGCGAGCGCGGATAGCTCCGACCAGCTTTGATCCGCACTGCCGTCGTTCACCAAGACGGCTTCGTACGCCCACCCGTGCTCGTGGCATACGCGCGCGATCCGCTCCGTGAGAGTCCGGACCGTCTTCTCTCCGTTGTAGACCGGCACAACAACCGAGATCGTGCGCTGACTCGACGTCATCAGCCGTTATCCTGCCCACCAAGCACCGGCCGTGCCAGCTGAGGAGACGTACGCGAAGTGACGACCCCGGACCTTCTCACAGATGCCCCCGCCGTCCGCGAGGAAGGAGCCCAAACACCACTGGTTGCGGCATTGGCCTGGGGCACGCTCGTCGCGGTCCTCTTCGTGCTCTTCTCGATCTGGAACGCCTCGTCGGCCTGGGCGTTTCCCATATTCCTTGTAGCAGTAGCCCTCTTCGTCTATGCACCGGGTCTGGCCGTCCTCCGACTCGCACGGATTCGGCTCGTTGGGCTCGAGCGATTCGCAATTGCCGTTGCCGTCGGCGCGGCTACGACGATGTTCGTATCGTGGATTCTCGCCGCGCTCGGCGCGCGTACGGTGTTAGTTGCGCTGCCGGTCGCATCCATCCTCATCCTGACGCGGCGCGCGACATCGGCCGCCACCTTGCAAGTCCGCCGTTCAGATTCGAGAACGCACGTCTGGCTCGCGCTCTTGTCGGGCCTCATCCTTGTGCCCGCGTTCTCCATCGGACTGTTCTTCCGCAACTTCACCAGATCGTCGGGGATGTTAACCGCAACCTTGTTTCCTGACCAGATCCTGCACGCGGGGATCGCGCACGATCTCGCCGTCGCTTTCCCACCGCAAATCTTTGCTGCGAATTCCGGCGCATACCACTACTTCATGGACCTCCTCGCGTCGGCTCTCTCTTGGGTGGTCCCCATCAGCCGGGTAGACGTTGTCGTTCGTTTTCTGCCCGCGTTGTTTCTTGTGGAGTGCGTTATCGTGACATTCTGCTGTGCGCGAGCCTGGCTGAAGTCGACGAGCGGAGCGTTTCTCGTCAGCTTTCTTGTTCTGTTCGGAGAGAACTTGTCGTACATATTCGGCATCGCGTCGGGCTCAACGCCGTGGGTCGAAAGCTTTCCTCTCTTGGCCACCACGACGGGCATCTATTGGCTCAACCCAATGCTCCCGGCAACAGCTCTCATCTTTGCGGCCGTCTTTTGCTATCAGCGATTCGAGGAACGCACACCCGGAAGTTGGCTCGTGCCCTCGAGCCTCCTCGTCGGGGCGGCGTTCGGAACAAAGATCTTCTTCGGCGTGATCCTCCTCGGGGCCGTTTGGATCGCCGGTGCCGTGATATACGCGAAGACACGAAGTACCCGTTGGCTCGGTGCCTCCTTAGCAGCCTCGGTGGCTACCGGTCCGGTTGCGGTCCACTACCTCGTCCTAATGATCGGCGGCGCCAGCACGCAAGAGGTAGCGCTGCATCCTTTTCCATTCCATCCGACTATCGAAGAGTCGCTGATCGAGGTTCTCCCGAAGATCGGAGCAATCGATAGCAGCCTTGCGCGTCCTGCGCTCATGCTCCTGTTCGGGCCGGTCTTGATCGTGGCAACGCTCGGCGCACGCGTGATCGGACTCGGACCTCTGCGCCGGTCACTCGAAGGCCCCGAGCCCCCCAACGGTGCCCGCATCGCGGTCGCCGCTGCATTGGTTCTGGGTGTGCTCACCTCGCTGACGGTGACGCTCAGCTCCCAAGCCGCTTACGACAACTCGATCTGGATCGCCGCTCCGGGTCTTCTCATCGCATGGCTCTTCACCGGAGAGGGCTTCCTGTCGCTAACCAAGCGCGTACCGGCCTGGGCCCGAATTGCCGGAGTCGTAGCGTTGATCGGTATCTCCGTGCCGTCATCCCTCCAGTTCCTATGGATCGTTCAGCAGGGGAGCCCGCAAATGGTCCGACATGTTCGACCGAGCACAGTGGAGGCACTGAACCAGCTCGGCAACCGGTGCAAGGAAGGAAGGACCGCTCTTGCCGTACCGGGCGCGGCTACCTTACGCGCATCCCGGCCGGATGAGATCCTTGGCGTTGACTCCTTGTCGACCATGGATGCGCAAGTCGTCTCGATCGCAGGCTGTCGCGTCCCGGTGTTCGCCTTCTATTGGGAACTCACCTTGTTCACGCCGCAAGAGTTTGAGCGCCGTCGAGGCGAAGTCGAGCGTTTCCGACGGAACTGGCGGAGAGGCAACGTTGCGAGGGACGTGATCGATCGATATGACGTCGCTTGGGTGATGGACGAGCATGGGGCGCGGGAACGGTCGCCTCGCTGCCCGGATGCCGTCAGTTATCGATCCAGGGACTTTACGATCTATCGCGCCGACGAGCTGAACCGCTGTTCCCGAGCACTCAGAAGCTAGGAGCGATCCCGCTCTACGACGACTTCGAGAGGGCCTCGGCCCGCGAGTGCCGCTGCAAAGCCGACCCGCGGCGGTTCGAGCGCAACAACCTCCAGGTCAGTCATCGCCTCACCACTAATAGTCGTCGCGATACTGCCGCCGACCATCTTCACCCGCGCCTCCTCTTCCACCCACGCCTTGAAGAAGTTCGTGATGCGATCCGGGCCTCGCAGATGCGAAAGCTCGCTCCCTCTCGCCTTCCCGAACGCAAGACGCGCCACGCCGACCACGTCGACAGACGGATCGATTCGCTCGACATCGATGCCGACCGGTGATGCGCGCGAGATCGCGATCACGGCGAGTCCGGGTGTGTGTGAGACGTTGAACCACACGTTTGCATTCGGGACTTCGGGCTTGCCCAACGATCCGAATCGAAGGTCCAGTGCCTGGGGGTCGCCGCCCAGGCGGGCCGCGAGGAGCATTCGTAGAGTTCCACGCGTGACGACAAAACGGTCTCGGGCCTCATTCGTCACGAATCGGTCGGCCCGGATGCGCTCCTCGCAAGAGAGCACGTCCCAGAACCGATCGGTCGAGCCTTTGCTCGTTGGCAGCGGGAGCCACCACACATGGACTTTTCCGGCCGGACGGCTATGCATCGGTACCGCCGCGCGACGCAGAACCCAGCTCGCTCACGAACCGGACCGACCCTCCGCGCTTCGCGAGCTTTCTGAGTGTCTGACCGGGGCCGGCGTCCCAAGCGCTTGTTACGCCCGCGTCACGAAGCGCGTCGAGGGCCTCCATCCACCGGACGGGAAGAACGAGATCCCGAACGAGAGACTTCCGAATGTCCTCGGGATCCTCGAGGGCGCGCGCAAAGACGCACGACACGAACGGTACACGAGGAGTCTCTACCTCGACGCCTACCAACGCCTCCTTGAGCTCCGGGATCGGGCGTGCCATGAGCGGCGTGTGCATTGCTGCATTGATGGCCAATTCGACGACGAGCGCTCCTCCCTCTCGGGCCATCGTCACGGCAGCCTCCAAGGTGGGTGCAGAGCCGGACAACACGACCTGGCCCGGTCCGTTTACTGCGGCAACCTCGAGAACTCCACCGTGCGACGTCAACGCCATCCGACGGATCCACTCGAGCTCGTCGCGTTCGAGCTGCATGAACGCGGCCATGCGTCCGGGCGATTGTTCCTGAGCGCGGCGGCAGAGCTCGCCGCGGAGCGACACAAAAGCGAGACCGTCCGTCAGAGACAGCGACTCCGCGAAAACGAGAGCGGCGATTTGGCCGAGGCTATGTCCGATGACGGCTTGCACTCCATCAACGCGTATATTCGCGGTGGCGTTCAGATAGCTCGCGACGAAGATGCACGGTTGCTGGATGCTCGTGTCTTGGAAGTCGAGTGTTCGCCACGCGTTCGTCCCGACACGCTCGGCAAGCTCACTGACGATCGCCGCGCCCTCGTGTGCCTCAAGAACCCCGCAGGTCTCGAGCTTGTCGACGCCTTGTCCGGGAAACGCTACGGCGATGCCGGAGGAGTCGGAAGTCATCCGCTGGCAGCTCGAATCATTCGAAGAATGCGCTGAGGCTCCATCCACCGTCTACGACGATCACCTGGCCGGTGATCATCGACGACTCCGGACCGGCGAGCCACCAGGTCACGCCCGCCAGGTCGTCCGGAGTGACTAGGCGGCCGAGCGGTGTCCGCTTCTCGAGATCTCGGAAGGCCCGGCCGCCGTCCGGAAACGCATCGAGAGCTTTGGTCTCGACAGCACCGGCGCTGATCGCGTTGACACGTATGCCGATCGGTCCTCCATCGACCGCGGCATAACGAACGATGGCATTCAACGCCGCCTTGCTCGGCCCGAGTAACGAATAGTGGGGCGTCACGGCGTCTGATCCCCAAGCAGTAAACGCGATCAGCGAGCCGCCGTTGCTTGATAGTCGATCGCGTGAGAACCGGTACAGCGAAGCGAACGCTTTCGCGTTGACGTCGAAAACCCATTTCCAGTGCTTGGAACGGGCCGTTAGGAAGCTCGGCCCCGCACCCGAAGCGGCTGCGAAGACGACGGTGCTCAGATCGGATCCACACTCGTCGACAACCGATGCGACAGCGGTGTCATCACTCACGTCCAGTGCCGCCGAACTGACCGCACCCGGCAACTGCTCGCACTCGGCCTCGAGGGTCCGCGCCGTACCGCTCGCTTTGAGGTATGTGAATAGGACATCACGACCCTCAGCGGCGAAACGCCTGACGACGGCGGAACCGATGCCGCCCGAACCTCCGACGACGAGCGTCGACGCCATGCTCGATCAGCCGGCCGGAGGTGTACCGACATGCGCGCGAATGACATCGCGCATGATGTCGACCGCGCGGCGTTCACGAAGCTCGACGGGGGCGGGCAGATCGATCTCAACCAGCGATTCCCCGCCATTTGACGGCGCGGCGGCCAGCACGACTGCGACGGCATCGCTCGACAGTTCCGAAGAGTCGCCGGGTCTAGAATACCCGACCACCAGCGCATTCGATGCGGCTCCGTCGGCGAGCGACTCGACGGCCATGATCAGGGCATAGGCAGCGGCCTCGCCCCCGCCGACGAAGTGCAGACTCGGCCCCCGGAGCTTGCGCGCGATCGAGATCATGCAGTGACAGGCGTTGGGCATGTCTCGCAGAAACGCGGCCGGATCGGAGCCCTTGTAGAAGTCCACAATTGATTCGGTGGGAGCATCGTCTACGAACAGCTCTGCCGGCAGCCGTCCGACCTCTTGCTCGTGCTCGCCTGCCGTGAGGATTGCAGCTCGGTCTCGCTCGAAGTTCGGCAAAGCGTCGATCGCTTCGAGCGCCACAACGAACGGTGCATATGTCTCCTGTTCGAGGAGTCGAACGATCTTTCGGTCGCCGGCGAGCGTCCGAGCACGTTGATGCAGCTCGGGCTCGTCGGCACTGACGAGGCTGTGTGCGAGGAGAGCGACCTTCATCTAGACGCGCCAAGCACAACCGAGGCGTTGTGCCCGCCGAAGCCGAAGCTGTTCGTCATTGCCCTTCCGAGATGTGTCTTTCTCGCGCCCTCGCTGACGTAGTCCAAGTCACAGTCGGGGTCGGGCTCTTCGAGGTTGATGGTCGGCGGAATGAGCTGCTCCTGGAGGGCTCGCACCGTCACGATCAGTTCGACGGCGCCGGCCGCGGACATCAAGTGGCCGAGCTCGCTTTTCGAAGAGCTCACCGGCGTCTTGTCTGCGTGAGAGCCGAGTACGCTCCGAATGGCCGTCGTCTCGCTCGAGTCGTTCGTTGGTGTGCTGGTCCCGTGCGCATTCACATAGTCAATCGAGTCGGGCGTCGTGCCGGCGTCACGGAGGGCTTCCTTCATCGCGAGCGCGGCACCACTGCCGTCGGGCGGCGACGCGACCATGTTGTAGGCGTTCTGGCTGCAGCCGAACCCTTCGACAACCGCATGCGCCGTCGCGCCCCTCGCCATCGCATGCTCCGCGGTCTCGAGCACGACGAACCCGGCGCCCTCTGAGAGAACGAAGCCATCGCGTCGTTTGTCGAAAGGGCAGGACGCTTTCTCGGGAGGCGCAGGCCGGATGCTCATCGCTTGGAGGTTCGAGAGATTGATGAAGACCCATTCGCGCACGAGGCAGTCCGCGCCACCGGCGATCGCCACGTCCGCGCGACCTGATCGCAGCAGCTTCATCGCGGTACCCACGGCAAGCAGACTGGCCGCGCACTGCCCAAAAGTTGAGATCCAAGAGGGAGCTCCGACGACATCGGCGATGCCGCGCGATAGCTCGTCCACCCCCATGATCGTCGAGCTCGAGCCCGGCCGGGGAAGGCCGAATTCGCCACACGTAGCGACGAGGGCGACCTGCGGTGGTGTTCCGTCGGACAGACCCGCGTCGCGAATCGCTTCACGAGCCGCTTCGCTTGCGTAGCGGAAGACAAGCGAATCCTCAGGCGAGGCCGCTTCGAAGCCGGGCACGGTTCCCACGGACTTGACGGCCAGTCCCGACGTATCGAATCGCTTGAGCTCTGTGACCCCCGAGCGCCCGCCGGAGACGCCGTTCCAGGTCTCCTGCACACCCCAACCAAGCGGGGTGACCGCACCCATGCCGGTGATCCACACGTCGTTCATCAGCTTTTGGCGTTGACCCGATCCTCGACGAAACTCACGATCGTTCCGACCCGCAGGGTCTTCCGCACCTCAGCGAGCTCGTCGTCGGACAGCTCGCCGCCGGCAAGCCCTTCATCCGGCAGGAATTGCGCGAGCTCGGTCAAGAGCACCTTCACCTCGCCGTCTTCGACCTCGATGGAGAAGGCGTTCCTCAGGGCGATTGTGAGTTGCAGGATGTCGAGCGAATCGGCATCGAGATCAACGAGGAGCGAGTCCTCCGCGATCATCTCCTCGGGGACTTCGACGATTTCGGAAAGCTCGCTTCTCAGCTTGTCGAAGATCACGCTTCGTTCCATGGATTCCTCCTGGGACATGCAGGGGTCTACGGCGTAGGTTACGCCGAAGCGCGAAGCGGGGGGCCAAACCTCCGGCGCATCTGCCGATGCACATCCATGACCTGCGGAGGAGGTGGGATTCGAACCCACGGCGCCAAAGACGCACCCGCTTTCAAGGCGGGCTCCTTCGTCCGCTCGGACACTCCTCCGGACCCAGCTTAGAAGGGAGTGTCGTTACGAACCGATGCCCGTCACGGCGCCCGGCATGTACTCGACGAGGACCTTTGGGACCGTCACGCCGCCCCCCGGCTCCTGATAGTTCTCGAGGATCGCGGCGATCGTCCGGCCGATAGCAAAACCGGTGCCGTTCAGCGTGTGCGGCAGGCCCGGTGCCCCCTTGAGACGGATCCGAAGCCGCCGCGATTGGTAATCGGTGCAGTTGGAGCACGACGTCAGCTCTCGGTACCGGCCCTGCCCCGGGAACCACGCCTCGAGGTCGACCTTCTTTGCCGCCGGGGAGCCGAGCTCACCCGTGCAGACGTTCATTGCGCGATATGGGATCTCGAGCGACTGCAGGAGCTCCTCCTCCAGACCGATGAGGAACTCGTGCTCCTCCCACGACGATTCGGGATGCGCGTAGGAGAAGAGCTCGACCTTGTCGAACTGGTGCACGCGGAAGATGCCCCGCGTGTCACGGCCCCAGGTCCCCGCTTCGCGACGGAAGCACGGCGAAAAGGCCGCGTAGCGCTTCGGAAGCTCGGCCGCCTCGAGCTCCTCCTCCATATGAATGGCGCACAAGGCTTGCTCGGATGTACCGGTCAGGTACAAGCCGTCCTGGACGACGTAGTACTGCGCCTCGTCTCCCGGCAACGCTCCTTGTCCGTACATGACTTCGCGCCGGACGAGCGCGGGCGGCACGACCGGAGTGAACCCGTGAGGACCGACGCGATCGAGGACGTAGCGAACCAGTGCAAGCTCGAGAAAGACGAGATCGCCGAACAGATAGCCGAAGCGCGACCCGGAGGCACGAGACGCGCGGTCGGTGTCGATGAGGCCGAGGCGGCGTCCGATATCCAGGTGGTCCTCGGCTCCCGGGATCTCGCGAATGTCTCCCCACCGCCGCAGCTCGACGTTGTCGTCGTCGGACTCGCCGATCGGGACGGATTCGTGCGGAAGGTTGGGCAACCCCGCCGCGAGCATCTCGAGCTGCTCGTCGGCCTCGCGCAACCTGGGCTCGAGCGCGTCGATCTCGGCCTTCAGCCCGCGGGCCCGTTCGAGAAGGGACTCGCGCTCGTCGGATGAGGCCTTCGCCATCTGCTTGGAGATGACGTTCTGCTCGTGCTTCTTCTCATCGACCTTGTGCACGATCTCCCGCCGCCGCGCATCTGCAGCGAGCACGTCATCGAGCACGCGATCCGCGCCGCGGCGTGCCAACGCGGCCCGGACGGTCTCTGGCTCCTCACGAAGCAGCCTCAGATCGAGCATCGCGCTCTACTCGGTGCCGGCTCTCGCCTTCGCGGCTCGCGCTCGCCGCGCGAGCCGCTCGGCATCGAGCCGCCCCACCGCGCGCGGATAGGAACCGAGCGACTTGATCTTGGCGACCATCGGCTCGAGCGACACGAGCGCATCCTTCACGATCGCGTCGTCCATGTGGCCTTCCAGATCGATGAAGAAGCAGTACTCGCCGAGAACACGTTTGGTCGGACGCGACTCGAGCTTGGTGAGGTTGATGTCGCGCTGCGCGAACTCCTTCAGGATCTCGAGCAGCGCCCCGGGACGGTCGACCGCGATGAACACGACCAGCGACGTCTTGTCGCGGCCGGACGGCGCCGCGTGCTCCTTTCCCACGACGACGAACCGGGTCTCGGCCTCCGGGTGATCGGTCACGTCGCGCGCGACGACCTCGAGTCCGAACAGCTGCGCGGCGAGATTGGGACCGATGGCGGCCGCCGATCCCTTCTCGTACGCGATGCGTCCGGCAGCTTCCGCGGTCGAGTTGGCCGCAACGGTCGCCGCGTTCGGAAGGTTTGTTCGCAGCCAGCGGCGGCATTGCGCCGTGGCGTGGGGGATCGAATAGACCTCGTTGATGTCCGACAGCTGCGTTCCCGCCCGGGCGAGCAGGTGCAGGCGCACCTGCAAGATGACTTCGCGCTGGATCCATAGTCCTTCGGTCTCGAAGCCCAGCGCGTCGATCGTCGCGTTGACGGTGCCCTCGACCGAGTTCTCGATCGGGACCATCCCTTGCGATACCTCGCCGCTCTCGACGGCGAGGATCACCTCCTCAACGGTCGGGTAATAGATGAGCTCGGCCGACTCCGGGTCGACCACCTGCAACAGCGCTTCTTGCGTGAACGTGCCCGGGGGGCCGAGAAACCCGAAGGTCGGCGCCGTCATCGCGCGGCTCCCGATAACGCCAGCCGTATCGCTTCCTGCTCTTCGGGTGAGAGGTTGAACGCAGATGTTGCTCGCGCGACCGGTTTCGCGTACGTCCTCGCCTCCGTACGCCCGTTGATGCAGGAGATCACGAGCCCATCGCCGAAGTCGTTCAGGATCGCGGCGGAGAACGAGAGCTGTCCGCCCATATCTTCGAACGCGTCGTAGCGGTATACGGCAAACCGCTGCAACGTTCCCCGAAACGCTTCGTGCAGCGCGTGCAGCTCGCGGCTGAGGTGCTGGATGTCCTCCCGCAGCGCCCGGACGGCCTCGGCTTGCCGCGAGACCGCCTCCAGTATGTCCTCGCTCCGACCACGTCCCTGGAGAACGATGAGGCGCCTGCGCACCGCGGCGAACGAGAAGAAGACGCCCATCGCGACGATGAGCGCCATCACACCGAGAACGACGGCGAGGAGGTCGGCCCCGTTGAGCATGGGCGTTCGATACTAACCTTGCCTGATGAGTGACGATTCTCTTCCCTTCGCGAATCTTGATCACGAGCGCGAAGACCGGTGGGGACTGCCCGAAGCGGTTCTCGGGATTGGGAAAACACCCGAGCAGGTCGCCGAAATCGTCTTGCGCCTCAAAGAACGCAACCGCGGTCCCATCCTCGTCACCAAGACGAATGTCGAAGCTTACGAAGCAGTCCGCGCCGTGCTCCCGGAGGCGGAGTTCCACGAGGCGGCCGGGCTCATGCGTATCTGGCGCGATCCGGTCGTCGCCGCCGGAACGGTCGGCGTGCTGGCCGCGGGCACGGCCGACATCCCCATCGCCGAAGAGGCCGCGCTCACAGCGGAGGCCGCCGGTGCCGCGGCGGACCGGATCTACGACGTCGGAGTGGCCGGCCTCCACCGGCTCGTTTCGAAGCTCGAGCGGATCACGACGTGCGATGCGCTCGTGGTCGTCGCGGGAATGGAAGGCGCGCTGCCGACCGTCGTCGGTGGGCTCACCGGGCTCCCAATCGTCGCCGTTCCTACGTCGATCGGCTACGGCACGTCGTTGAACGGCGTCGCCGCCCTCCTCGGCATGCTCAACTCATGCGCGCCGCAAGTCGTGGCCGTGAACATCGACAACGGCTTCGGCGCCGGATTCTTTGCGGCGCTCGTCACGCGCAAGAGATGACGAGGATCGCGTACTTCGATCTGGCGTCCGGAGCGTCGGGCGACATGATCATCGCCGCGCTCGCCGACGCCGGACGGCGCCTCGGCATCGACGTACAAACGACGGTCTCCGATGCGATCGAATCCCTCGGCCTGGGGTGCGGGATCACGTTCGTCGACGACGAGCGCGGCGGGCTCGCGTGCCTGCGGGCAGAAGTGAAGACCGACTCCTCGACGCTGACGGCACGCGAGCTGCGCAGCGCCCTCGAACGCGCGGACCTCGCAGATGCCGCGCGGAGGCGGGCGCTCGCCGGACTCGACGCGCTCGTGGGAGCCGAGGCGGTCGTCCACGGGACGTCGATCGAAGACGTCCACCTGCACGAGCTCGGCTCGGCCGACACGGCGGCAGACCTCGTCGGCGCATCCTCGGCACTGCACGTGCTCGGAGTTGCGGACGTGCACGCGGCGCCGGTTCCGGTGCCGAGCGGTTGGATCGCGTCCGGACACGGGGCGCTGCCACTTCCCGCCCCGGTCACGCTCGAGCTCCTCGCCGGCGCGGCGCTGCGAGGCATCGACGCAACGAGCGAGCTCGTCACACCGACGGGCGCGGCGATTCTCGTCGCGCACGACGCCGCGTTCGGCGCGATGCCGGAGCTGACGCTGATCGCGACGGGAACCGGCGGCGGCACACGCGACACGAGCCGGCCGAACATCAGCCGCGTCCTCCTCGGTGAACGCGCGGAGCCCGGCGGAACGCGGATCGAAACGTGTGTCCTCCTCGAAACGAACATCGACGATCAGACACCTGAGTCAATCGGCTACGCCCTAGAAGCGTTGATGCGCGTGGGCGCGCTCGACGCATGGGTGACGCCGATACTCATGAAGAAGACCCGTCCGGCCTTCCAACTGTCCGTGCTCGTGCACCCGTCGGACGAAGCGCGAATTGCCGAGAGCGTGTTCCGTCACACGACGACGCTCGGCGTGCGCAGACGCGAGACAACACGATGGGCACTCGAACGCGAAGAGCTTCGAGTCCGCGTCGGCGGCGGCGACGTCCGGGTCAAAGTCGCGCGTATCGCCGACGAGATCGTCACGATCGCACCGGAGTTCCAAGACTGCGTCGCCGTCGCCGAACGTCGGAGCGCGGCATTGAAGGATGTGTACGACGAAGCGCTCCGCAACGCACGCGCGGCGCTCGGCGAACGCAGCTGACCGAGCCGTAGACTGGCGCTCACCGACTCAAGGAGCGGCTCCGTGGTCAAGTTCGGTTTGCAGATCCCCTGGTTCAGCTGGCCCGGATCACCCGACAACGACGCGCAGGTGCTCGCCGACGTCGCGCGCACGGCCGAGGATGCCGGCTTCTCGTCGCTGTGGGTGATGGATCACTTCTTCCAACTGCCGATGGTTGGTGATGCGGAGCTCGACATGCTCGAGGGCTACACAACGCTTCCGTATCTCGCGGCCGTTACCGAGCGGATCAGTCTCGGCACTCTCGTGACCGGCATCACGTACCGCCATCCCGGTGTGCTCGTGAAGCAGGTCACGACGCTCGACGTCCTCTCCGGCGGACGGGCGTGGTTTGCCGTCGGAGCCGCTTGGTTCGAACGCGAGCACAAAGGACTCGGTGTTCCGTTCCCGCCGCTGCGCGAGCGCTTCGAACGGCTCGAGGATGCACTCCAGATCGCAAACCAGATGTGGTCCGACGACAACGGACCCTTTAAGGGAAAGCACTTCACGCTGGAGGAGACGCTCTGCTCGCCGCAGCCGATCCGACGGCCGCGGCCGCCGATCATGATCGGTGGAGGCGGAGAGAAGCGCACGCTGCGCCTCGTCGCCCAATATGCCGACGCGTGCAATGTCGCCGGCAACGCGCAGGAGATCGGTCACAAGTTCGACGTCCTCAAGCGGCATTGCGACGACGTCGGCCGGGACTACGACGAGATCGAGCGGACGGTCATGACGATCGCTCCACCGGGCGAGGCGGCGATCGACCCGGCCCGCGCCCTCATCGCCGCCGGCGCCCAGCACGTGATCTTCACCGGACTACCCGTGCATCGCCTCGAGGTCCTCTCATCGTTTGGAACCGACGTTTTTCCCGCACTTGACGAGGGCTAACGCGCAGACGGGCACGGATCCCCGACTGGGCCTACCCTGGGGGGTGGGATGAGACAGCGAATCGGTATTGCCTTCGCGTCGCTCGCGGTCGCCATGTTCGGCGTCGCCTTGATCGCATCCCTCAACGACTCCAACGACCCCGACGAGTCGTCAGAGCTCTCGAATCCCGAGCCGACCGGACTGTTCGACGATCTCCAGATCGACGATTCGACACCTGCGCCGTCCGTCGTGACGGCCGCGCCGAAGAAGGCGACGGGCACCGCTCGCAGGTCCTCGGGTGCGCGGCGGACGACCACGGCCGCTGCACCAGCACCCGCTCCCACGGAGGAGCCCGACGGAACGATCCCTCCGGGGTACACGAGCTGCAACGGCAACGGCGCCGACGGCAGCGCCGGCGGTGGAGGCGGCGGTTGCGGCGGCGGCTCGCCGGGCGCCGCGCCTCCCCAGCAGCCGGACGGCGGCGGCGGCGGTGGTGGCGACACCGACGAACCTGACACTCC
>DASQWC010000196.1:0-10865 GCA_035640475.1 Actinomycetota bacterium | reverse complement strand
CGGCACCGCCGTCCCAATCCGTCACGATGCGAGCGCTGGACGATCACGTCGCGGGCTCCACGAGCTGCACGGTCCCGAGCACGGGGATCTTCAGCCAGCGCGGGCGGTTGTTCGCCTCGTAGGCGATCTCGTACATAGCCTTTTCAAGAAGCTGAGCCTGGAGGAGAACGTGGAGCTCACCCTCACTGGACGGAACGAAGGACGCGTCGCCGGCGCGCTCGAGGTAGGAGCAGAGGAACGCTGCCGATACCCATGTGTTCCACAGGCCCGCCCAAAGGATGAACGGCGTCGGGTCGTCCGGACGCACGGGTGAGGACTCCGAGAAGAGCGGCGTGTACGCGGCGTAGTGAAAGGAGCGCAGCATGCCGGCCACGTCGCGCAGCGCTGGGCGCTTGATGCGCCGCTCTCCCAGCGGACGCGCCGGCTCGCCCTCGAAGTCGATGATCGCGAAATCACGTCCGGTGAACAGGACCTGGCCGAGGTGGTAGTCGCCGTGGCAGCGGATGCGCTTCGCGGTGATGCGCTGCTGCAAGACCTGCGCGAAGCGGTCGAGGATGTAGTCCCGCAGATCGAGAACGTCTCGCGCCTCCGGGAAGTCGTCGCGACGGTCTTCGAGGAGACGGAAAACACGTCCGGCGAGGCTGCGCATCGACTGGTACATCGCGCGCTGGTCGAGCTGCGAGAAAGGTTCCGGCGCGAAGGCCGGGTCGTCCGGCGCTGAGGACAGCGCGAGGTGGAGCTCAGCCGTCCGTTGACCGAGCAACCGGGCAGAGTCGAGATAGGGGCCGATGAGCTCCGACGCCTCATCGGGCGGAGACAGAGAGGCGAGCGTGACGAGCCGGTCGTCGCGTGGAAGAACGGGCTCACGCTCGGTCGGGCCGATCGTCTGGATGCGCTCGTAGTAGCGCGTAACCTCGTCGAGGGTGAAGCTCCATGCGTCGCCTTCGTTCGGGACGAACTGGTGGAGTATCGCCACCGTTGTCGGTTCGGATCGCCCCCGCTGGTGCTCGATCGCGCCCGCCACAGCCGGCGTGTGCGGGAAGTGCGCGCGCTCGGTGAGGAACCGCCCGATCTCGAGGTCGGGGTTGAGGCCCTCCTGGGCCCGGCGGAAGACCTTGAGGATGAAGCGGTCGCCGAAAGCGATCGACGTGTTGCTCTGCTCGGCGCCCAGTATCGAGGCGCGGAGCCCGTCTACCTGCCGGAGCTCTCGCGCTCCGACGATGGCGGTGCCGACGAGCTTGCCGGCGCGGCCGGACAGACGCCGCCGGCGCGAGATCACATCGAGGACGGCCCCGGCAAACTCCGGCTCCCACGTCGCGTCGACGAGCAGGGTCTCGTCACCCAGCCGCGCCACCGCCGAGTGCGGGAAGTGCTCCTCTAGCTCACGCGCGCGCTCGCCGGATGCCGTAGTCAGCGGAAGGACGTAGGTCTCGGCGTCACCCTCGGTGTAGTCGACGTGGATGAAGGCGGCCATCGCCGCCACGGGCGAGCGGCGATCGGCGGACGACGTGACGGGGACGGCCTCCACGAGTTCGGCCGTCTTGATGCGCCGCGCCTTGCCGCCGAACCACCGGACCGATGCGAGGTATCGCGGCAGCACATCCTCTAGCTGATGACGTTCGCGGTCGTCGAAGAGATCCGTCCACGCTCCAACGTGGAGCGTGCGCAGCGGCGGCGCCGGCGTCACCTCGGCGCGCGCCGGCGTGAGCGCCAGCCAATAGAAGGAGTGCGGCGCGAGCGTGAGGAAGTACGGGAGCTCGCCGATGGGCGGAAACTCGGTCTGTCCGAACAGCTCGACGGGGACGAGCCCCTTGAACTGCGCAAGGTCGAGCTCGACGTACTGCACCTGCCTCGAGAGGTTCGCGACGACGAGGATGCGCTCTTCCTGATAGGAGCGCACGTACACGAGAACCTTCCTGTTGTGTGGATAGAGGAAGTCGATCGAGCCGCGTCCGAAGGCCTTGTGACGGTTGCGCAGAGCAAGGATGCGCTTCATCCACCAGAGAAGGGATGTCGGATTGTTCTGCTGCGCCTCGACGTTGACGGTCTCGCAGTGGTACTCGGGGTCGATGATCAACGGCAGATACAGGCGCTGCGGGTTCGCGCGCGAGAACCCCGCGTTGCGGTCCGAGCTCCATTGCATGGGCGTCCGGACGCCGTTGCGATCGCCCAAGTAGATGTTGTCGCCCATGCCGAGCTCGTCCCCGTAGTAGATGACGGGCGTCCCCGGCATCGAGAGCAGGAGCCCATTCATGAGCTCGATCGTCTTGCGGTCGTTGCCGAGAAGCGGCGCGAGACGCCGGCGGATCCCGAGGTTGATGCGCGCCTGCGGGTCGGACGCGTACATCCGGTACATGTAATCGCGCTCCTCGTCGGTGACCATCTCGAGCGTGAGCTCGTCGTGGTTACGCAGGAACATCGCCCACTGGCACGCCTCGGGGATCTTCGGAGTCTGCTCGAGGATGTCGATGACGGGGAAGCGATCCTCCATCTGGATGGCCATGAACATCCGCGGCATGAGAGGGAAGTGGAAGGCCATGTGGGACTCGTCGCCCACTCCGAAGTACTCAACAGCGTCCTCCGGCCACTGGTTCGCCTCGGCGAGCAGCACCTTCTCGTCGAACCGGCGATCTATGTGGGATCGCAGCTCGCTGAGGAACTCGTGGGTCTCCGGGAGGTTCTCGCACATCGTGCCTTCGCGCTCGAAGAGGTAAGGGACGGCGTCCAGCCGCATGCCATCGACGCCCATCTCGAACCAGGAATCGACGAGGCGCTTGCACTCCTCGCGCACGGCCGGGTTCTCGAAGTTCAGATCGGGCTGGTGCGAGTAGAAGCGGTGCCAGTAGTAGGCGCCGGCGACGTGGTCCCACGACCAATTCGAGACCTCGAAGTCCTTGAAGATGATGCGAGCGTCGCGGTAACGCTCGGGTGTATCGCTCCAGACGTAGTAGTCGCGCTCACGGGAGCCCGGCGGCGACCGGCGCGCGCGCTGGAACCACGGGTGCTGATCCGACGTGTGGTTGAGGACGAGCTCGGTGATCACGCGCAGACCCTGCCGGCGTGCCTCGCGCAGGAACCCGCGGAACTCGCGCAGGTTTCCGTAAGAAGGATGGATCGAGTTGTAGTCCGCGATGTCGTAGCCGTCGTCCCGCAGAGGGGACGGATAGAACGGCAGCAGCCACAGCGCCGAGACGCCGAGCTCCCTGAGGTACTCGAGCTTGGACGTCAGCCCGCGGAAATCCCCGATGCCGTCGGCGTCCGAATCCGAGAAAGCGCGGACGTGCAGCTCGTAGATGACGGCGTCCTTGTACCAGAGCTCGTCGGTCATTTGGATCGGGGGCGCTGCGCCCCCCGAGCCCCCAGCGCGCTCTCATGACCTTCGTTCATGAGAAGTAGTCGAAGTCTTCTTCGCGCGACAGCCGCGTGCGTAACCGGAAGATGTGCGCGGGTATCGAGCCCGGGTCGAGCTCGATGTAGTTCCACTCGCCGTGCCACAGATAGCGGGCCTCCGTGAGCAGATCGTGGACGCCGTAGGACGCGTGCTCGTCGATTCCGAGCTCGCCGAGAGGAAGGTGGAGCATCCCCGACTGGATGTGCTCGGCGTCGAGGTTGACAACGACGAGGACGAGGTTGGAGCCGTCGGGCGATTGCTTCGTATAGGCGATGAGGTTGTCGTTCTGTATCTCGCGGAAGCGCAGCGTTCGGTCGGAGTGCAGAGACTCGTTGTCGGCACGGATGCGGTTAACGCGGGCGATAAGGTCGCTGAGACTGTGCGGGTCGTCGACGTCCCATTTCTTGATCTCGAACTTCTCGGAGTTCAGGTACTCCTCGCGTCCGGGCGCGAGCGGGATGTTCTCGCAGAGCTCGTAGGCCGGTCCGTAGATCCCGTAGTTCGCGCCGAGCGTCGCGGCGAGGACGAGCCGGGCCATGAAGGCGGGCGCGCCCTGGTGGTGCAAGTGCTCGGGGAGGATGTCCGGTGTGTTCGGCCACAGGTTGGGACGGAAGAAGTCTGCGGTCTCCGTCTGCGTGAGCTCGGTGAGGTACTCCGTGAGTTCCCACTTGGTCGTCCGCCACGTGAAGTACGTGTAGGACTGGTCGAAGCCGACCTTGGCCAGTCGGTTCATCACCTTCGGACGCGTGAACGCCTCGGAGAGGAAGACGACGTCCGGACGATCTTCGTGGACGCCTCCGATCAGCCACTCCCAGAACGCGAACGGCTTCGTATGCGGGTTGTCGACGCGGAAGACGCGGACGCCGCGGTCGACCCAGAAGTCGACGACGTTGCGGAGCTCGGCCCACAGCTCCTCCCGTGCCTCGCACTCGAAGTCGAGCGGATAGATGTCCTCGTAGCGCTTGGGCGGGTTCTCCGCGTACTGGATCGTTCCGTCAGCGCGGCGGCGGAACCACTCGGGGCGCTCCTTTACATAGGGGTGATCCGGGGAGCACTGGAAGGCGAGGTCCATGGCCACCTCGAGACCGTGCTCACGGGCGCGCGCGACGAAGCGGTCGAACTCGTCAAAGGTCCCCAGGTCGGGATTGATGGACGTATGGCCGCCGTCCTCGGAGCCGATCGCCCACGGGGAGCCGGGGTCGTCGGCGTCAGACTCGGTCGTGTTGTTCCGACCTTTGCGGTTCGTCACGCCGATGGGATGGACGGGCGGCAGGTAGACGACGCTGAAGCCCATCCGCTCGATGTACGGGAGCATGCGCTCGGCGTCGGCCAGAGTTCCGAAGGATCGCGGGAAGAACTCGTACCACGAGCTGAAGGCGGCGTCGGTGGGGCCCACTCGAACATCGAGGACGCGCTCGTAGGTGGTCACGTCCCGGCGTTCGGCGTGGCGCGCCATCAGCTCGGCAAGCTCGGGAGCGAGTCCGGCGGCGGGGTCGGGCTCGGTGGCCTCGAGGCGCTCGGCCCACTCCTTTAGAAGCCGCTTGTCGCCCTTCGCGCGGCGCGCAGCCTTTGTGACCAGCTCGGCTCCCCCGAGAAGCTCGACGGACACGTTCTGTCCGGCGTCGACTTTCTTGCGGAGATCGCGCTGCCAAGAGGCGAAGACATCAAGCCAGGCCGCGACCGTGTACTCGTGGGGGCCGAGCTTCTCCACGACGAACTCGCCCCGCCAGCGATCGTTGCCGAGGGCCTCCATGGGGGCTTCGCGCCACTCGCCACCCGCGGGCCGGTAGCGGAGGACACACGTGATGGCGTCGTGGCCGTCCGCGAACGCATCGGCCTCGACGACGACGCTCTCACCGGCGACGCGCTTGATCGGGAAGCGCCCAGCATCGATCTCGGGCCGGACGCGCTCTACGACGACTCGATTCCGGACGTGCTTCGCCACTTTTTTGCCACTACCCAGGGTCGGACTCGTCGAACCCGGCGGCCGTCGGTAGCACCACCCATCCTGGGCGGATGGACCCCAGCCTGGGGCGAGCGCAGCCGGCCTCAGGTTACTCACAGGCGAGTGCGGGTTCGCAAAGTCTTCGTACCGCCGATCAGTTCAACCTGGTCAGGCGGACGCAAAGTCCGAACGGACGCTCGGATATATTTCGGGACGCCACAAACCCGTGACGCATTTGTGACGCATCGGGCCCACTTCGGGACCAATCGCGAGTTCGCCGAGTGGCATAAGCGCACGTCAAGAGGAAGAGGCGGCGCGCGGATATCGAACCACGGTTAACGGTGTCGGACACGTTTTGCCGTCGATGGGGCGGGAGGTCGCCGACCTCGTAGGTCGTATGTTCGCCCCGAGAGCGTTAGAAGTGCACAGACACATTGTTGCGTCGTCCACAGTCGTCGACGCGCCCCGCTCTCAGAATCGGCCCATGCGATCCCGATCGAGGATTGCTGGAACTGTCGCAGCCCTGGCCATCCTCGCGACGGCGATGGTCGGCCACGCTTCGGGGTCCGAGGGACCGAGGATCAGGAAGGACGTCACAAGCCTCAGCACGGCTGAGCGAGGCGATTTCGTCAGAGCCGTCCTCGCACTCAAGCGCGCCCCATCACCGTTCGACGAGGGGTTGAGCTACTACGACCAGTTCGTGAAGTGGCATGTTCAGCTGTCCATCTGCGAAGCCGGAGACCCGTCGGCGGGGAGGAGGCAGTGGGGACATGGGGGCCCGGTGTTCCTCCCGTGGCACCGCCAGTTTCTCCTCATGTTCGAGGACGCGCTCCGAGACGTGAGCGGAAAGAACCTCACGGTCCCGTACTGGGACTGGACCGACCACTCGAGCGTTCGGCGAGTCTTCGCGGACGACTTCATGGGCGGCGACGGAGACCCGCTCGCGGACTTCTCCGTGACGACGGGCCCCTTCCGCGCAGAGAAGTGGAAGCTGACAGTGCACAACTCCGGAGCGGGCTACGGTCTGATGAAGACGTCGTCGCTCACGCGTCATTTCGGGAGCTGGCCCGCTTCGGAGCTTCCGACCGAAGCCGATGTCAGAAGCGCTTTTTCAGCACCGCGGTATGACGTCCCGCCGTACAACACGGCCAGTGACCCTGCGCAGAGCTTTCGGAACGCTCTGGAGGGCAACAACCCCGTAGCGGAGGCTCGCTGGGCTGCGTGCCTTCCCGACGGACGAACGACACCGTCGGCCAGCCCAGGCAAATTCACACTGCACAACGTTGTTCATGTGTGGGTCGGAGGCGTCATCACACCGAACGCCGATGGGCCCCGGTTGCTCGGCACGATGACCGTACCGCTCGCGTCGCCGAACGATCCGGTCTTCTTCCTTCATCACGCCAACATCGACCGGTTGTGGGCCGAGTGGCAAGACGCACACGGCCTCAACACCTACGAGCCGAGAACGGGATACCCGCTGAACAACAGAGACGACGTCATGCAACCGTTCGACACGCACGGCATCCGCGTCACACCCGGCTCCGTCGACGACTATCGCGGGCTCGGGTACCGCTACGACACAAGCGCGCGGCAATCGCCTTCGCGCGGCAGGGTTTCGTCGGCGCTGCCGAGCGCCTACGGCTGGTCCTGCGTGCTCTGAGCCGCCGGCCCAGGTCTCTTAAACCGGTTCAGCTGAACCGTCTGGACGGAGTGACTCTGCGCGATACGTCGTGAACGGACGTCTCGATCGTGACGTCGTGGTGACGGATCGACCTTCGTGAATGCTTCGTCCCGTCCGCAACTGCACGTCAGATGCAGAGGCAGCGCGCGGAATCGAACCACGGTGGGCTTGCAGGACCGCCCACTGCGGTAGAGGACACAAGGATGGCCTCCGCGCCAAAGGTTGGCCTCGCATGAGCATGGGTACGGCTCTCTCAATGGGAAAGCTCGTATTTCGCTTGTCACTGGTTGTCTTCGCCGCGATTGCGCCGGCGGCGCTCGCCCAAACGGCACCCCCTGCGACGGCCCCGCCCGCGCAGACTCAGGCACCCACTCAGCCGCCCGCGCAGCAGACGACGGTTCCGGATCAGCAGCAGGCTCCGACTGCACCCCCCGCGCCGGTGAACCCCGTCGATACTGCCGACGACAACACGGGACTTTCACCGACTCTCATATTGCTGATCATCCTGGGCGCGATTGTTCTACTGCTGGTGATCTGGGCGTTCAGTTACGGGCCGTGGCGGCGGCCCGGCGATCCGGGGCCTCCACCGCCCTAGCTCACCTCGGCTGGTAATAGCCCCACTGGATGTAGCAAGGCTCAAGCTTCTTCGGTGTGAGGTTCGGCCTTCTGATCCTTGTCGCCTGCAGCGGAAACCATCGACTCGAAGATCGCTTGTACATCCTCGACGATGGTTCTCCTCGCGCGTAACACGATCAGCGCCCCGATGACCACGATCGGGCTCACGATGTTGAACGCAGCGAGAAGCGATGTCGCGTCCGACAAGGCTCCGACGATCGGCGGGGCCAGTGCCTGGCCGAAGAGCGCGGACGTAATCGAGAACGCGGACACACCCATGCCGCGCGATGCGGCTGGTACGACGTCGGCCATCGAGGCGCGCAGGCCGGGTACGGCTGCCGCGCCGACAAACGCGCCGATGCATTGCAAAACGAATCGCGCGGGCACGAGCGGGATGTTGAACGAGACGACGAAGAGGCCCAGCGAACCGATGATCGTCCCGGCGACCATCGTTATCCGACCCGCCGGACCCCGACCGTAGATGCGGTCGGTCAGCCAACCGCCCCAGAAGGTTCCCGCGATTCCACCGAGCGCCAGGACGGCACCGGTGGCGGCCGTTGCGCGCGTGAGCGACAAGTCCGAGTACCGCTGGTGGTATACGGCGAGCCAGTAGCCGATGCCCGTCACGGTGAACAGAAGGACGCTGATGCCGACAAGGAGGTAGCGCATCGTTCGGATACGGAAGATCGCGCGGATCTCTGTATTGATCTCGCGTGCAGCGTCCGCGATGAAACGGCCCATGCCTACGGTTCTGGCCGCTCGCCGCTCCGGGCCTGGCGGCGGCGTCCCGAACGCTTCGACGTGATCGGCCTCACCGCGAGTGGGCTCTCTCAACCGAAACATCAACAGGGCAACGACGATCGCACCCGGCGTGCCGACGAGAAGGAATGCCCACCGCCAGCCGAGCGCGGCACCCACAGCTCCTCCCAGCCCGAGTCCGGCCCCCAGCCCAATGAATTGCATGACTTGTTGGACGGAGAACACCCGGCCGCGAAGCCGGGCGGGGTAGTAGTCGGCGAGGAGCGCCGTGGAGGCAGGGTCGTCGATGGACTGGCCCATTCCGAGCGCCGCACGTGCTACGAAGAGGTTGGCGTAGTTCACGCTGGCAGCTGCCAGTGCGGAAAACGCACTCCACGTGAGCATCGTGAGTCCGATGATTCGCGCGCGTCGGTAGCGGTCGGCCATCCATCCGGCGGGGATCGAGGCGAGGATGTGCACGAAGATGAAGGCAAAGCCGAGTAGGCCGAGCTGGAGATCGGAAAGATCCCAGTCGTCCTTAAGGAGCGGAAGAACTCCGCGAAGGATGCTGACGTCGACGGCGTCGACGAGCGTGACGAGGGCCAGGGCGACCATCGGCCACCTCGGGAAATCACCCCACGCATAGTTGTCGTGGCTGTCCGGTTGCGACACGAAGTCGCATAGTAGCCAACGAGGCGGCGCACGGAATCGAGGCACGGTATGAGGCCACTGGCCGAGCCCAGTCGCAGTGGAGGCCTACCGACTGCTGAACGATAGTTGTTTGGTGGACGCCATCATCTGCCGGCCGGGAGAGGGGGAGCAGCTTAGCTCAGACCGCCTCTACGTCATACGAAGCGACAGAGCCGAGCTAGGGCTCTTTGAGTCCGTCTTCGAGCCTGGTGAAGGCACGCTGCCCCACACCCACCATCGACAAGCCGATGCCTTCTATGTCCTCGAAGGAGAGCTCGAGGTGATCGTCGACACTCGCACCGCCCGTCTCGGCCCGGGCGGCCTCGTGGCGGCGCCGCCCCATGTCACCCACTCCGTCCGCAACCCCGGTGCGGTGGTCGTGCGCCATCTGAATCTCCATGCGCCCGGTGTGTACTTCGTCGCAACCGCACGTGCCCGGGCACGCGGCGAGGAGATCGACGAGGCCTACCACGACTCGTTTGGTCCCGAGGCAGGAGGAGAAGGAGTACTGAGCGGTCCGGGTGAAGGGGAACTGCTGCGAGCCAATGGCAGCCATCTCGTCAAGGCGGCGCTGCCCGAGATGAGCATCATCGAGACCGAGCTTGGCCCTGGCGACGGTGGGTCGGTGCATCTTCACCGGACATCTGTGGAGTCCCTCTACGTTCTTGAGGGGGAGCTAGCGTTGACGATCGGTCACGAGACCGTTCGGGTGTCGGCGGACACGTCGGTCGTGGTTCCTCCGAGTGTCGTCCACGCCATCGCGAATCGCTCTGAGGCACCCGCCCGCCTCCTGAACATCCACGCACCCGACTGCGGCTTCGTCGACTATCTCCGTGTCCTAGCTCGCGGTGAACGAATCGAGTCGACCGACTCCGAGGTGTGAGAGCACGGTAAGCACTCCATCTAGAACCGATAGCGCGTCGCCGCGCCCGACTTCCCTCGGAGGTAGCTGTACGCCTTCGCCGGTGCGATCCCGTAGACGTCGGCATCGCCGGCCTGGTGGGCGAAGCGTCCGTCGACGACGCGGAAGCCGAAGGCACCGTCGTACTTCTGTTCATAGAGCTCCGCCAGCCGGCCGAGCGTTGCCTCGTCCGACACACGCTTGGCTTCGCCCTCGACGACGACGTCGAGGCCGCGCGTGAATACGTTCGATCCCGTTGTCACCACGACTCTGCGGTTGTGTGAAAGGTTGCGTGACTTCTGCTCGTCCGGGCCTGTGCAGAAGTAGAGGGTGCCGTCCATCAAAACCGCGGCGATAGGCGTGACGTGCGGGCGTCCGTCCGCTCGTACGGTCGAGAGCCAGTACACGCCGGCGTCTCGGAGCTTTCCGCTTGCCTTTGCCCAGGTCGTGGCCTTGGCCGAGTCGTCACTGTACGGCTCGTCGAGCTCCGTTGTCGGTTTGGAGGAGGGCATCGCCGCCTCTATACCCAAGTCTGCATTCGCAACACCCCGGACGGCTCCCGGCGCCACGACCAGTTCCTTCAGGAGCATTCGGGAGTTCACCGAGTGCATAAGCGCACGTCAGAGGGAGAGGCGGCGCGCGGAATCGAACCACGGTACGGGGATTTGCAGAACTATTAGACCCCATCTGTGCGCGTAACTCTTATTGATGGCGCTCCTGACGCGCAGCTTTGGCCACAGACTTTTGGCCGGATCGACGATGTCACATTCCTGTCACCGCTAATGTGATCTGCTATTTTCGCGAAATCGGCGCGTTTCGTGGAGTCGGGGAGGACGCGCCTCCTGATGCCCGAACTTGCGCAAACGGCTTTGGCGCGAGTCTGGCCGCGCGCCGAAACGCGCCG
>DASQWC010000195.1:0-2947 GCA_035640475.1 Actinomycetota bacterium | reverse complement strand
GCGGCGCTTCAACCAAGTCAACGAGTGACGCGAAGCCCGAAACAGGAGCAGAGCTCGCAACCTCGAAGACCGTGCATCTCCCGAAGAGCTACAAGTTCTCGCCCGACAAAGTCGAGGTAGCGACGGGAGCGGTCGTCACGTGGATCAACGAGGACGACTTCCCTCACACGGTGCACCTGCTCGACGGCAGTGATGTCGACCGCAAGCTCGGCGTCGGCGAGAGAACGCAGATCACGTTCGACGAGCCGGGCGTCTACCGCTACGACTGCTCGCTTCACCCGACCCAGATGAAGGGGCAGGTCGTCGTCCACGAAGGAGGTGAGTCCTGATCGACTGAGCGCTCACTCTCCCAAGAGAAACGAGACCCAACACACATACAGAAAGGGAAATGACATGCACGCACTGAACAAAGCAAGGAAGTTCCGGCTCCCGTTGATGGCCGGCGCAGTCGCACTGCTCCTGGCGTTCGCGGCCTGCGGCTCCGACGCCGGCAGCCAAGCCCGGCCGAGCGCTGCTCCGACGCTCGACGCTCAGCCGGTTGCCGACCTGCAGGAGTCGTTCGTGCGCCACGAGCACTCCTCCAACCGCCAGCCGGGAGCCGACGACATGCGCGTTGCGATCGTCTCGCCGACCGACGGCACGACGTTCAGCAACAACGTGCTGCCGCTCGTCGTCGACACCAACGGCTTCGAGCTCTCAACCGCCGGCATGGGCAAAGGCGACCTGAGCGGGCGAGGCCACTTGCACGTCTATCTGGACGACGTGCTTGTGAACTACTACTCGACGCCGCGCATCAACCTCTCCATGCAGAACAAAGAGCCGGGCACGCACACCGTCAAGGTCGTTCCGGCGCAGAACAGCCACCGCGAGATCGAAGAGAACGCGGAGACCATCGAGGTGAACTGGCAGCCGACGTCGCCTCCGCCGGTCATCCAGCCGGCGCGCTTCGCGGGTGAACCCACGGTCCAAATCCTCGACCCGCAGCCCGATGCAAGCGTCGGCGACCTCGTGAGAGTCCGGATCAACGTCAAGAGCTTCAACCTGAACGCGGACCTCATGGGCAAGGACGGCGTCGACGGCTACGGCCACTGGCACGCCCACCTGGCAACGGGAACGCCCACCGACCAAGACCCGGGCAGCCTGCTCGCGATGGGCGCCGCCAAGGAGTTCGTGCTCGACACGTCGGGTCTTCAGAAGGGCGCCATCTACACGCTCGTCGTGCAGCTCACCGAGAACGGCCACTCGCCGATCTCGGGAGCGTCGGACCAGATCCAAATTCGGATCGCGTAAGCGAAGTCGAAGAACCGAAAGGAGCAGAGCATGTGCCTGTCATGTGGATGCGGTGAGCCGAATGCGATTCACGGGGACGACCGCCACATCACCCTCGTGGACCTGGAGCAGGCGGCCCTCGCTGCAGGAATCACCCTCGAGGAAGTGCTGCGGAATCTCGAGGCCGCGAAGAAGTAACCAGACAAGACAACGAGGACGCCATGTGCAAGGCCTGTGGTTGTGAAACGAAGCCCAACGAGGGCGACAAGCCGGAAGAGGAAACGAAGGACAAGACATCCAAGTAGATGAGGCTGCGGGAAGGAGGGCCACGTGTCCTCCTTCCCGCAAGCACAATCCGATGAGACTCCGAGACTGGACACTTCGAGAGATCGCGCAGGGCAAGCCCTGGGGCCATCCGACGCACGCGATGTTCATTCACTTCCCCACGGCGCTCTACCCCGTTGCGCTCGTCTGCGGCCTCATCTCCGCCGTTCAGTCCTCGGCGGACGCGGCGCGCGGCGCGGCGCTTCTGCTGGGACTCGGACTCGCGGGGACCGTCCCGGCCGTTGCCACCGGACTGCTCGACTGGCTCGGTATGGTCCCGGGATCAACGAAGCGCCGGACGGCCACCCGGCACATGCTCTACCAGCTCGCCGCCCAAGCGCTCGCCCTTGTTGCCTTCGCGCTCCACATCCGAGCGCTCGGTTCCCCGTCACCGACCGCCGCGCTCTTCGCGCTCGCCTTCGGGATCGCCGTCATGCTCGCCGGCAACTGGATCGGCGGCGTCCTCGTCTACCGCATGGCGATGCGCGTCGGTGGGAGCCGGGAGCCGGCCCATCCCAGGAGGAAACTCGATGACCGAGCACTACACGAACAACCGGCCGAAGGACAGGTTCGAGCTCACGATCGACCGTGAGCTCGTGGCTTGGGTCGACTACGAGCTCGCCGAAGACTCCATCGCGCTCAACCACACGGAAGTGAACCCGCCGTTCCGCGGTCGCGGTCACGCGGGCGACATCGTCGAGTTCGCGCTCATCTATTCGCAGATCGCCAAGAGACGTGTCGTGCCGAACTGCGCCTTTGTCGCGTCCTTCATCGAGCGCAACGCTGAGTACGAGGATCTGGTCGCCTGACCCACTACTATGCGGCCATGACCACATACGACGATTTGAAAGCGCTGTTCCTGAACTGCTCGATCAAGTACGACGCCGCGCAGTCCCATACGCGAAGACTCTTGGCCCGCTCGGCCGGAATCATGGACTCGCAGGGCGTCGACGTCGAGATCCTGCACGTGCTCGAGCACGAGATCGGCTTCGGGATGGTCAAAGACGCCACCGAGGACGGGAGCCGGTCGCGGGACGACTGGCCTGGCATCCAGCGCAGGATCATGGACGCCGACATTCTCGTGATCGGCACGCCCATCTGGCTCGGGATGAAGTCGAGCGTCTCGATGCTCGTCATCGAGCGCATGTACGCGTACAGCGGCGACCGAAACGAGAAAGGTCAGTACCTCTATTACGGCAAGACGGCCGGCTGCGTCGTGACCGGCAACGAAGACGGCATCAAGGCGTGCGCGATGCAGATTCTCTATGCGATGGCGCACATCGGCTACACGATCCCGCCCCAGCCCGACTGTGGATGGATCGGCGAAGCCGGACCCGGGCCGAGCTACGGCGAC
>DASQWC010000194.1:0-31313 GCA_035640475.1 Actinomycetota bacterium | reverse complement strand
GCGCCATCAGTCGATTCGGCGTGTGATGTGCGCATAAACCAGTGCGAGCACCCGCCTGTCCGAGGTGTATCGCTCATGAATCAATGGCCCGCCCGGCTCCGGCTTGAGGCTCAAGCGCACGTTGACGCTATCCGAGCAATCGTTCATGAACGCCTGGTTGAGGCACGCGGACTGCGACGGGACGACGAGCTCATCGACGTCGTTGGAGATCGACAGATACCTGATCGATCCTCCGTCCTCGACTCCGAACGGCGTCTCGTCGACATCCTCGATGCGACCGGACGGCGTCAGGCAGCCGTTGAGCCGAGTCTGAATCTCGTGATGAGCAAGCGGACCGCATGCGTACGCGGGTGAGCCCTCCTGCAGCTGCTCGTATGCGCCCCCGAGGAACGTCCGGAGGGGCCAGCCGATGAGAGCCGTCTCCGCACCATGATTCGGCCCGGCCAAAGCGACGAAGTCCCGGACGAACGTGCGGCCTTTGTCGAGGACGTACAGTCGCGCGGCGAGCGCACCCATGGAGTGCGCGACGATGTCGACCTTGGCGGCTCCCGTGCGTGCAAGGAGGTCCTTGATGACGACGGCAAGCTCATTCGCCAGCCGGCCATTCGACGCGCACACCGGCGCGTCGTACGTGACGACCCGGATCCATTTCCGTGGATAGCCGCGCCTCAAAAAGTAGTCGCGAGCCGTTCGCCACATCCTCGCCGCGTCAGCGCTCGTGTCGGGCGGAGGCGGGCAGCCATGCACGAGCACGAGCGGATTCTCGCGAAAGCGCCGAGGCGTTCGTGCAGCTCCGCTGAGTGCACCGCCAAGTAAAAGGAGAACCGACAACCAGGCGGAGGCGGCTTTGAGAAACACTCAGAGGTGATTACCTAGCGCGTCTTGACCGTCTCCAATGAGAGCAACCGGCCGACTGCGTCGGCGTCGTGAGCGGGCAGGAGAACAGTCGGTTGGGACTCCAAGAACATGTGTATGCGCCGGCTCGTCTCGATAGCCGCGTCTGGATAGAACAACCCGAGCTGCTTGAGACGGCCACGGTTGTAGTCGTCGACGAACCAGTCTTGACGGAGCATGTGGTCCGCTCCGAAGAACAGTGAAACGTCTCCGGTCCTGACGATCGCAGCAACCTGTGCGATCGAGTGCCCGGGAATCGGCACGAGGCGAACGGCACCATTTTCCGTAAGGACTTTGCTCGTCGGGAATGGACCAAAGGGTTCGGGGTTCAGGTCGTACAAGGCTGGACTGAACCCGGTCGGCCACAGCTTCGGCTGATACCGCAACTTGCCCATCAAAGTGGAGGCGAAGTTGTGTTCAGGCCGGTGCACGAGAACGTCTGCGTTCGGGAAGTGCCCAACTCCTCCGAAGTGATCCCAGTCGAGATGCGTAACGATGACGAGGCGCACGTCCTCGGGGTTGAGGCCTCTCGCGCGCATCTGCGGGCCCACTTCGTCTTCCGGCTGCATGATCGGCCTCGGGACCATCCGTCGTAGCAGCCGCGGCGTGCGGGCGCGCGACGTCATGCCGGTGTCGATCGCGATGTGCCCGTCGTCGTGTTCGAGGACGTAGGAGAATGCGGGGAATTCGAAGGGTTCGTAGGGCCGTAGGAGCGAAGGCCAGCCCTCACCCCTCAGAAACGTCTTGTTCCCAACCAATGTGCCGGTGGGAATGACGTGGATGCGCACGTCCCAAGCACCTCCCAGCTTGCCGGTGCCGTGTTCTTTCTGAAAGGCCGCCGCCTTGCGTGTGCCGGCACACGCAAGGCGGCAAAGCGATCGCGCCCAATGTAGAAGCACGCCGTCTCAAACCAGTGGTCAAAGCGTCACAGTTTTGTCCCAAGTCCCCGAACAGGTGTGGACGCAGCCGCGTGAACTGGAGGTCGAGGGTGACTGCCTAGCCGGGCGAGACCTCGGACAGCCGACCCGTATCTACGTCGTAAATGAAGCCCCGCACAGGGAGGCTCTCCGGTATCCAGGGGTGCGATCTCAATCTGTGTATCTGTTGGCGTACGTTTTCCTCGAGGTCTGTGAACGCGTAGAAGCGGGCGGGAGCGACGGGTGTCTTCCCCGATTCCTGCTGGAGCTTGGTCGCGAGCTCCTCGTCGGTGAATGTGAGCATGCCGCACTTTGTGTTGTTGATGATCATGACCTCTTGAGTCCCCGCAACATGACAGGAGACGATGAGCGACCGTAAGACGTCCTCGGTCACGATCCCGCCCGCGTTCCGGATGATGTGAGCATCTCCGAGGTCGAAGCCCAAGAATTTGGATACGTGGAGTCGACAGTCCATGCAAGTGACCACTGCAAGCCTGAGACGGGTTGGCCTGCCCGGTAGGCCTCCCTGAGTAAATCCTTCCGCATACTTCTGGTTCGCCTCTAAGGCTGCTTCTATAGCGGTCGTGGTGTAAGCCTCCTCGTGCAACGGTCGTGAGTCGACTGAACCAAGGCAGGGACCTCTTTTGCCCAGCGTGTCCCGCAGGGCGTGGCAAGCACGCAAATCGCCAAGTCGATCGGCTCCCACCGTAGGAGCTCGCCGTCTCAAACCAGTGGTCAAAGCGTCACAGTTTGGTCTCAAGTCCCCAACGGTGACGCGGGCCGATCGCGCACGTCGCGAAGGCGAGAGCACCGTGTGAAATGATGCCGTCGTGGAGGCCAGCATCCTTCTCGTCGAGGACGACCGCCGGTTGAGAAGAGGCACGGCGATGGGTCTGGAGCAAGAGGGCTTTCGGGTCCTCGAGGCTCCGGATGCCGACGTTGCGCTGCGTCTCCTTGCCGAACAGAATCCCGATCTCGCGATCTTCGATGTGATGTTGCCCGGTCAGGACGGCTTCGAGCTCTGCCGAAAGGTACGCAAGACAAATGACCTTCCGGTGATCTTCCTCACTGCGAAGACCAACACCGTCGATGTTGTTGTTGGACTCGAATCCGGCGGCGACGATTACGTCACGAAGCCGTTCGTGATGCGTGAGCTCATCGCTCGGATCCGCGCACTGCTACGGCGGCTTCAGTCCGAGACTCCGCTCAAACGCATCAACGTCGGCGATCTTCTCATCGAGCCCGAGACGGGTGTCGTTCGTAGAGGCGACGAGCCGGTCAGCCTTACGAAGACCGAGTTCAAGCTCATCTGTACGCTCGCGTCTCGCCCCAACGTCGTGTTCAAGCGCGAAGTCTTGCTGGAGCAGGTATGGGGTTACGACTACCTCGGCGACTCACGGCTGGTCGACACGCACATCCAGCGCCTTCGAGCGAAGATCGAGCCGGACCCATCGAATCCCACGCACATCCAGACGCTTCGTGGTCTCGGATACAAGCTCGTCGCCGAGCCTTGAGATCAAGAGGCGGATTACTCAGACGCCGCAGCCTCAGGTTTCGGATCACCGCTTCGTTCGTATTGGCGGCCGCATTACTGGCCGGCACACTTTCCGTCGTCACCCTCGTCACCGTGAGGCGTGTTCTTGAGGATCAGCGTGTTCGATCCTCCACACGACAGACCTTGTTCGCAGTGCTGTTCGCACGAGAGTTCCTCGAGTCCCCTCCGGATGTCGAGGAGCTCGTTTCGAAGCTGCAAATCAGACAGAACTTCGATGCGATGGTGACGGCGCGAGACCAGTGGTACTCGACAAGCTTGGAACTGACACCAGATCTCGTTCCGGGCGGACTTCGTGCGCTTGTCGCTCGGGAGCGCTTCGGCTATCAAGTAGTGTCGTCCGGGCCCGATCGGCTGCTGATCTACGGCACACCGCTGCCGCCGCGAGGCCTCGATCTGTACTTGTTCTTCTCAATGCAGGACATCGACCAAACGATCTCACTGCTGACTCGAGCACTCGCGGTATCCGGGGGAATCGTCGTGGCCATCGCCGTCGTCTCGGCGCGTCGTGTCAGCAAGCGCATCCTGTACCCGCTGTCTTCCGTCAGCAATGCCGCACAACGAATGGCGGAAGGGCTGCTCGATACTCGCGTCGACACCGTTTCCGCCGACGAGCTGGGTCAGCTCGCCGCTTCGTTCAACCGGATGGCCGAGGCGCTGCACGACCTGATCCTGCGGGAGCGGCACTTCGTCGCGGCCGTCTCTCACGAGCTGCGGACGCCGCTAGCCGCGCTGCACGCGGCCGAGCAAGTGCTGACGCGTTTTCGCGGCGAGCTACCACCGGAAGGTCGAGAGGCTTTGGATCTGATCGACGAGGACTTGGTTTCGCTTCGCCAGTTAGTGGACGAGCTGATGGAGGTTTCCGAGCTCGACTCCGGGCGTGCCGCCGTCCAGTACGAAGACGTTCGGCTCCGCACGTTCCTCGAGACGCTCCTGCAGCGCCGACACCGCGAAGCCGTAATCGAGGGTGAGAACCCGGTCGTGACGACCGATAAAGCTCGTCTCGAGAGAATCCTCGGCAATCTCGTCGACAACGCGTTTACGCACGGCGAGGGTCGAGATGTTCGCGTCCGGATCGGCGCAGACGGGGACGAATATCTCGTGAGCGTGTCCGACCGGGGGCCGGGGATCGACCCGGACGATCTGCCTTTTCTCTTCGATCGTTTCTACAAGCCGGACAAGAGTCGAACGCGTGAGCGAGGTGGCGTAGGGCTCGGCCTGGCGATCGCGCGGGAGAACGCTCGCTTGCTCGGCGGGTCGTTGGAGGTGTTGAACGTCCCGGGGGAACGGACATCGTTCGTCGTGAAGCTGCCACGAGAAGTCAACGTGACGGACGGCGCGGCATGACTCGGCGGCGCCTGGCCCTCTTTGCTCTTCTCGCAATGGTTGGTGGGTGCGCACGGACGACTGGGCCGGTGGAGATTCCCGCCGAGGACCTTCCCTTTGCCGTTACGAGAACGAGGGGACCGGTCGACGCGCCGACGACATCGCAAAGTTACAAGGTGTATTTCGTTGAGAACGACGCCCTTGTCGAGTTGCCGCGTGACCTCGAGGCCGAGGGCGCGTCCGAGGCTACTGTTCTGAAGGCGCTGCTCGAAGGTCCACGGGAGGCTGAACGCGCGCGCGAGGTATCGACCGAGATCCCGGCGGGGGTTCGGCTCCTGGGCGTCCGCGTCGCGGACGGGGTGGCGCGAGTCGACCTGAGTGGTGAATTCCAGGCACCGGCCCCGCCGGAGCGAATCGCCCTCCGAGTCGCACAGGTTGTCTGGACCTTGACGGCCCTGTCGGGCGTGCGCGCCGTCTCGTTTGCGATCGACGGCGAGCCCGTGGCGGTGACGACCGACGACGGCGCAGCCGTCGAGCGCCGCGTAGCGCGAGAGGATTACGCGAAGTTCGCCCCGCCGTAGCCGTGAATCTCGGTCCGTCGACTGGGACCATTTCGTGACAATCCCGCAATCCGATCGGGATACCCGACCGGCAACATGCTGGTGTGAAGCTTCGTCGAAAACGGACGCCGCCGACGGATCCGGCGCACATTCGGATCCGAGTGGACGTGTGCCCGGCGTGCGGACACGCTTCGCCACGGTTGCAGGGACGTCTCGTCGATCCGGTTTGGCGCCGTGACGTCTGCGTGCGCTGTGGCGCTGAGATCGGGAAGAAGCGATGAGCGTTCTCGATCCAGGCGTCATGCCGCGGCCCACACAAGTCGCGACGCGCTGGGCGTCCAAGAGGACCTTCAGCGCCGATGGCGTACCGTCGCTCGACACGCTCGTCGCCGGCAAGCAATTGGAAGGATCACGAATAAGCGTCGGCATTGCGACATCGAACGACGCCAAGACGATCAGCGAAATCTGTCACGCGATCCACGCGGACCTGATGATGGCCGTGCCGTTCGTCGACGAGCTCGTCGTTCTCGACGGGCAATCGTCTGACAAGACCACAGCGCTGGCACGTGCGGCGGGAGCGACCGTTGTCGATGTTCGCCGCCTCATTCCGGAAGTGCCTTCGAGCTCCGGCAAAGGCGATGCGCTTTGGAGAGGCCTGACCTTTCTCTCCGGCGATGTCATCGTCTTGATCGACGCGGGTATCCACAACTTCGAGTCGCACGTCGTCACGCGACTGGCGGCGCCGCTGCTGCTCGACCGGACGATTCGTTTCGTCAAGGGGTTCCACGATCTGCCCGAAGAGTTCGAAGTCGAGATCGACAGTGTGACGCACCTCGCCGGTGGGGCGAACTTGACCGAGCTACTCGCGCGTCCGCTCCTCAGCATTGTTCTCCCCGAGCTTGGAGGCTTCTTTCAGCCGCTCGCAGGTTCGTATGCGGGCCGCGCGAATGTGTTTCGAGCCATGCCGTTTCTCTCCGGATGCTCGGTCGATGTCGCATCGCTCATCGACGCCGTTCAGGTGGTTGGGCTAGAAGGAACGGCCCAAGCAGAGCTCGGTGTCCCAACGAACGGGGGCCGTTCGCTCGATGAGCTCGGGTCGAGAGCTCACGCGATTGCCAGGACGATCCTGAGGCGGGCGGCGGAGTGGAAGCGGATCAAGCTCGCTCCGAACGCGTCAACTCATCCGCTGCTCGTCCCCCGCGAAAGGGACCTGGATCCAGTTCGGATCGACGAGATCGAACGACCTCCGATCGACGTGTTGCCGCCGTATCTGGCAGCGCTGCGAGCAGAAGCGAACGGGAATGCGCGAGATTCTGCGGTCATCCGCTTCGACCCGCGCAAGACGAAGACGTCGACCGACGGCGACCAGGAGGCCGCACACCACCCGAGTACGGTGGCCGGGAGATGACGGTGACGAAGTACACCACCGATCGTTTCCGGTGGAGTTGCCACGAGGGCGACTCGGTCACTCACGTGTCGTTTCAAGGCGAGCTCGATTTCCAATCCGTCCGATTCATTTCTGCGGCATTGCGGGAGCCGCTGAGCGAGCGGCGCAGAACAGTCGTCCTGGACATGAGCGAACTGTCGTTCATCGATTCTTCGGGGCTCGGAGTGCTGATCCGCATGAAGCGGGAGGTCGAGTTGCTTGAGGGTCGCCTCCTCGTGAGCGGTGTATCGCCAGCCGTTCAACGAGTCATCGACGTGACTCGATTGAACGAGTGGTTCGATCCAGTGAAGGATCCGCCGCCGAAACCGATTCCTTGTCCAGTCTGCGATGCGGCAATCGTGCCAGGTACGAGTAGGTGCAGCCGTTGCGGCAGTGCCTTGTAGATGGTCGGCGAGGAGATGAGTCGATGAATCCGAAGAACAGTGGCTCTGGGCGCGTGGTCGTATCGGAATCGGCCGGCGGCTGGAAGGTTCGATGGGAAGACCACGGCGAGATCTACCGTTCGCCAAACGAGTCGCATGCGTGGAGTCACGCGAAGCGTATTGCTCGGCAAGCACGAGCCGAAGCGATTCTCTGCGCTGGTGCGGGTGAGGTTCGACTTCGAGCCGACTTTCGCGAGGACGAGTAAACACAATCCCGAGGTCGGAGGCGTCCAATGTCCCAACAAAGAGGCCAGGATCACTCCGGCGGAGCCGCGCCCGGTCCGGTCTTAACCCGGAGCGGAAGGACGGCACTCGAGGAGCGGGCTCGCCGTTTGAAGGACGAGGTCATACCCGCGTGCGGCCGTCGTCTCAAAAGCGCCCAATCGGATGCATATCCGAACATTGCCGCCGAATATCAACGAGCGCTTTCCGAACTTGCCGATATCAGCGACGTACTCCGTGAAGCGGTGGACGCTGAAGATTTACCGGCCGACCCCGACGTGGTGGAGCTCGGTGATACCGTCACGATCGAGATGCCGGACGGAGGGCTCGAGCGCTACGTCATCGTTCATCCGGCCGAGGCGCCAATCGATTCGCACCGCATATCTTCGGAGTCGCCGATGTCCGAGGCGATTCTCGGTCGAAGACCAGGCGAGAGGGTGGAGGTCGCCGCGCCCTTCGGAACCTTCGAGGTCACGATACGCAACGTCGTGCGCTGAGCAGGGTGAGCAGGGATTCAGAGCGGACGATGGGACTCGAACCCACGACCCCCACGTTGGCAACGTGGCGCTCTACCAACTGAGCTACGTCCGCGGTTAGCGCACAGTATACGGCCGGCCATTTACAGTGACCCCGATGGTCGAAACAGCCGCGCGAGCTGGGGAGATACGCCGGTCGGGCCTTGAGCGCCGTGACGAGATCGCGATCGCCTTCTTCGGGACGTGGATGGTCACCGGCCTGTTCCTGGACGGCTGGGCCCACAACGCCGAGAAGCCCGAGACCTTTTTCAGTCCTTGGCACGGCGTCCTGTACTCGGGATTCGGCGCGGCGGTCGCCTATTTCGGTCTGCAGGACCTGGTGCTGCGCCGCAGCCGGCGTCTCGAGCTCGGCTCGCTCGTCACATTCGGCTTCGTGCTTTTCATCGTCGGCGCGATTGGAGACTTCGTGTGGCACGAGATCTTCGGAATCGAGGTCGATCTCGAAGCCTTGCTGAGCCCGACGCACCTCGCGCTCATGACCGGCGGTCTGTTGATGCTGTCCGGACCGGTTCGTTTCGCGTGGGAGCGCAACGAACGTGCGCCGAGCATCGGGGCGTTTTTCCCGACGCTCGTCTCAGTCACCCTCATGGTCGCGGTCGCGTCTTTCTTCACCATGTACTTCTCTGCCTTTCGATTCGGAGGACTCCACTCCGCGACGGGGAACGCGGACCTCGCGGAGTTCCAGCAGCTGCACGCCATCGGCGCGGTCCTCGTTACGAACGCGCTGTTGGTCGGGACCGCACTTGCCCTACGTCGTCGGTGGCGGACGCCAGTCGGCTCGTTCACGTTCCTCTTCGGGGTCGTTGCATTCGCTACTGCGGGTCTGGACGCGTTCAAGTCCCCCAAGGTCATCGTCGCGGCGTTTCTGGCCGGCATCCTCACGGACATCTTGTCGGCACGGCTCGATCCATCCACCAACCGGTTGCGTGCCGCGCGCGTCTTTGGCGCGCTGACGCCCTTCTTCCTTTGGGGAACGTGGCTCATCGCCGAGCGGTATTCCGACGGCATCTCCTGGACCGCTGAGCTCTGGGCCGGTGTCGTGATCCTCGCGGTTGTGAGTGGGCTGGCCCTCAGCTCGCTGGCGTTTCCGCCGAAGTCGCGGGCGGCGTAGCTACTCGCCGGCCGCTTCGGGCGCCGTTGGATCCGCACCCTCGGGACGCATGCCGTCGCGCGCGAGAAACTCCTCGACGAGCAAGGCTTGATCACCGGCACGCTTTGCGACATCCAGGAGCGACGACATCGTGGCGACCTCCTCGATCTGCTCCTTGAGGAACCACTGCACGAACTGCTCGCTCAGATAGTCCTTCTCGTCCCGGGCGATCCCCACGAGCTCGGAGATCTGCGCCCCAACCTCCCGTTCCTGCTTGAGCGCGAGCTCGATCGGCTCGAGAAATCCCTTGAAGGTCGTCCGCGGCGCGTCGACACCGGGAATCGTCGGTGGCGTCCCCACGTCGATGAGGTAGCGCACCATCATCATCGCGTGCGTCCGCTCCTCTTTGGCCTGCTCGTAGAAGAAGGAGGCCAGGCGCGGCAGCGTTTGCTCGTCGTAATAGACGGCCGCCGCCACGTACTGCTGACTCGCGGCGAACTCGCGCCCGATCTGGGCATTGAGCTCTTTGACGAATCGTTTGGCCGGCATCGACGCCAAGTATACGGGCGGCTCAGTGATGTCCCGTGTGGGATGTTGGTGCGCCCTTGTCGATGTGCAGTCTGGAGCGGATCACACCTTCCAGCGCCGCCACCTTGTGCGCGTCACCACCGAAGGCGTTGGCGATCTTGACGTGGACGCCCTGATACGTGAATCGGCTCTCATACGCCGAGTTCCAGTCGGGTGAGGCCCGTCCGTAGCCGCTGCGCAACACGATGAGTGTGTCGCGCGAGTTTGCCTCGAACTCGTACGGGACGTCGATGACGTAGCGAAAGCCTTGGGCCTTGCGCTTCGAGAGTGCTTCCAATGGGCTGTCGACCTTGTCGTCCGGATCGGCGTCACCTTCGCCACCATCGCCGTACACATGGAACACGCCGAAACGACCGGGCCGCCGGACGTCGGACAGCACGGCGCGCGACACTCGTCGAAATAGGTCGCGAGCGAATCCGTGATAGGCGTCCGCACCGCAGTCGTAGTCGCCGCACGCCGACGTGGGCAGGCCGTGACCGGACAGGTGAATTGCTACCGGAGCCTTCGCGGGAACGTTGGAGAGTTCGGTGCGCACCTTGTCGACGACCGCTTGAACGTAGTGCGACGTCCGACCCAGCGGCTCGGTGAATCGGATCGGGACGTTCGCGCCGAGATCGTTGACTGCATCCAGGATCTCGTGGCGGATCATGTGGGTCTGCATCAGGTCCGAGAACCCAATGCCGTGGTACGCGACGACGATCGCTCGCACCCGATCGCGCTCGACCAGCGCCTCGACCGCCTGCCTGAGGCCCTGGCGTCGGCCGCCGATGCGGGGATCGATTCCGTAGCCCGTCCTCACGACGAGGCGGTCGCCGTAGGACGCTCGGAGGCGACGCGCAACTTCTCGCTTCCGCACGAGCTTCTCGCCGTAGTTCGGTGAGCGCCCGCCCATGCGCTGCCACTCGTCCCACGTCTGCAGACCGCCGTGCTCGAAGATGTCCGGCTCGCTCAGACCGTCACCGGCCGGAGCGACGTAGTGCGCGGGCAGGCTCTCCGACGAGCGCGGAACGTAGGCGGCCGGTCCCGACTTCGACCGCAACCAGGCATCGATCAGCCTCGGTGACAGCGACGGGTCGGCGCAGTCGTAGCACGTCTCGTCCTGGGTGATCGTCCCGTTGTCGACGGCCCGGAGCCAGGACGGGATGACGCCCATATCCATGAGGTGGTCGATGAACGCGCGGATGCTCCAGTACGTGTGCGCGTTGTAGACAGGCGGCTCACCGTGATCGGCGATGAGAACTCCGATCGGCCGCTGCTCGGCCAGGGCGGAGCTCTGCCCGGTCCCGGCTAGGAGTACGGCGAGGAGAAATGCGACGACGAGCCGCTGCATGTGAGGAGCTAAGTAACCGTGAGCGTTCCCTTCATGCCGCGCTCGTAGTGGTCCTCGAACTTGCAGGCGTATTCGTACGTCCCCGCCTCGAGGGAAACGGTCAGCTCTCGCGTCAGACCGGGGGAGATGTCCTCGACCTCGTCGATCAGCTTTTTGCCCTCGAAGACCTCGAACTCGTGGATCTCCTGTCCGGTGTTGCGGATCGCGAAGCTGATGCTCCCGGCCTCGGCGTCAAGCTCGTCCGGGACGAACTTGTGGTCGACGGCTTCGACTTCGATCACACCTTCCTCGGCCTGATTCGAATCCGACGCGCAGCCGGTGACGGCCAGAGTCATGCCCAACAGGACGATGCCGACGAGGGTCTTCACCGGGCGTGAACCTCCTTCTTGGTCATCGACGGTGCCGATGCAATCTGTGGATACAACCCGTAGAACGCGATGAGGGTCGGAACGAGGTAGGCGAAGTACAGGACGGCCTGGAGCACCGTCGGCTTGGGGTCGTATCCGATCAATCCCTTCAGCAGCGCGCCGATGATCCCGGACGACCCGATGAAGCCCGTGGCGTCCCACGCCGTCTGCGTCCAGAACAACAGCACGCCGGCTTCGTTGAACTCGTGGACCGAGGACGCCACCATGCCCGCCGCCACGACGATGATGAGTCCGCCGGTGATCTGGAAGAACATCCGTAGGTTGAGGCGCGCGCTGCCCTTGTAGATCCCGTAGCCGAGGGCGGCGGCGGCAAGCAGTCCCACGACCGCGCCTCCGCCGGAGGCCGCCGGGTCCGACGACGCGCTGAACGCCGCGTACAGAAACAAGACGGTCTCGAGCCCTTCGCGGCCGACGGCCACGAAGGCAAGCATCGGAAGTGCGAAGGTATTGCCGGATGCGAGGGCCTGGTCGGTCTTTTCCGCCAGCTCTTTTTTGAGGAAGCGCGCGTGGCGGCGCATCCAGAAGATCATCCACGTGAGCAGGCCCACGGCAGCGATGCCCGCGAATCCTTCGAGTAGCTCCTGCGACTTGCGCGACAGCTCCGCGCCGCCCGCGGCCACGGCCAGGCCGACGGCGAGACTGCCGACAAGCGCCGCGACCACGCCGATCCAGACGCGTCCCATCTCCCGTCGGCGGTTGGTCTGGACCAGGTAGGCGGCCAGGATGGTGACGATGAGCGCCGCCTCGAGTCCTTCGCGCAGGGTGATCAGTAACGCCGGCAACATTTAGGTGTCCATACGCTCCGTATTAGGGTGCCTTAATATCGCCAACGAAGGTTAGATTAAGAAGGCTTCCGAGCACAAGTCAAGGGCGCGCCATCATGGCTTTGGATGCGTAAGCGAGCCCACGTCCTTGTGTCCGGATCCGTGCAGGGCGTGAATTTCCGCTGGTACACGACCCAGCACGCGCGCCGGCTCGGCGTCGGAGGCTGGATCCGAAACACGCCGGACGGCCGGGTCGAGGCCGTCTTCGAAGGCGACGCTCAGCCCGTCGAGGAGCTCGTCGAGTGGTGCCGACAGGGCCCAAGACACGCGCGCGTGACCTCGGTCGACGTTAATTGGGAGGAACCGGAAGGGCTCTACGAGTTCGACGTAGAGTTCTGATTGCTCCGGTAGCCTTCCGACGTGCACCTCCGTTCCATCTCCCTGCGCGGCTTCAAGTCGTTCGCCGACCGCACGACCCTCGATATCGAGCCCGGTCTGGTCGTCGTCGTCGGGCCCAACGGCGCCGGGAAGTCCAACCTCATCGATGCCCTCATGTGGAGCCTCGGCACCCTGTCGGCCCGGACGCTGCGTGCCGAGAAGATGGAGGACGTCATCTTCACGGGGACCGAGCAGCGCAAAGCGCTCGGGATGGCCCAGGTCGTCCTGACCCTCGACAACGCCGACGGCACGTTCCCGCTCGATTTCTCCGAGGTGCAGGTGGGCCGCACGCTCTACCGCGACGGCGCCAGCGAGTATTCGATCAACGGCACGTCGTGCCGCCTGCTTGACGTCCAGGAGCTGCTGGCCGAAGCCGGGCTCGGCCGCGAGCTGCACGCGGTCGTCGCACAGGGCGAGGTGGACGACATCGTTCAGTCGCGCCCCGAGGAGCTGCGCGCCTACGTCGAGGAGGCGGCCGGGATCGCCAAGCACCGCCGGCGCAAGGAGCGCGCGCTGCGCCGGATCGATCAGGTCTCCCTGGACATCGACCGCGCCGCCGACGTGCTGAACGAGCTCCGGCGGCAGCTGCGACCGCTTCGCGCGCAGGCCGAGCAGGCGCGGCGCCACACCGAGGTCACCGACCGCCTCCGGGAGATCCGCATTCGCCGGCTCGTCGGTGAGCTCGAAGGTCTGGAGCTCGAGCGCAACCGCGCGCTCGAGAGCAGGTCCGGCGCGTCCGAGCAGCTCGGCGAGCTCCGGGGACGGCTGGACGGGCTGCGGTCTCGTCGCATGGAGGCCGAACGAAAGCTTGACGAGTCGCGGCGCGCATCTTCGTCGGTTCGCCGGGGCCTCGAACACTTGCGCTCGGCGCAGGGGTCGGCGCTGCGGGCCGTCATCGTGTTGCGGGAGCGAGCGCATGCGCGTCCCGATGTCAGGCGACGCGACGCGATCATCCTCAAGCTCCACGAGCTGGACGCCGTCGAGACCGAAGCGCGACAGGACCTCGAGACACTGGCCGCCGATCTCGAGGCGCGTGAGTCGAGCCTCGCGGCCCTGCGCGAGCAGGAGCGCGGCGTGCGGGCGCAGGTGGCGGCCGATGGACAGCGGCTGCTTCAGGCGCGCGAGGAGGCGTCGAGCATCGACGCCGAGGCGCGCGGCGCCGAGCAGGCCGAGATCACCGCACGGGCCGAGGCGGCCGCGTCGGCGCAGCGCGCGGAACGCGCGCTGGCCGAGCTGGGGCGCCTGGGCGACCAGGCCGGCGTGGTTCGCCGGGAGATCGAGGAGCTCGACTCGGCCGAGGGACGCGCGTCGCTCACCGTCGAGCGGCTCGACGGCGAGCGCCGCGAGAGCAAGACCGCCCTCGACGAGTCCGAGACGAAGCTGCGCGGTCTGGAAAGCCAGAAGGCCGTGCTCGACGGACGTATCGAGTCGCTCCGCGTGGCCCAGGAGCTCGCGGCCGAACGCCGCAAGGGGGCCGAGGCACTCATGCGTTCGCACGGATCCGAGCTCGATGCGCGCGGTGTGCTCGGCGATCTGATTCGCGTCCCGTCTGGTTTGGAAGGTGCGGTCGACGCGGTGCTGGGGCCCGTGCTCGACGCGCTCGTCGTCGCCGGCGCGAAGCTCGCCGACAGCGTCGAACGCGCCGAGTCTGAAGGTTCGGACGTGTTCGTCGTCCCGACGCTCGCCGCATCCGACGAGCGTCCGCAGGATCTGGAGGGCGCGCGCCCGATGGCCGAGGTCGTCGACGCACCGGCTTGGCTGCGCGGCGCGATCGACGCCCTGTGCGAAGGCGTCTACCTCGTCTCGAGCCCCGGCCGGGCCCGGTCGCTTTCGGCGCGGCACCCGCAGGCGACGTTCGTGACGTCGTCCGGCCGCATCCTTCGCGGACGCGGCGTGTCGCGCCCGGCGCGCAAGCGGCGCGACCCGTCACTCGACCTGCGTACGTCGATCGAGCAGGCGACGGAAAGTCTGGATCGCGTCGAGCGTGAACGGAACCGCATCCTCTTGCAGCGCGACAGGTTTGCGCGAGAGGTCGAGCGCCTGGACGGCGAGCTGACGGAAGCCCGGGCCGAGCTCGGCGAGCTGGAAGGCCGTATCGCCGCCGCCGCGGACCGTTTACGTGAGATCGGCGCGTCCGAGAAGGCGGCATCCATTGAGCGGGATCTCGCTGAACAGGATCGTGACGATCGCCTGCACCGCGCAGAGGAAGCCGCGCAGGCGCGGCAGAACCTGACAAACAAGCGAACAGAATCCGCGGGGGCCGAGCAGACGGCCGGCGCACGCATTGCCGAACGCGAGCAAGAGCTGTCGAGGATCGCAACCGAGATCGAGTCGCTCGAGACCGGACGCACGGAGCTGCTGACCAAGCGTGCGTCCCTCGAGGAGCGGTTGCGCGGCATCCGGCGCACGCGCGATGAGCTCAACGCGGAACGCGTCGACGTGGAGGCCCGTCCGACGTCGCCGGAGGACCTCGCGGCGGCCGAGTCGATGCTCAGCCGCCTCGACGGGTTCGTGTCCGCGGCAGAAGCTCGCGTACGCGAGCTTCTGGACGCGGAGGAAGTCGTCGAGGGCGAGCTGCGTGAGGTCTCTGAAGAGACCTCACGCACCGAAGTCCAGGTGGCCTCGCTCGAACCGCGCTCGCTGCACGCATCCGAGGAAGTTGCCCGGCTGGACGTTCGGATCGAGGAGATCGGCTCCCGGCTCGCCCACGAGTTCGAGATCCCGCCGTCCCGCGCGCGTCAGGAGTTTCCGCCGGCGGCGGAGGACGAAGCTCTCGATGCCGAGGAACGGCGTCTGGATCGCGAGCTCCGGCGCATGGGCCCGGTGAATCCGCTGGCCGCTCGGGAGATCGCGACCCTCGACGAGCGGCGCGAGTTCCTGGAGACACAGCTCGAAGACCTGCGCACCAGCCGCCGCGATCTGCTCAAGGTCGTCCGGAGCGTCGACGTCGAGATGCGCGAGCTGCTCGTGCGCGCGGCCGAAGACGCGAACGCCGCCTTCCAGGACGTCGTTGCGCTGCTGTTCCCGGAAGGGGGCGGCCGCATCAGGCTCGCGGGCTCCGACGATCCGCTCGAGTCGGGGATCGAGATCGAGGTGCGCCTCGGACGCAAGGGCCACAGGAAGCTGAGTTTCCTATCCGGTGGCGAGAAGGCGCTCGCGGGACTCGGTTTTCTGTTCGCGCTGCACCTCGCGCGACCGACGCCGTTCCTCGTCCTCGACGAGGTGGATGCGCCACTGGACGACGCGAACCTCGGACGGTTCCTGCGGTTGCTCGACTCGCTGCGCACCAAGACGCAAGTCGTGGTCATAACGCACCAGAAGCGGACGATGGAGCGCGCGGATACGCTCGTCGGCGTCACGCTCAACGCCGATGGAACCTCACGCGTCCTCACGCAGCGACTGCAAGACCACCCCGAGCACGTCACAGCGACGGTTTGACCTAGCGCGTCGCACCGCATGGCGCGCTCCCGCGCGCTCCCAGTCGATCGGTGGCGCTCCGCGCCCTCCGGGCGCTGCGCCCCCCGAACCCCGCCGGTAGCCTGAGGCAGTGCCTCAGTCGGTCGGTGAGGTTGGTCTCACGACGATCGCGTTGCTCGTTGCGATCGTCGGTTGCTTGTTTGCGGTCCGGCGATGGGGGACCGACGAGGAGCCGGATACGCTCGTCGTGCTCTGGAAGCGCTGGGGCGCGCTGGGACGTCCGAAGAAAAAGGAAGCACCCGAGCCTGTACGGCCGCGCCGGCCGCGCAAGGACGGCGCACCGCGGAGCACCGAGCAGCCGCGAGCTCGCGCGGCGCGCACGAGAAGAGAAACGAGAACGAGGGTTGCCAAGATGAGTGACGAAGGAGACCACCTACCGCTCGCGTCGGTGCGAACCGAACGCAAGGCAAAGGAGCCCGAGGAGCCGAAGGTCGGCATCCGCATGCGCTTTCGCCGCGGGCTACGCCGGACGCGCGACAAGCTCGGCCGCGACGTCAAGGACGTGTTCGCCGGCGGCCCGACCGAGGGGGGCTTCGATCATCTCGAGGAGGCGCTCGTGGGCGCCGACGTGGGTGTGCTCACCGCGACGTCACTCGTGGACGGGCTGCGCGAGCGCAAGGACCTGACGGCCGACAACCTCCCGGTTGCGCTGCGCGAGGTCATGCTGGCCCAGCTCGTGAGCGCCGACCGGCGCCTGCGCCTGGTCCGCCAGCGCTTGACCGTGTGGATCGTCGTCGGCGTGAACGGCACCGGAAAGACGACGTCGATCGCCAAGCTCGCCAACCGAGCGCAGTCGCTGGGCTTGAGCGTGTGCCTGGCCGCCGGCGACACCTACCGCGCCGCGGGCGTCGAGCAGCTGGCCGAGTGGGGGAACCGACTGGGGATCGACGTCGTCAAGCAGAAGACCGGCGCAGATCCCGGCGCCGTCGTCTTCGACGCGCTCGCGCACGCGCATGCCGAGGACCATGAGCTCCTCATCGTCGACACGGCCGGACGCCTGCACACGCGCAAGCCGCTGATGGAGGAGTTGAAAAAGGTCATCCGCGTGATCGAACGGGACGAGAAGGCCGCATTGGCCGAGACGCTGCTCGTCGTGGACGCGACGACGGGACAGAACGGCATCGCGCAAGCGCGCGCCTTCGGCGACGCCGTGAACGTGACCGGGCTCGTCCTCGCGAAGCTCGACGGGACGGCAAAAGGAGGCATCACGTTCGCCGTCGAGCAGGAGCTCGGGATCCCCGTCAAGGCCGTCGGTGTCGGCGAGCGCGACCGCGACCTGATCCCCTTCGAGCCGGACGCGTTCGTCGACGCGATCCTCGGGATCGGCGAAGACGAGGACTGAGCGCTAGAGGTAGAGGCCGGTTCCGCTGTCGGTCTGCTCCGACGCGATCGCGTGCACTTCGCGTTCGCGCAGCAGCAGGTAGTCCTCACCGCGGATCTGGGCTTCGTATCCCGCTTCGGGACTGACAAGGACGTAGTCGCCGATCTCGATCGTGCGAATGTTCGGCCCGACGGCGACGACCTCGGCCCACACGGTCCGCTTGCCGCCGTCGGCAGCCGTTGCCGGGATGAGCAGTCCGCCCTTCGTTTTGCGTTCCTCCGAACCCGGCCGCCGCACGAGGATCCGGTCGTTGGTCATCCGGATCGACGGACGGCCTTCGGCGGCCTCGGTCGGGCGCAGCGCAGTCACCTTGTGCTCCTTCGCCATGACTCAAGGTTACCGATAGGGACCGAAATCGGGATCGCGCTTCTCACCGAACGCGCGAACGCCCTCGGACGCCTCGTCGGTGCGGACGAACAAGTCGAGCCCGTCCCACGCAAGTGTGCCGATTCCCGCGATCGATTCCGAGTCGGCGTTGAACGAATGCTTGAGGAAACGGATCGCCGTCGGTGACTTCGTGAGGATCTCCTTCGCCCACGCGCGAGCTTCCTCCATGAGCTTGTCCGGCTCGACGACCGCATTCACGAGTCCCCACGCCAGCGCCTGCTCGGCCGTGTATTGCCGGCACAGGTACCAGATCTCGCGTGCACGCTTCTCGCCGACGATGCGGGCCAGGTACGCGGAGCCGAAGCCGGCGTCGAAGGAGCCGACCCGGGGCCCCGTTTGCCCGAACCGCGCCGTCTGGGAGGCAATCGAGAGATCGCAAACGACGTGCAGCACGTGTCCGCCGCCGATTGCGTAGCCGTTGACGGCCGCGATGACCGGTTTGGGAATGTCGCGAATCAGGCGGTGAAGCGCGTCGATCTCGAAGAGTCCGTGCACCGACGGCCCGTAGTCGCCGGTCTGCGCGCGCTGCTTCTGGTCGCCTCCCGTGCAGAACGCTTTGTCGCCGGCGCCGGTGAGGATCGCGACGCCGACGCCCCGATCCGCCCAGGCGCTCTTGAAGCACAGGATGAGCTCGTCGACGGTCTGCGCACGAAAGGCGTTGTAGACCTCCGGACGATTGATCGTGATCGTCGCGATCCCGTCGGTGACGTCGTACCGAACGTCTTCCAGTTCCACAGGATGGAGCGTAGCGACTCCATCTAACCGGTGTCGCTCAGGGTAGCCTCAATCGCATGTTCGAGAACCTGTCGTCCCGTCTGGACGCCGCGTTCGGGCGTCTCCGGCGCAAGGGCAAGCTGACGGAGGCCGACCTCGACGAGGGCATGCGCGAGATCCGTCTCGCGCTGCTCGAAGCCGACGTCGCCGCGCCGATCGTCCGGATCTTTCTCCAGCGCGTCCGCGACGAAGCCGTCGGACAGCAGGTCCTGCGCTCGATCACGCCCGGTCAGCAGATCGTCAAGATCGTCAACGACGAGCTCGTCCGGCTGCTCGGGCAGGAGCACCGTCCGCTCACGCTCGCCGAGACACCGCCCACGGTGATCCTCGTCGTGGGTCTGCAGGGCTCCGGGAAGACGACCATGGCGGCCAAGCTCGCCAACGAGCTCAAGGCCAAGGGACAACGCCCGCTGCTTGCCGCCGCCGATTTGCAGCGTCCGGCCGCCGTCGACCAGCTCGTCCAGCTCGGCTCCCGGATCGGTGTAGACGTCGAGGCTGGGGAGCCGGGCGGCGACCCGGTCGCCGTCGCGCGACGCGCACTCGACCGCGCGCGCAGGGAGAGCTACACGGTGCTCATCTGCGACTCGGCCGGACGACTCCACGTCGACGAAGAGCTGATGGACGAAGCACGCAAGATCCGCGACGCCATCCAGCCCAACGAGACGCTGCTCGTCCTGGACGCGATGACCGGCCAGGATGCGCTCAACGCGGCCATCTCGTTCAATCAGGCGCTCTCGCCGACCGGCGCGATTCTCACGAAGCTGGACGGCGACGCGCGCGGCGGCGCTGCGCTGTCGCTGGCCGAGACGACCGGCGTGCCGATCCTCTACGCGGGTGTCGGCGAGAAGATGGAGGACCTCGAGGCCTTCCATCCCGACCGGATGGCGTCGCGCATTCTCGGCATGGGCGACGTCCTCACACTCGTCGAGCGCGCCGAAGCGCTCATCGAGGCCGAGGACGCGGACGCGCTCGAGCGAAAGATGCGCGACGCGACCTTTGACTTGTCGGACTTTCTCGAGCAGCTGCGGATGATCAAGAAGATGGGTCCGCTCGAGAGCATCGTCGGGATGATGCCCAACCTTCCCGGCATCGGGAAGATCTCCGAAGACCAGATCGACGAAAAAGCGCTCGTGCGGACGGAAGCGATCATTCAATCGATGACGCCGGCCGAACGCACCAAGCCGCAGCTCATCAACGGTTCGCGCCGGGAGCGCATCGCAAATGGCTCCGGAACCAAGCCGCAGGACGTTTCCAACGTCGTCAAACAGTTCGAGATGATGCGCAAGATGATGCGCTCCACCCTCGGACGCATTCCCGGCATGCCCGGGCGGAAGGCCGGCCGGAAGGCCCGGCGCGCGCTTCCGAAGATGAAGGGATTCTGACGAACAGGACGTCCGAGGTCTTCCGCGGTTCGCAAGGAGAAGCGAACGCGATCGTGGCGATGCTTCGCTCCAGCGGCATCGACGCCGTCCTGTCGAGCGACGATGCGGACGGCTGGTATCCGCAGGTGGGATTCGTCCAGGGATATCGGGTCCTCGTGCTCGCTTCGGAGGAGGCCGATGCAAGGGAGCTGATCGGCGAGGCGGCCGAGTGATGCGCCTGCTCGTCTTCGCAATCGCGGCAGTCGCGTTGGTCGTGCCGTCTTCACACCATGCGGTCGCCATCGCGGGACCTGCCTACGAGCCGCCGGATCCTCCCGATCCGCCCGAGCCCCAGGAGCCGGAGCCCCCGCCTGATGCGCAGGGCGCACCCGGCGGCGACGCCTCGGGAGAAGAAGGTGCCGACGGCCCGGACGGAGCGCCCGGCATCTCGTCCGGCGGCGGGTTTCGCGGGGGAGTCGATGCGCAACCCAGCCCTACGCCGACGATGACTCCGTCGCCGTCACCCGAACCGACGCCGGCCCAGGCTCCTCCGACCCGCCCCGAGCGTGGGCCGGTCGTTGCGCTCGTCGTCTCGATCGGAGCGTTTCTCCTGGCTATCGGCGTGCTGTGGCTGCGTTCTCGAATGCGCCGTCGGTAAGGGTTTTCGCTGTTATCGTCCGATTGATGCGGGTGAGATGGCGGCTGGGGCTCCTTGTGTTCGTTGCGATGTTCGCCGCCCTGCCGCTTGCGGCGGGTCAGTCGGGTCAGGACGACCCCGGCGCCGGGGAGCCCGGCAAGCCCGGCTCGAGCAGGGTGATCCGCGGCGGTTCCGGCTCGCCCGGTCCGTCGGGGGCGCCGGGCCAGGTCATCACGCCGACGCCCGTTCCGACCGAGGCCCCTGCGGAGGGAGGAAGCGGCGGGACGACCACAACGCCGGCTCCGACGCCGGCGCCGAAACGGACGGCCAAACCCGCATCGGACGGTACGCGAATCGAAGTCGAGCGCCAGAGCAATCGCTCCTCCCCGGCGCTGCCCGCGCTCGCCGGCATCGGGCTGCTGGCCGGAGCGGCCCTCTTGTTCTGGGTGTGGCGGCGCGGCGTGCCCGGGTCGCCGTGATCGATTCGTTGCTTACTGCTTCAGTTTCCGGTCGAGCCAGTCGAGGATGATCTCGAAGCGCTGCACGCGGTGACGCGGCGAGCCCGACCGCGTCAGCTCGTGTGACTCGGCCGGGAAGCGGACGAACTCGACGTCCCGCTTCAGCAGCCGAAGCGCGGTGAACAAGTGCTCGGCCTGGTCGATCGGGCAGCGCAGGTCGTTCTCCGAGTGCAGGATCAGCAGCGGTGTTCGGATGCGATCGGCGTAGGTGAGCGGCGACTGGAGCAGGTACTCCTCGACGTCCTCGTGCAGGTGCGCACCTGTGTATGCCTTGTGCAGTCGCCAGCCGATGTCGGCGGAGCCGTACTCCGTGTAGAACGTGTTCACGGCTCGCTCCGAAATGGCAGCTTTGAAGCGATCGGTGTGCCCGACGATCCAGCTCGTCATGAACCCGCCGTACGAGCCGCCCATCACCCCCACGCGTTTCGGATCGCAGAAGTCGAACCGGCGCAACGCTTCGTCGGTGACGGCCATCAGATCTTCGTAGTCCCGCGTGCCCCAGCCCGGCCCATGGCCGTTGACCGGTCCGCAGATCGCGCGCCCCCACGCTTCCGAATATCCGGACGACCCACGCGGGTTGGAGTACACGACGACGTAGCCGGCGCCCGTGTAGACGCTGAACTCGTCGAAGAAGCCGACGCCGTACTGCGTGAAGGGTCCGCCGTGGATGTTCAGCAGAACCGGATAACGGCGTCCCGTCCGGAAGCCGTCGGGCCGGATGATCCAAGCATCGACTTTCGATCCGTCCGCTGAGGTTGCCGTAAACGCTTCCGGCTTGCTCAACCGAACCGAGGAAGTAAAGGACGTTCCGTGTCGAGTCAGCTGCTTGTTGCCGAAGTAGAGCTCGGGAAGAGAAGTGGCCGTCGATCGCGCGTGGACACCGACTCCTGCACACACGTCGTAGCCGTGCACCACCCATTGTCCCCGACGCACAGGACGCGGCTCGGCCGGTCCCTTCGTCGCGACACGGTAGATCGGGTTCGTTCCCCCGTCTTCGGTGCAGAAGAAGATGTCGTCGCCGGCCCAGATCGGCTCCCGAGCAGTTGTGAACGGTGCGCAGTGGCGATCGTGCGATGTCGTCAGGATGCGACGGCGGCGCGAACCCACGTCGATCACGGCGATGTGTGAGTGACGCGGAATCTCCGTGACGCCCGGATTATGCGCGTACGCGATGCGACGGCCGTCCGGCGACCACGATGGCTGCGCACAGTTGGCATCGGTTGCCGTCAGCTTCCGTGGACGGCCGCCGCGGGCTCCGACGACATAGATGTCGGAGGCCCCTTTGATGTCCCAATCTCGATGCCGGGCTGCCGAGAACGCGATGCGCTTGCCGTCGGGCGACCACGCCGGTCCGTTGTGCTCGAAGTCTCCGTCCGTGATCTGCCTTGGCTCGGCGGATGCGTCCGCCGGAACGACGAAGATCTGCCGGCGCCGGTCGAACGTCCATCCAACGTTCTCGAGCTTGTACATGAGGCCCGTGATCCGGCGCGGTGCGCGCTTGCGGTCGTCCTCCTCTTCGTATTCGGAATCCCGGACGCGCGCCGTGAACGCGATCCGTGTGCCGTCCGGCGACCACGCCACGTCCTCGACGCTCTCCTTCAGATCGGTGAGCTTGACCGCCTCGCCTCCCTCGATCGGGATCACATAGAGCTGGGCTGCCTTTTCGTCGTCCCGGTTCGAGACGAAGGCCAGCCGCCGGCCGTCGGGGGCCCAGCGCGGGCTGGCGTCCCGCCTCGTTCCGAACGAGAAGCGGCGCGGCGGTTCCGATCCGTCGACGGGAACCATCCAGATCGCGCTCATGTACGTGCTCTCGTCCCGGTCGATGGTCGTGACGACGTACGCGCAGACCCTTCCGTCCGGCGAGATCCGAGGGTCGGACACGCCGACGAGGTCGTAGACGTCGGCTGGAATCATTCCCCGCATCACCTGGTATCTTTGCTGATCGGGCCGCTCCGCGGCATGTAAAGGGACACAATCCACATGGTCAGGATCAGATTGAGGCGCGTGGGCAAGCGCAAGCAGCCCGTCTATCGCGTCGTCGTCGCCGACTCGCATTCGCCGCGGGACGGCCGCTTCATCGAGATCATCGGGCAGTACAAGCCGCTCACGAATCCCAGCGAGATCACGATCGATTCGGAAAAGGCGCTCGACTGGCTGCGCAAGGGCGCCCGGCCCTCGGAATCAGTGACCGCGCTGCTGAAGCGGACGGGCATCTGGAGCACGTTCGTTGCGGACAAGGGCCCGGCCAAGAAGCCCGTCAAGAAGCACAAGAAGGCCGCGCCGGAGCCCAAAGCCGAGGCTACGAAACCCGCAGCAACAACAGAACCCACAGCAACAACAGAACCTGAGATCAACGCCACTGAGCAGGCTTCCGAAGCGGAAAGCCCGGCGTCCACGCCGGAGCCGGATGCGGAGGCGCAGTGAAGGAACTACTCGAGTTCGTCACCGGCTACCTCGTCGACGATCCCGCGCAGGTGAAGATCGAGACGCTCGAAGGTCAGCGCGCGATGATTCTCCAGGTCCACGTCGCGCCGGAGGACATGGGCAAGGTCATCGGTCGCAACGGACGGGTCGCCAAGGCCCTGCGCGAGCTCATCCGCGCGGCGGCAATGCGTGAAGGAAAGAGCGCAATCGTCGAGATCGTCCAGTAGGAGGGGGCGCCTGACGGCGCATCCGGGTAACGACCCCTCGCACCTCGTCGTCGGCACAGTCGGACGGGCGGTCGGGCTTCGCGGCGAGGTCGACGTGCAGATCGTCAGCGACGACCCGAGTCGATTCGTCGGAGGATCGGTCGTGCACGCCGGGCACCAGTCACTGACGATTCGCGCGCTGCGCCGCCAAGGTCAGCGCACGATCGTGTCATTCGAGGAGATCTCCGATCGCAATGCGGCCGAGGCGCTTCGCGGAAGCGAATTGGTCGTCCCCGTCGACGCGGCACGAGCCCTCGACGAGGCCGAGTATTGGGATCACGATCTCGTCGGCTGCACGGTGGTCACAACCGACGGGGAGGAAGTAGGGGTCGTGACCGACGTCTTGCACCAGCCGGCCAATGAGGTGCTCGTCGTCTCCGGGGAGATCCTGATCCCGTTCGTCGCAAGCGTTGTCACACGCGTCGAGCCGAGGGCGAAGATCACGATCTCGCCGCTGCCGGGTCTCATCGGCGACGACGAGAGCCCGCGCCGGTAGCATCGAGTTGATGCGCTTTTCGACCCTCTTCGAACACGTGCGCGTGCCCTTCACGGTGTCGCTGTCGCTGGCCGTCGGGGCCGTCGGATTCATGCCGGTCGAAGCGACGACGGCAGATCAGGTGCAGGCGCAGCGTGTCATCGCTACGCCGGTTCCCGTTCCGATCTTCGTACCGGCCGAGATGGAGATTCCGCGGATTGGTGTCCGCGCGCCGGTCGTCCCCGTCGGTACGGAAGCGGACGGCAAGATGGCGGCCCCCGTCACGGGTGACGACGTGGGCTGGTGGAGTGGACGCAGACCGGGTGAAGGCAACGCGCTCTTCGACGCGCACGTCGACTGGTCCGGGCGGCCCGGTCCCTTCGCTCGGCTCGGAGAGCTCGAGCCGGGAGACGAAGTGATCGTTCGCGGCCGGGGTGGACAAATGACGTATCGGATCACGTGGCTGCGCAAGATGGATCGCAACATCGACGCCACCGAGCTCCTCGGAAATCGCAACGGCGCTCAGGTTGCCACGCTGATCACATGTTTCGGCCCCTTCGACCGCAGCATCGGCACCCGGCGCGATCGTCTCGTTGCACGCGCCGAGCTCTCGGCATGAGCGAAGCTCATGCCGAAGGCGCGGGGGGTCCGGGGGGCGCAGCCCCCCCGGTCAAATGAGCGAAGCGCATGCCGAAGGCGCGGGGGGTCCGGGGGGCGCAGCGCCCCCGGTCAAATGAGCGAAGCGGCCCCGGTCAAATAGCTTTGCGCATCGATGTCGTCACGATCTTTCCCGATGCGCTGACGCCGTTCTTCCGGGCCGCGTTGCTGGGCAAGGCCTCCGAGCGCGGCCTCGTGGACGTCCGCACGCACGATCTCCGCGATTTCACGTCGAACAAGCACCGCAAAGTGGACGACGAGCCGTTCGGCGGCGGTCCGGGCATGGTCATGACGCCCGAGCCCCTCTTTGCGGCGGTGGAGTCGATCGCACCGCACCGGACGACGGACAATCCCCGCGTGATCCTTCTCAGCCCCCAGGGTCGCCGCCTCACGCAGGGCATTGCGCGCGAGCTGGCATCACTCGAATGGCTCGTGCTGTTGTGCGGGCGGTATGAGGGAGTCGACGAGCGCGTGGCGGCCGAGCTGGTCGACGAGGAGCTCTCGATCGGAGACTACGTCCTGGCCGGGGGAGAGGCCGCCGCGGTCGTCGTCGTCGACGCCGTGGCCCGGCTGGTGCCCGGCGTCGTCGGGGAGCCCGGCTCGATCGTGCGGGAGTCCTTCGAGGACGGCCTCCTCGACCACCCCCATTACACGCGGCCCGCCGACTTCCGCGGGCACGCCGTCCCGGACGTGCTCCTGTCCGGGGACCACGGCGCCATCGAGAAGTGGCGCCGTGAGCAGGCCGAACACAGAACACGAGAGCGGCGGCCCGACCTTCGTCCGTAAGACATCGGACGACCCCGCGTATTTCCCGGTGATGCGTGTACAGCGCAGACGATTCCGTGCGCCCAGAGTCGATGCCGGGCCGGCCCAGTGGCGTCCCCGCACCCGTCCGATCTCCGATCTGATCTCGCTCGCCGAGAATCCGCCGGGTCTTCATATCGACATGCGCCGGGGCAAGGCCGACCAGTACGTGGCCGGCCTCCGCGCGACGCTCGAGACGTTGCCGGACGGGTGGAGCGGCGGCGCCGACCAGGAGCAGGACCTGGCAACGCGTGTTGGCTCGCGCATCTGGTACCACACGATCGAGCTGCCCGGCGGTGTGGTCACACCCGGGGCGTTCGACCTGAGGCCGATCGTTCCCTACTACGGCATCCCCGAGAATCTGCGCGGCAAGCGCGCCCTGGACATCGGCACCTGGGACGGCTTCTGGGCCTTCGAGTTCGAGCGCAGGGGAGCCGAGGTGATAGCCCTCGACCTCGACAAGCTCTCCGAGATCCAGTTCCCGGCGGCCATCGGGGCCGCCCTGGACGCATCGGGTTTGGATCAGAAGTTCGGCGGCGGCTTCGCCCTGGCCAAGGAGGCGCTCGGCTCCCGCGTCGAGCGGATCACACGCAACGTCTACGACATCGATCCGTCGAGCGTGGGTGAGTTCGAGCTCGTCCACATCGGCGACGTCCTGCAGCACCTGGAGTCGCCGAGCCGCGCTCTGCGCCGCGTCCGCTCGGTGACCAAGGAGCTCGCGATTGTGTCCATGACGTTCGATCCGAGACTGCCGGACGAGCCGATCCTGCGATTTCAGGGCGGTTGGAAGAATGCGGTGTGGTGGACGGCGTCCCTCGACGCGACGGCGCAGATGCTCGTCGACGCGGGGTTCTCCTCGGTCGTCGTCCACGCCGCGTATCACCTCCGCGCGCGCACGGGCGGCGAAGCATGGGAAGCCGTCCTGCACGCGCGTCCCTGATAAGATTTCCGCCCCTCGTCACCTCTCTCCCCCAGGTAAGGCAAAGGAGGGACTCGCATGGCCGATTACGCGAAGGACGTGCTCGTTTCGACCGAGTGGGTCGAGGAGCACGCCGGCGACGAGAACATCGCCGTCGTCGAAGTGGACGAAGACACCGAGGCGTACGGGCGCGGCCACATTCCCGGGGCAATTGCCTGGAACTGGCGCACCGACCTGCAGGATCCGATCCGACGCGACTTCATCTCCAAAGACGACCTGAGCAAGCTCCTCGGCAAGTCGGGCATCTCCAACGACACGCAGATCGTGCTGTACGGCGGCAACAACAACTGGTTCGCTGCCTACGCGTACTGGTACCTGCAGTACTACGGGCACACCAACGCCAAGCTCATGAACGGCGGCCGGAAGAAGTGGGAGCTCGAAGGCCGCGAGCTCACGCCGGACGTTCCGGAGCGGAAACCGACGACGTACACGGCAAAGGATCCGAACGCGGACATCCGCGCCTTCCGCGACTACATCCTCAGCAACGCAGACAAGGTCAATCTTGTGGACGTCCGCTCGCCGCAGGAGTTCGCCGGCGAGCTCCTCGCTCCGCCCCACCTGCCGCAGGAGGCCGCGTACGTGCCCGGTCACATCCCCGGCGCGAAGAACATCCCGTGGTCGAAGACGGTCAACGAGGACGACGGCGAGTTCAAGGCCCCGGACGAGCTCCGCGAGCTCTACGAGTCCGAGGGCGTCGATCTCGACAAGGAGACGGTGGCCTACTGCCGCATCGGCGAGCGCTCGGCTCACACGTGGTTCGTGCTGAACGAGCTGCTCGGCGTGCCGGCCGTCCGGAACTACGACGGCTCCTGGACGGAATGGGGCTCGCTCGTCGGGGTGCCCGTCGAAAGAGGGGCGTGAGCCCCGAGTAGCTGCGGTATCATCGCCTGCGCCAACCCATAAGGACCTGACCCATGCCCAAACTCAACCTGTCCGACGCCGTCGAGAAAGCGCTCATCCGGGACGACCTCCCGGCTTTCGGCCCCGGTGACACCGTCAAGGTGAACGTGCGCGTCGTCGAAGGGACACGCGAGCGAATCCAGACGTTCCAGGGTGTCGTGATCCGCAGACGCGGCGGAGGGACACGAGAGACATTCACCGTGCGCAAGATCTCGTTCGGTGTCGGGGTCGAGCGGACGTTCCCGCTCCACTCGCCCTCGGTTGCGTCGGTCGATGTGGTGACTCGCGGAGACGTCCGCCGCAGCAAGCTCTATTACCTGCGGGATCGAGTCGGTAAGGCCGCGCGGATCAAAGAGAAGCGGGACTGACGTTGTCTCGCGAGGAAGTCATCGCTCCCTCGCCTCCGGAGCCGGCCTCCGGCGCCGGCCACAGCGTCGTCCGGTTCTTCAAGGAGCTCCCGGTCCTCGTGGCGCTCGCCCTGGGCATCGCGCTCTTGATCAAGGCGTTCCTGGTTCAGGCGTTCTACATCCCCTCGGCGTCGATGGAGCCGACGTTGGAGCAGGGCGACCGCGTTCTCGTGAACAAGCTCAGCTACCGATTCGGGGATCCGAAGCGCGGAGACGTCATCGTCTTCCACGACCCGTACCCTGACCCCTGTGAGACCAACGAGGGCGAGACGGCCCCGGCCGGCTGCCAGCGCGGCTTCGGCCGGAAGGCGCTGGACTGGTTCGCGGAGGTCTTCGGCCTGCCCACCGCGGATACCCGCGACTTCATCAAGCGAATCGTCGCCCTTCCGGGCGAGACGGTGCAGATCGAGAACGGAGAGGTCTACGTCTGCGACGAGCCGGACTGTGTCCCGCTCGGACCGGACGGCCGTCCCAGGGACGGTCGGAAGATCACGTTCCGCAGCTCACCCGACTCGGGGCCGAGGCTGGACAAGGACAACGTGCCCGCGTTCCCGGTGCCCGACGGCCAGTACTACGTCATGGGGGACAACCGTGGGAACTCGTCGGACAGCCGGAACTTCCGGGGCATCGAGCGCCGGAAGATCATCGGCAAGGCCTTCGTCCTAGTTTGGCCACCAAACAGGTTCAGCGGCCTGTAGCCAAGCGGCGCCCGCCCGCCGCCGGACGTCTCGAAGCGATCCTGAAGCGCAAGGGGTTTCGCTACGTTGCCGGCGTCGACGAGGTCGGTCGCGGCGCACTGGCCGGACCGCTCGTGACGGCGGCGGTGTTGCTCGATCTCCGAGCGCTGCCGAAGGATCTCTGCGATTCGAAGATGCTTTCGCCCGAGGAGCGTGAGGTGTGCTCCGCGGAGATCCACCGCCTTGCCGTTGCCGTCTCATATTGCGTGGTGGATCCGGAAGACATCGACGACGACGGTCTGGGCGTTTCGAACCTCAAGGCGCTGAAGCGGGCCGTGAAGGCGCTGCGGCCGACGCCGCAATACGTGATCAGCGATCACTTCCCGATGGACGACGACGGCGCCCCATGGGTCGGCCTGCCGAAAGCCGATGCGTTGTCCGCGGCCGTCGCGGCGGCGTCGATCGTCGCGAAGGTGTCGAGGGACGCGTTCATGGCGACGCTCGACGCGGCCCACCCCGGGTTCAACTTCACGTCGAACAAGGGGTACGGAAGCGACGAGCACTGGGCGGCGATCCGCTCGCTCGGTCCGTCGCCGGTCCATCGCAGGTCGTTTCGCGGCGTGGCGTCGTATCAGCCGTCGCTTGCCGACTTCTAACCGGGTCTGAAGGGGCAGGTGTAGATTTGAGCCGAGAGCGCCATGTCGACTGAAGACCTCGAAAAATACGAAACCGAGATGGAGCTCCAGCTGTACAAGGAGTATCGCGACGTCCTGCCCATGTTCAGGTTCGTCGTCGAGACGGAGCGCCGCTTCTACCTCTGCAACGAGGTCGATCTGAAGATCCTCGGGGACGACCGCCAGCAGGTCTACTACCAGCTCGAGCTCCAGGACGCGTGGGTGTGGGACATGTACCGCCCGGCCCGGTTCGTCTCCAACGTCCGTGTGCTCACGTTCCGCGACGTGAACATCGAGGAGCTCACCAAGGACTCCTCGGTGATCGAAGAGCTGGCTCGGGAGCTCGGTACCAACGAGTAGCTAGGGGGTTCGGGGGGCCGCGGAGCGTAGCGGAGCCGCCGCGCGGAGCGCGGCAGCCCCCCGATCTGACTGGGAGCGCGCGGAAGCGCGCCATTGTCAGCGCCGGTTCGTACGCTCCTAGAATGACGCAGGCCAGGCAGGTGGTCGGCAGTCTCGGTGAACAGGCTGCGTCCGTGTCGCTCACCGACCAGGGCTACCGAATACTGCATCGCAACTACCGCTGCCGCGGCGGCGAGCTCGACATCGTGTGCGAGCGCAACGGCACGCTGGTCTTCTGCGAGGTCAAGACCCGCACGTCCAGCCAGTTCGGCCTGCCGGAGGAAGCCGTGACGATCCCCAAGCGCCGCCGGCTTCGCCGTCTTGCCCTCGAATACCTGCAGCGTGAAGGACGCCGCGCGCGCACGCTACGCTTCGACGTGATCTCGGTCTTCATGACCGATGGACGCGTCGGGGAGCTGCGGCATATCGTCAACGCCTTCTAGCACTCGCACCTACCGCGCCCCCGGGCGCGTCAACATCATCGGCGAGCACATCGATTACCTCGGCGGGACGGTGCTGCCGTTCGCGTGCGATCTCGAGGTGCGGATCACAGGGTCGGAAGCCGACGACGTCGTGCTCCGGTCGAACGACGGTGACCTCGAGCCGTACATTGCCGGCGTGCGGCGGGCGTTGCAGGAGGCCGGTCACTCGGTCGGTGGTTTTCGCGGCGAGGTGACGTCGAGCATTCCGATCGGAGCCGGGTTGTCGTCGTCGGCCGCGCTGGAGGTTGCGATCGCGCTCGCGCTCAGCGGTGGTGCCGACATCGAGCCGGACCTGCTCAGGAGGTCTGAGGAGCTCGCGTCCGGCGTGCGCGGAGGTGTCATGGATCAAACGACGGTGCTTCGCGGACGAGCCGGCCACGCACTCCTGCTCGACTGCGCGACCGGCGCGATCGAGTACGTGCCGATTCCGCCCTCGATCGGGTTTGTCGTCGTCGATACGGGGACGAGACGTCGGCTCGCCGATGGGCGCTACGCGCAGCGGCGGGCCGAGGTCGAGGCAGGGGAGCCGAAGCGCGTTCGTCACGCCTCCTCCGAGCAGCGCCGTGTGTTCGAAGCCGCCGCCGTGCTGCGAGCGGGCGACCTCGCGGCGCTCGGCGCGCTCGTCTCCGGCTCGCACGCCTCGCTTCGCGACGACTTCGAGGTCTCCTCGCCGGCGCTGGACGAAGCTGTGGCGGTGGTGGGCGCCCACGAGGCGTGCGCGGGCGCACGCCTCGTGGGCGCCGGCTTCGCCGGGTGTGTGCTCGCCGTCGTCCACGCGGGCACCGAGGAGGACGTGGCGCGCATGGTTCGAACCCGGTTGCCAGGGTCGACGGCCTTCAAGGTGAAGGCCGTCGACGCCGCCGGTGAGGTGGGTCCTGGGAACGGCCGACATCCGGTCGTATAGTTGGTCGACAAGCGACGGAAGGGGCCCCTCGTGACACCAAGACTCCGCCGGGCGTGCATGCTTTTGGCCGGCTTGTGGCTGGCGCTCCTGCCGGCACCGGCGTCGGCAGCCCCGACGTGCTGGGGCTTCGAAGCGACCATCGTCGGTACGGAAGGTGCAGACAAGATCGAGGGCACCTCGGGCTCAGACGTCATCGTCGGCCTCGGCGGTGCCGAC
>DASQWC010000193.1:0-58685 GCA_035640475.1 Actinomycetota bacterium | reverse complement strand
GAGCCGCTCGGCCTCGGCCAGGGCATCGGCGAACGAGAGCCCGGCCTCCGTCATGCGGGTAAGGATGTAATTCGTCGTCCCGTTCACGATGCCGATGACTCGCCGGACCCCTTCGCCCGCGAGTGATTCCTTCAACGGACGAAGGAGCGGGATGCCACCCGCGACGGCCGCCTCGAAGAAGAGGTCGACGCTTTTTGCGTCGGCCGCTTGGAAGATCTCGTGCCCGAGCGTCGACAGCAGCTCCTTGTTGGCGGTGACGACCGGCTTACCGAGCTCGATGGCCTGCTGAATGCAGCTGCGAGCCGGCTCGATACCGCCCATCATCTCCACGACGACGTCGACGCTCGGATCGGCAACAACTTCAGCAGGTTCGTGGGAGAAGATCGAGTGGTCGAGATCGACGTCGCGCTTCTTGGCGAGATTCCGGACGGCCACACGCCTGATCTCCAGGGGGACGCCGACGGCTCGGGCAACGGCTTCGGCCCGTCCCACGATCTGGCGCGCGGCACCGGAGCCGACGATGCCGCAGCCGAGAAAGCCGAGACCAACGGACTTCCTACCCATTTCGGTCCAGGATACGGGTCCGCTTTACGGGCGGACCGGATGTTGGATCAGCTCACGCAGAGCCGCTTCGTCCTCGAAGAACGCATCGACGTCTGAGCGGTCGGGAGCGCTGGCCTTGCCACGCAACACTCGCCTGGCGAGATCGAGACTGAACTCGTTGGCTCCGCCGTATCCGATAAAGAGGTGGGCCGGGAACTCCTCCGGCACGTCCGTCCACGCGACGGGCAGTGTCCAGCAGCCTTCGCAGAACGCGTTGTCGCCCGGTCCGTACGGAAGGACCGCCGGAGCCGACGGACCCGACGCCCAGTGCGCAGCACCGTCGTGCTTGCCCTCCTGCGGACGAGCCTGCGCGGTGTGCTTCACGAGCGTCTTGAGCTCTTCGAGCGTCAGCTTTCCGTCGACGAGCGGACCGCTGCGAACACCGGCGGGTCGGCGGCCGCGAGCCGCGATCCCCGATCTGAAGCCGACGCGCCCGTCGCCGAGCAGACGCCGCGCCTCGAGCAGGATCGCGGCGCCCTCCGACGCTGCGTACGGCGAGGAAGCCGACGAGCAACAGACGTAGCCGTTCGTCTCGAGTCCCTTCATCGAATGCTTGCCGGCCGTGAGGCCGCGGAAGCCGTCCGCGACGACGTGTGCGGGCGTGCCGCTCCAATGGGCAACGTGTCCGTTGTCGTGTGCGCCCACCCAGAGCGTTCCCTCGACGAGGGTCGGTGCAGTCTCCGACGGCCACGGCGTCCATCCCAGGAAGAACCCGGCGCCGTTACCCGACGCGAAGTAGACAAGGTGCTTGCGGGCCGACTCCTCGATGTCCTTGACGAACGTCCCGCCGACGGCCTCGTCCGCAACCCAGAATGCGGGGTGCGGCGCCACGCTCCCCCAAGAGTTGGTCTGGACGTCGATCCATCCTTGATCGGCCGCCCACTTCGTGCTCTCGGAGCCCAAACCCTCGATCGACACAATGCGGCACTCCGGGCACAGCGACGTTCCGATGCCGCCCATCCTGGAGGCCGTCATCGTGCCGTGACCTTGCTCGTCGAGTATTGGATAGTCCGTACACGCGATACCGACGGCCACGACCGTCGGCGGGTTCACGTCTTCTGACGCCGGGCACGAGACACCCCCCTCACTCATGCGCGTGGCCGCGATGATCTTCGTTCCCGGGATCCAGAAGACCCGGCCCCCGAGCTCGCCCTTCTCCCATTGCGCGAGGAGCCGGTCCCAGATCTTGCGGTCTTTCCGGAATGCTGCTTGCCACGTCGGCGCGTTGAGCGACAGCCGCAACGCCTGGGCATCACGCGGGTAACCGGGGATGTACTTCGATGGGTGCACGTACGCGAGTGGTGACCGGTCGCGGAAGACCTCGTGATACGGATTGATGCCGCTGTCGATGTGCGCGATGACGACGCGCGGAGTGAGCTTTGCCTCCGCCTTCTGTCCGCTGAGTGTTGCGGTGACGAGCGCCAAGACCAGCGCCGCCGCCGCCCGCTTCCCCCGCATCAGCCCTCGAGCCTGACCAGATCCTCGTAGGACTCACGACGCGCAAGCAGACGCGTCTCGCCCCCAAATGCGGCAATCACGGCCGGCCGCGGCTGCTTGTTGTAGTTCGAGGCCATCGAATACCCGTAGGCCCCCGTCGCCGCACACGCCAGAAGCTCGCCGGCTTCAACCTCCGGTAACGCGATGTCGAAGCCGATCAGGTCGCCCGTCTCACAGAGCTTCCCGGCGATAGTCGCCGGCCGGTCGTGAATCGCTTCGGGACGGCTCGCCGACAGATAGGTGTACTTCGCCTGGTACAGGGGCACGCGAATGTTGTCCGACATGCCGCCGTCGACGGCCACGTAGCGCTTTCCGGCGACGTCTTTGATCGTCCCGGCGGTGTAGAGAGTAACCATCGACGGTCCGGCAATCGAGCGCCCCGGTTCGACCTTCACCGTCGGGATCGGCGTGCCGAGACGCTCGGCCTCCGCGCCCACGGCATCGTGGAGCACCTTCGCAAGATCCTCGATCGACGAAGGCTCATCCGACGGAAGGTAGGCGATCCCAAGGCCGCCGCCGAGGTCGAGCTCGGGCAGCTCCAGAGCTGTGGTCCGGCGGGCCTCGGCGAGGAAGCCGACCATCTTCCGAGCCGCCTCGGCGAACGGCTCCAGCTCGAAGCTCTGGGAGCCGATGTGTGAGTGGAGCCCGGCTAGTTCGACGCTCTCGATGCGGGCGGCTGCCTCGACCGCTCTCATCGCGACATCGCCGATGGTGAACCCGAACTTCGAGTCCTCGACGCCCGTCGATAGATAGCTGTGTGTGTGGACATCGACGCCGGGCGTGATCCTGAGCAGCACTCGAGCTACCGTGCCGATCTCGGCCGTCACCTCCCGGAGCAGCTCGAGCTCCGGAAAGGAGTCGACGACGATCCGGCCGACCCCCGCCTCCAGCGCTTCGACGATCTCGGAGCGCGACTTGTTGTTGCCGTGGACGCCGATACGCGAGGCGGGGAATCCGCCGGCCAGCGCCGTGTACACCTCGCCCCCGGCGACGCAGTCGAGGCAGATCCCTTCCTCGGCGGCGATCGGCGCGAACGACTTCGTCAGGAACGCCTTTGTTGCGTAGTAGACGTTCTGGGGGCCGAACGCGTCTTTGTAGCGGCCGATTCGGTCCCGAAGCTCGGCCAGGTCCATGACGAACAGCGGCGTACCGAACTCCTTGGCGAGCTCGGCCGTGTTGCAGCCGCCGATCTCCAGGACGCCGCCCCGGCCGATCGAGGCGGTTTGCGGCAAGACCTTTTGAAAGTCTTCCCAGCTCATTCCTCGACCCGTTCCATTCGTTCCGGCGCATCAACACCCAGCAGGCGTAATGCGTTCGCCAGGACCTGCATGGTTGCTCGCGACAACGCGAGGCGCGCTCGAGTCAGTGTCTCATCATCAGTGACGACACGGCACTCCGTATAGAACCGGTGGAAGTGTCGAGCGAGCTCCTCCGCATACTTCGTGAGCCGGTACGGCGCGCGCTGATGAGCGGCCACAAGCGCCGTTTCTTCGAAGCCGGCGATCGCGCGCATCAGCTCCACCTCCGCCTCGTGGCGGAGCTCGTCCCATACGACTTCGCCCGCTTCGACGACGCCCTGCTCGGCTGCGTGCCGCAGGATCGACGCAATCCGAGCGTGACCGTACTGCACGTAGTACACGGGGTTCTCGAGCGACTGCTGCTTCACCTCTTCGATGTCGAAACGAAGCGTGTTCTCAGCCGATGCGCTCAGCAGCGTGTACCGAGCAGCGTCGATGCCGACCTCATCCATCAGCTCGTCGAGCGTTACAAAGCTTCCGGCGCGCTTGCTCATCGACAGCTCTTCGTCGCCGCGCACCATGTGCACCCACTGGTAGATGATCGATTCGATACGGTCCGGGTCGACACCGAGCGCTTGCATGCCGGCCTTGAGGCTCGGCGCGTGTCCGTGGTGATCGGCGCCGAGGACGACGATCATCGTCTCGAACCCCCGGCTCGCCTTGTCGAGGTGATACGCGAGATCGGGCAAGAGGTAGGTCGGTTCTTTTGCCCCGAACGACCGGACGACCGGCCGGTCGCGTGAGTCGCCGAAGTCGGTCGTCCGGAGCCACTTCGCGCCTTCTTGCTCGTAGACGTAGCCCAGGTCCTCGAGCTTGCGGAGAACATCATCGACCTTGCCCAGCTCGTAGAGCTCGCGCTCTTTGAACCAAACGTCCATGTGGACGCGGAAGCGCTCCAGGGAGCGTTCGATGCCGTCGATGACGATCGGATAGGCAAGCTCGCGCATCTTCTCGCCGAGCTCCTCGAACGGCAGCTGCGCGTAGCCTTCGCCGTCCTCCTCGAGAATGCGCTGTGCGATGTCGCGCACGTAGCCGCCGACGTAGCCGTCGTCCGGCATCTTCGCCGTCCGTCCGAGCAGCTCGAGATAGCGGACGGCGACCGACGCTCCGAAGTTCGACATCTGGCTGCCGGCGTCGTTGAAGTAGTACTCACGCGTGACCGCGTATCCGTGGGACTCGAGCAACCTTGCGATCGCGTCGCCGAGCGCGGCATTCCGGGCCGAGCCGATGTGCAGGGGGCCGGTCGGATTGATCGAGACGAACTCGATGTTGACGGAACGTCCCGCGCCTTCGTCGGTTGATCCGAAGCGTTCGGCGGCCTCCAGCACCCGCGAGCACGTTTCGTGCAGCCACACATTCGACAGATGGAAGTTGATGAATCCTTTCCCGGCGATCTGCACCTCACGGACCCACTCGCGCTGTGGGAGGTGATCGATGAGGGTCTTCGCGATGACCTCCGGAGGCTTGCGCTCCTGCTTCGTCAGCACGAAGGCCACATTCGTCGACCAGTCGCCGTGCTCCCGCCGCTGAGGCTGCGTCACATCGAAGATCGGCGAATCACCCGAACGGAGCTCGCCCGCGGCATGCGCGCCGGCGATCGCCTCACGGACGAGCGTACGAAGGTCCTTTTCGATCACTTGCGGGTCTTCGACCGTTTCGCCAGCAGACCCGCGACGACCTCGACGAGCTCGGATGGATCGAATGGCTTCGTGACGTACTCGTCGGCCCCGGCCGCGAGTCCGGCCTCCGCGTCGCCGCGCAGAGCCTTGGCACTCAGCAGCACGATCGGCAGCGTCGACCTCGGGCGCTGCGACCGCACCCGGCGCACAACTTCGAGCCCGTCGATACCGGGCATCATCACGTCGCAAACGAGCACATCGGGATCGTCACGCTCGACGGCGTCGAGCGCACCGGGCCCGTCAGTTGCGGAGACGACGTCGTATCCCTCCAGCTCGAAGTTGAGCCGAAGGAGCTTGAGCACTTGCGGATCGTCGTCCACGACGAGAACGCGGGGCACCGGTCACAAGGGTATCTTTTCGAAGAAGCACGAACGCTGCGCCCGTAGCTCAGCGGATAGAGCACCGGCCTCCGGAGCCGGGTGTCGCAGGTTCGATTCCTGCCGGGCGCGCTAGCGAGCGGGTAGCGACGACTCACCCACGTGCTTCGCGAGCCACGTGTTGAGCGGTTTGGATGCTCGCAGGAAATCGACGACTCGCTCCTTGGCCTTCGCCGTCCCGAGCCACGCGCCGACCGGCCACGATCTCCACGAGATCAGACCTTTCTGCCGCAGCAAATCGATCCGTGGATGGTCCTTCGGGTAGCCCTTCGGCGCGGTCTTCAGGACGTCGTGGGCCGAGACCTCGCAGCCGGCCGAACGCAACTTCGCCACGATGGCTTCGATCTGCTTGCCCGTGCGGTTGTCGTCAAGGGCGCGCCGGAACCGGTCGAGCTGATCGTTGGCCATCATGTACATTCCGCTGCCGGCGCCCAGGCCGTCCCGGGATAGGGAGATATACCCGCCGCGCGCGAGCGTTGCGGCGATGTTCGTCTTGTACGGCGATTTGTCGGCGCTGAAGCGCACGTCCCGATACGGACGAAAGATCCGGCCCTCGCCGAACTCCTTCCGGAGCTCATCGAGAAGCGCTTGCATCGGCGCCCTCACCATCTCTTCGTAGATCGGCTTGTTCTGGTGCCAGTAGGTCTTCGAGTTGTCGGCCTCGAGGCCTTCGTAGAAGTCGATCGCCTCCTCGGGCCATCCCTTGAACGCCATCCCGCTACATTACGGTCCCGGGTTTGCCCCGAGCACGCATACGACGGGGGGCTTCAGCTCGAGGACCTCGGCGCGCAGCCGGACGAACCCGGCCGGCAGCAGAACGTCCATGAGCTCTTCGGCGTTCTCCTGCGCAGTCATCCCGGCATTTCCGGCTCGCGGCTGGCGGACGATTGCGATCACTCCGCCCGGTACGAGCACCGATCGCAGTTCCTTCAAACGCAGCGGCGGATCGGGCCAGAATCCCATCGAGTTCACGGCGAGAAGCTTGTCGAACTTGGTGTCGAAGTCGGGCAGCGATTCCACCGAGCCTTGCCGCAGGTCGACTCTCCCCGCGCGCACGGCCCCAGCGTTCCGCGAGCGCGCCTGGGCGACCATCACCGGCGAGTGGTCGATACCGGCGACGAAGCCGGAGGTTGCCCGCTCGGCGATCTCCCGGATCGCAATTCCGGGCCCGAACCCGATCTCGAGGACGCGATCCGTCGGCCGGACATCCAGCAAGGACACGGCCCAGCGGTTGCGCCGTCGGTTCGACGACCGGACGGCCATCTCCCAGCCGGCCAGACGGCCGAGTGCGCCGGTCGGTCGCCGGAACTGCACGACGACGGCTCTGACGACCCTCGACCGAATGCCCATCCGTGTGATTTCACAACTTGAAGCGCGCTTGAAGTCAAGCGCGAACGATTGCCCGGATCGAGTGGTCCCCTGCCTTCTCGATCACGAACATCGCTTTCGATCGCGTTTCTACGATGTGCTCGTGCAGGTTGACGCCGTTGATCGAGTCCCACGTGCCTTCAGCGACGGCTCGAACGTCCGCCGGCGTCATGCCGACGAACATCCGGTAGAACGACGACGGATCCTTTCGTGCGCTGTGGGTCAATGAAAGAAATCTCGCGATGAACCAACTCCGGACGTCGGCCTCGGCCGCGTCGATGTAGATCGGGACGTCGACGTGCTCGACCACGTCGGGCTGGAGAGCCACGACACCTTCCAGCACGACCACATCGGGTCGTTCGAGAACCGTCCGGTCGTCCACGACGATGTCGTATATCCGATGCGAATACACCGGGACCTCGACGGAATCGGCCCCCTCACGGACCTCGAGAATGAATCGAACCATCGAGTCGAAGTCGTACGTCTCGGGGAAGCCCTTTCGAAGCGTGCTGCCTCGCTCGCTCAGCACCGCGTTCGGGAACAGGAACGAGTCGGTTGCCACGATGTCGACACGGCGGCCTGCAGATGCCATGCGCTGTGCAAGGTCGGCGGCCACGGTCGACTTGCCCACAGCAACGGCGCCGCCGATTGCCACAATGTGCGGCGGCTTTCCGCGAAGCGCCTCGAGAATGCCGTCCGTCAGCTCGGCAAGCGGTTCGGCCAAGCTCAGGCCGCGATTCTTACTTCGACGGGAAGAACCACACGGCGACGGCGGGGCGGATCGACTCACTCAGCTGCCCGCCGGCCCGTTCGACGAGTCGCTGCGTCTCGGGGAACAGCGTGAAGAGGCGGCGCGGGTTGTTGTTCGCGGAGTCCACGATTTGGTGCGAGACGCGTGTGACGTTGATGAAGTACTCCCTGAGGACGCGATGGTCGGCTGCGAACTCGTCAGGCGGGACGAGCTTCGAGATCTCATTGCGCGCCATTGCGAGACCGTCGACCTGCGCCGGCCCAACGCTCCGCAGGTAGCGAGCAACCTCTTCGTTGTCGAAGATCTTGGCGAGGAAGAAGAAGGCGCGGGGCGTGAACTCGGCCGATGCGCGCGCGAGGATCTCGTGTAGCCGGTCACCGTAGCCGGCTCCCGGAAGGATGCCGACGGGATCGCACAAGTCTCGCTCGGCTGCCGAAGTGGCGGCGACGAGGCAGAAGCGGCTCGAATGCAGAACGAGCGCGCGCTCGTACAGCACGTACGCATGCGCATATCTGGCCGACGCTTTGATGATCTCCTCACCTCCGGCGAGCTCCTCGGCTGCCCGCGCGACGGGAGCCATCGATACGAGCGCTCGGAGCAGCCGGCGCTGGTCCCGGAAGAACCGGGGCGGTGGTGTCACCTCCTGAATCTCGCGGAAGACCCGGATGATGCGGCTTCGATACGGGATCTTCTCGATGCCGTCGAGGAACGTCGCCCGTCTGGTCGTCTTCTGGAAGATCCTGTCGAACGCTTCGGTCGTGTCCTTCAGCGGTTTGACCGCCCGCTCGATCTGCTGGAGGTACTCCTCCTCGGTGACCTCGAGATCGCTCGTCTCGATCGTGCACCCGGCGAGCAGCGCGGTCGCGACGAAGGCACTTGCGATCACCCGGAGCATCAGTCGCACAGGATCAGCCGTGCGCGCCTTCGTGTTCGGCCGACCCGGCCCCCTGTTCGACGACGGCCTTGCCGTTCATCGTCGGGTGCACGTCGCACTGGAAGTAATACTCGCCCGGTGCATTCTTTCCGACCTTGTACACGGTCTTCTGCCCCGCCGGAACGATGTCGCCCTTGAACAGTGGTTCGTTGAGCTCGGAGGCGCTCGGATAGATCGCGATGTTGTGCGGCTGGCTGTCGGCGTTCTCGAAATGGATCTCGGCTCCCGACGGAGCGAGCTCGAGCGTCTTCGTATCGAACGCGAGGTTGTTCGCCGACACCTCGATCTCGGGGAGGTTCGCGGCTTCCTCGCGCTCGTATGCGGGACCTCGCTGCATCGCGACCGCACCCGCGGCCACGGCCACCAGTCCGACGACGGTCACGAGACCCAGAACCGATGCCGTCCGCGTACGCTTGTTCGCGGCGACGGCAGCCGATCCGACGAGGATGGCGACGGAGACGCCGAGCGCGATGACAACTGCGCCCTGCTCCCCCGCAGCAAGCAGAACCCGCGACATGCTGAACACCAAGACCTCCGTTGCGATGATCGCGACGATCGGGATCAGGACCGGAAGGAGCGCGCGCTCCCGCAGGTCTTGGTTCACGTCGTGAGCTCCAGCCGGTTCAGGTCACCCTCGAGCTTGCTCCACTCCAGCACGTCGACCCCTTCACGCTCTTCGGTCATGAACCACTTGAAGAAATACCAGGCGATCACGCTCCACAGCAGAAAGCCGCCCACCAGCTTCATGAGCAGACCGGCCGCGCGCTGGTCCGTCAGCGGCGAGATCCCCCACAGGTGCGGCCCTTCGGCGTACACGCGGTACATGACCGTATTGCCGAAGGTGAGGAACGATGCCGGGACCGTGGGGACCAGCGATTGGAGGAACAGGTAGACCATCCGCGCCGGATAGGAGAGCTTCGGAAGCTCGATGAGCGGATTGAGCACCGGTGACCACATACAAAAGGCCGTCAGGACCAGGACCGTATGCGCACCGAAGTGAAATGGCTCCGACGTCGCGGTGAGCTCGACGACCGCAGGAATGTGCAGCGCGGCGATGACGCCGTTGAACAGGACGAGCGCAATCAACGGACGCGTCACAAACTTGGCAAGAGCGAGGCCCGGCTTTCCCAGGACCCACCGCAGCATCCATGCCGGCGTCCCGATCAGGAGCAGCGGCGGCGCGACGAGGCTCAACAGCAGATGCTGCATCATGTGGACCGAATACAGGCGCCCCTCCGCGATGTCGTGGATGGGCCAGGATGCCGAAACGAAGATGTTCAGCACTCCGGCGCTGAATGCCAGCACCTGGCGGCGCGTGACGACCCGCTCGATCGGGTGGACCTTGGACGGACCGACGCGGCGGACGGCCCACGCATAGCCTCCAGCCAGCGTGCCGACCAGGAGCAGCACGTCCGGATGCAAATGCCAGGCCGGCATGTCTAGTCACCGACCAGGAGACCGAGCGTGCTCATGGCGATCGTGTACACCGCCACGGCCAGGATGATCCCCGAGACGAACAGCCGCCGAAAGACCTTGCTGTCGAAGCGCAGATGCATGAACCACAGACCGACGAGCGAGAACTTGATGACCATCATGATCAGCAGCGACGCGGAGAGGACGCTGTTCGGAAGACCCGTGACGTAATACGCGGCGACCTCGATCGCCGTGACGATCGCGAGGATGACTGCGATCTTGATGTACTCGCCCGGCCCGGGATGTGGGCGCTCGTGGGTGTCATGGTCGGCGACGTGCCCTTCGGTGCTCATTACGACGGCCCGGGCATCAGATAGACGACGGTGAAGATGACGACCCACACGATGTCGACGAAGTGCCAGTACAAACCGACCAGTTCGAGGACGAGGCTGTTCTCCGGCTTCAGCTTCCCGGCCAGCGACATGCCGACCAGTGAGAGCAACATGATGATGCCGAGCGTGACGTGCGTGCCGTGGAAGCCGGTCAGGACGAAGAATGCGCTCGACGCCGGGTTCGCCGTCAGCGACACGCCCTCGTGGACGAAGACGGTGAATTCGTAGACCTGCCCCCCGATGAACGTCATCCCGAGCAGAGCCGTCGCCGTCAGCCACACGCGCGACTGCCGTTCGTCGCGTCGCTGAAGCGCGGAGAGCGCGAGCACCATCGTCAGCGAGCTCATAAGGAGCACGAAGGAGCTCACCGACGTGTACGGAATGTCGTACACGTCGATCGGCTTCGTCCCGGTTCCACGACCGCGATAGAGCAGGTACGCCGAGATCAGCGCGCCGAAGAGCAGGCACTCGGAGCCGAGGAAACCCCACATCGCGAGCTTCCGGTTGTCGAGACCGGTCGCGGTGTAGTGCGCGCCGCCCCCGTGCTCTTCGTGCTCAACGGTCGCCGCTTCGGTCATGGCTACTCCACCGGCTCCAGTCCCCAGCCGTACACGCCGACGAGCAACGTGATCACACCGACGGGGATGAGGACCCACTGGAACATCAAGCCGTAGGCAACGAGAGGCAACGACGCGGACGCGACGAGAGGCCAGTAGGACGGCTTCGGCATGTGCGGCTCGTGCTCGTCGTGCTCGCCGTCGCCTTCGTCGGGCGCATCGCCGTTCTGTCCTCCGGCGACGACCGGCACCGGCTTCCCCGCCTCGTCCTCCGTGTACTTGTGGTGCCACCAGTCGTCGCGTTCGGTGACCGTCGGGATCTCGGCGAAGTTGTAGTGCGGTGGGGGCGATGGGATCGACCACTCGAGCGTCCGCGCGTCCCACGGGTCGTTCCCGGCGTCCCGGCCGCGCTTGCGCGTGTACAGCACGTTGCCGATGAACACGACGATCGAGAGCGCGATGGTGAATGCACCCAGCGTCGCGATTGCATTCCAGAAGTCGAAACCTTGGCCCTTCGGATATGTGTAGTAGCGGCGCGACATGCCCTGCAGGCCGAGCACATGCATCGGCCCGAAGGTGAGATTGCCGCCGATGAACATCAGCCAGAAGTGGACCTTCCCGATGCGTTCGCTCAGCAGCTTCCCGGTGATCTTCGGCCACCAGTAGTAGATCCCGGAGAACAATCCGAAGACCGCACCGGTAAAGAGCACGTAATGGAAGTGAGCGACGATGTAGTACGTGTCGGTCTGCTGGTAGTCGGCCGGAACGATCGCGTGCGTGACGCCCGACAAGCCGCCGATGATGAACAGCGTTACGAAGCCGATCGAGAAGAGCATCGGCGTCGTCAAGCGGATCTTGCCGCCCCACACCGTACCGAGCCAGTTGAAGATCTTCACTCCCGTCGGGACGGCGATGAACATGGTCGAGACGGCGAAGGCGGAGTTCGCAACCGGGCCGAGCCCCGCGGCGAACATGTGATGCGCCCACACGCCCCAGCCCATGAAGCCGATCGCTATGCCCGAGAAGGCCACGAATGCGTAGCCGAACAGCGGCTTGCGCGCGAACGTCGGCAGGACTTCGGACACGATGCCCATCGCCGGCAAGATGAGGATGTAGACCTCGGGGTGTCCGAACAGCCAGAACATGTGCTGCCAGAGGACCGGATCGCCGCCGGCAGCGGGATTGAAGAAATTCGTCCCGAACATCGTGTCGAACATGAGCTGGAATAGCGCGACGGCGATGACGGGCATCGCGAACAGGAGGAGGAAGTTCACGACGAGCGTCATCCAGATGAACATGGGCATCTTGAAGAAGCTCATGCCGGGCGCCCGGAGGTTGATGATCGTCGTAACGAAGTTCACCGAGGCAACAAGGGAGGCCACACCGGTGATCTGTAACCCGAGCGCGAAGAATGTGACCCCAGTCGTGCTCGGCAGGCCCTGGGTCGAGAGATTCGCGTAGCAGAACCAGCCGCAGTCGGGTGCGCCGCCGAGGAAGAAGCTCGAATAGACGAAGATGCCGCCGAAGAGGAACACCCAATAGCTGAAGGCGTTCAGGCGGGGGAACGCGACGTCGCGCGCGCCGATCATAAGCGGGATCAAGTAGTTGAAGAACGCCGCTCCGAGCGGCATGACGACGAAGAAGATCATCGTGATGCCGTGCATCGTGAACATCCGGTTGTACGTCTCGGCGTCCAGCACGGTGCCGTCCGGACGCGCGAGCTGCAGACGGAGCAACAGGGCTTCGGACCCACCGATGAGGAAGAAGATGAAGGCCGTGACGCCGTACAGGATCCCGATGCGCTTGTGGTCGACGGTCGTCAGCCAGCCGAGGATGCCTTTCGTGGAGCTCGGACGACGGAACGGACCCGGGGCGTCCGAGACCTGAGGAAGTGCTTCTGAGACCGCCATCAGTCGCTCATCACAGGGAGTCGCTCCGCTCCATCCTGAAGATCATCGCAGGCTCTGCAGATAGACGACGAGGGCCTCGATGTCCTCTTCGGACAGTCCCATCGCCGCAATACCGGCGGGCATCTTCGATCCGGGCTTTTGCGCGGGCGCGTCGCGCAGCCACTCAGTCAGCTTCTCGTTGGTTCGTTCGAAGATCGCGCCGGCAAACGAGGTTCGCGAAGCGAAGTGTGTGAGATCGGGAGCAGTCGTTCCTTCGGCCTTTGATCCGTCGAAGCGCAACGTATGGCACGTGACACATTGCTGCCGCTGGAAGATTCGCTCGCCCCTGAGAGCCAGGCCGCTGCGTGGACGGACGGCGTCGGCACGCTGTTCCTCGATCCATTGCTCGAAGTCGTCCGGATCATGAGCGAACACCTTCAGGCGCATGTTCGCGTGGGACAAGCCGCAGTACTCGACGCACGTGCCCGCGTACTCTCCCGGGCGGTCGGCCTGGATCGTGACGTGGTTCGTCCGGCCCGGGACGACGTCCTGCTTTCCGCCGAGGCGAGGCACCCAGAAGCTGTGAATGATGTCGGCCGAGTGCAGCGCCAGGCGGATCGGTCGTCCGGTGGGGATGTGCAGCTCGTTTGCCGTGACGACTTTTTCGTCTTTGTAGTCGTAGCGCCACCACCACTGCTGCCCCGTGACGTCGACGTGCATTGAGTTGGGACGCTCGCGCGCGAGCGCGAAGATCGTGAGCACGGTCGGGACGGCCAGCACGCCCAGGATGAGCGCAGGGGCGATCGTCCATGCGATCTCGAGCGGGGTGTTGCCGTGGGTCTGGGTCGGGTTCTCATCGTCCCCCTTGCGCCGGCGGAACTTCACGAGGGCGACGACAAGCAGTCCCTCGACCAGGACGAACACCAACACCGCGGCCCAGAAGACGATCTTCCAGAGCCCGTCGATCTGTCGCGCGATCGGCCCGGCCGGCCGCAGGCTGTCGAGGGGTGCGTTCGGTGCGCATGCCCCGGCGAAAACGGCGAGGAATGCGACGGCCGCAAGGAGAGAAAGTCTCCTGGTCTTCACCGGGGAAGAGCCTGTAGGCAGACCGCCGCAGGCGTCAACTCTCTCAGTGGTGGGACGACCTTCTGCTCACGCCGCGCGAACTCCTGCCGTCCGGGCGCGAAGGTAGCGCCCGAGCGTTTGGGCATCTCGAAGTGCCGCTCCACCAGCGTCGTTGTTGAAGTATGCGAAGACGTCGGCAGCATCGACCCCGGCGACCCGGTCCGCCCAGCGCCGGAGCTTCGCCCTCGAATAGCCGGGTCGCAGCTTGGACCCGGCGTGGAACCGGACGTACGCCCAGCTCCCCGTAACGATGGAAGGGATCCGGGCTCCCGGCGAGTCGGCCCACACGAAAGCCGCCCCTGCGTCGTCCAGGATCTGGAACACCTCGTCGGTCTCCCATGACCGATCGCGGAACTCGAAGGCCGCTCGCATCCCGGAGGGCAGGACGCGACAGAACCGGCGCAGGCGCTCCGCATCCACGGGGAACCTGGGCGGGAGCTGAAAGAGCACCGGGCCGAGCTTGTCGCCCAGCCTCCGGCAGCGGGACCACAGAAGGCGCAGCGGGTCCCGGCAGTCGCGGAGCCGCCGGATGTGGGTGATGTAGCGGCTGGCCTTGATCGTGATCACGAAATCTTCGGCCGATTCCTCCCGCCAGCGGACAAACGCCTCGTGTCCCGGTAGCCGGTAGAAGGTGTTGTTGATCTCCACGGTCGGATACCGGTTCGAGAAGTACTCGAGCCACCGCGATCGAGGAAGGTTGCGCGGGTAGAAGCGGCCGCTCCAGTCGCCGTACTGCCAGCCGCTCGTGCCGACAAAGATCATTAGGCTTGAGGTACCCGCGGCGGGATGGCGCCTAAGCGCCCCCCTGTGAATGGGGGCGCCTAGGCGCCCCCTGTGAAAGGAGACGCCCATCCGCACGCTCGAAACTGCAGCAGGGTCCGTCTCGTACTGGCCGTTGGGAGACGTGGCGCCTGCCGACGACCTCGCCCGGCTTCCGTTCGTCGTCCGGGTGTTCCTCGAGAACGTCCTCCGGCATCAAGGGCAGGGAGCCGCGCCCGAGCACATTGAGATGCTCCTGCGCTACCCGGAAACCTCTGCCGAGGAATTCCCCTTCTACCCGGCCCGCGTCCTGCTGCAGGATCTGACCGGAGTGCCGGCCGTGGCGGATCTCGCCGCGCTGCGGGCGGCCGTCTCGCGCCACGGTGGTCCGGCACAGTCGGTGAACCCGAAGATCCCCGTCGACCTCGTCATCGACCACTCGGTGCAGGTCGACGCGTTCGGCTCGGCCGGGGCGTTCGCGCTGAACGTCGAGCGCGAGTACGAACGCAACCGCGAGCGCTACGCGTTCCTCCGATGGGCGCAGCAGTCCTTCGACCGCTTTCGGGTCGTCCCACCCGGAGCGGGCATCGTCCACCAAGTGAACCTCGAGTTCCTCGCTTCGGTCGTCTTCACGGAGCAGCCGCACGGCCAGGTCGTTGCCTACCCGGACACGCTCCTCGGCACCGACTCCCACACGACCATGATCGGCGGGCTCGGCGTGCTCGGGTGGGGCGTCGGCGGCATCGAGGCCGAAGCGGCCATGCTCGGGGAGCCGATCGGCATGCTCGTTCCGACCATCGTCGGTGTCCATCTCGACGGCCGCATGCCCGAGGGTGCGACGGCGACCGACCTCGTCCTCACGATCACCGAGCTGCTGCGCGCTCACGGTGTGGTCGGCAAATTCGTCGAGTTCCACGGGCCCGGCCTTGCCTCGCTCACGGTGGCCGACAGGGCAACGATCTCAAACATGTCGCCGGAGTACGGAGCGACCGAAGGGATCTTTCCGATCGACGCCCGGACGATCTCCTATCTTCGCTCGAGCGGACGCGACGACGCGCACATCGACCTCGTCGAGCAATACGCGCGCGCACAAGGCCTGTTCTTCGACGAGGAGTCGACGCAGCCCGTCTACAACGAGTCGCTGTCGTTCGACCTCGGCTCCGTCGAGCCGTCGCTCGCCGGACCACGGCGTCCGCAGGACCGCGTCGCGCTCGGCGGCGTCGGAAAGCGCTTCAGGACGGAGCTTGCCCACGATCCGGGCTCGACGGACGTGAAGCTCAACGGAGGCAGCGCGAAGCTCTCCGACGGCTCAGTCGTGATCGCAGCGATCACGAGCTGTACGAACACCTCCAACCCAAACGTGATGGTCGGCGCAGGCTTGCTCGCTCGCAACGCCGTCGCGCGTGGGTTGTCGGTCGGCCCGACCGTCAAGACGAGCCTTGCTCCGGGATCCCCCGTCGTCGTCGACTATTTGCGCAGCGCGGGTCTGGACGAGCCACTGGAAGCCCTGGGCTTCTACACCGTCGGCTTCGGATGCACTACGTGCATCGGCAACTCGGGACCGCTCCCCGACCCCATCGCCGGGGCGATCGACGACGAGCAGCTCGTGACCGCGGCCGTCCTGTCGGGCAACCGGAACTTCGAGGGGCGCGTTCACCCGCAGGTGAAGATGCAATTCCTGGCTTCGCCGCCGCTCGTCGTCGCGTACGCGCTTGCGGGAACCGTCGATATCGACCTCACGACCGACCCGATCGGTACCGACGGCGACGGCAGGCCGGTCTTTCTTCGGGAGATCTGGCCGACATCCGAAGAGATTGCGCGGACGGTTGCGTCGTCGATGGACCCCAAGGACTATCGGGACCGCTACGGGCGCATCTTCGACGGTGACGAACGCTGGAAGGCACTCGAGGTCCCGCAAGGCAGCCTGTACGAGTGGGATCCGGAATCGACGTATCTGGCCGAGCCTCCGTTCCTCCAGGATATGGAGCTCGACCCGAAGCCGGTCCCCGACATCGTCGATGCACGCGTCCTGGTGCTGGTGGGCGACTCGGTGACGACGGATCACATCTCGCCGGCCGGTTCGATTCCGGCCACCGCTCCCGCTGGTGAGTACCTCATCGAGCGCGGCGTCGAGCGGCGCGACTTCAACTCATACGGCGCTCGCCGCGGCAACCATGAAGTGATGATCCGCGGAACCTTCGCGAACATCCGGCTGCGCAACGAGCTCGCGCGGGGGAAAGAAGGCGGCTACACGACCCACTTCGGGACCGGCGATGTCGTCACGATCTTCGAGGCCGCCGGCCGCTACCGCGCCGAAGGCGTTCCGCTCGTGATCCTCGCCGGCCGCGAGTACGGAACGGGCTCCTCCCGCGATTGGGCGGCCAAGGGAACTCTCCTACTGGGCGCCCGGGCCGTCCTGGCCGCCTCCTTCGAGCGCATCCACAGGACGAACCTCATTCAGATGGGCGTCCTTCCCCTCGAACTCCCCGACACGCCGCAGGCCCTCGGCCTGCAAGGAACCGAGATCGTCGAGATCCGCGGTCTCGCGTCGATCCAGCCGGGTCAGCGCATCCCGGTGGTCTTCCGCTCGACCGACGAGCGCGTCGTCGAGACCCGCGTGCGCATCGATACACAGACCGAGCTCCGCTATTTTCGGGAGGGCGGCATTCTGCCCGCGGTCGTTCGCGAAAAGGTCGGCAATCGATGACGGACCTCGGAATTCGCATCGAAGGAGACGGGGCCAAGCGCGTCGTCCATTTGGACGGGTCGTGTGACCTCGCGACGATCCCGGACCTCCGGCAGGCGCTGCAGCCGCTCGGCCCTCCCGAGGTCATGGAGCTCGTCCTCGACGTGAGCCGTCTCGAGTTCTGCGACTCCACAGGACTCGGCACGATGCTCGGAGCGCTTCGACGCATGCGCGAAGGCGGCGGCGAGTTTGCGATCGCCGGCGCGAGCGGGACGATTCTGCGGCTGCTCGAGATCACCGGTCTCGACAGCGTCGTTCCACTCGTCCCGTAGGCGCAGCTGGAGGGGAGCCGCGACTACCCTGGACTTTCGATTCTCGCGATTCCCGGATAGGAGAGGTATGCAGGCTATTTGGCGTGGCGCGATCAACTTCGGACTGATCTCGATCCCCGTGCGTCTTTTCTCGGCGACCGAAGAGAAAGCGGTCCGATTCAACCTCCTCCACAAAGCGGACGGCGGACGCAGGAAAGCCAACTGGACCTGCAGCGTCTGCGGCGAGACGCTGACCCAGGACGACCTCATCCGGGGCTACGAACACCAAAAGGGCGAGTACGTCGAGTTCACGGATGAGGAGCTCGCCAACGTCCAGGCGTCTATTCCGACTTCGCACACCGTCGAGGTCGTTCACTTCACGCCGACGGAGGAGATCGATCCGATCTACTACCTGAAGTCCTACTACTTAGCTCCCGACGAGCTGGGAACCAAGGCGTACGCGCTGCTGCGCAAGGCACTGACCGAGTCCGATCGTGTGGCCGTCGCGAAGGTTGCCATCCGCGACAAGGAGCGCCTCGCGACCCTACGAGTGCGCGACAACGTCCTCGTCCTCGAGACGATGTACTGGCCGGACGAGATCCGCGAAGCCCGCTTCGCCGAGATCGAAAAGGACGTTCCCGTGAGTGAGGGCGACATGAAGACGGCACGCCTCCTCATCGACAACTTGACCGAGGATTTCGAACCGACGCAGCACACGGACGTCTATCGGGAGACGCTCCTGGAAGCCGCCCAGAAGAAGGTGGAAGGAAAGGAGATCGTCGCTCCGGCGGCGGCCGAGGAGACGACGACGGTCGTCGACCTCACCGAAGCCCTCAAACGATCGCTCGAAGAGGTCAAGGCGCGGGGGAAGAAAGCCTCGGGCGAGTAGCTCTCGTGCACGCCGTCCTCATCGAGAACCCGCTGGCCGGCAGCGTGACACCCGCCAGCCTTCGGGTTGCGGAGCGGGCCTTGGAGGCCACCTTCGAGCTCGAGCTCGTGCAAACAAATGCACGGGGTCATGCCTCGGCGCTGGCTCGGGAGGCAGTGGAGTCGGGAGCGAAGACGATCATCGCCTTCGGCGGGGACGGCACAGTCAACGAGGTGCTCAACGGCATGCTCGGGGGCCGGTACTCCACGGAGGTGGTCCTCGCCGTCCTGCCCGGCGGGACGACGAACGTCCTCGCTCGCAATCTCGGCTTTCCGAACGATCTCGTCGAGGCCACCGCCCGGCTCATCCAGCTCGTCGAGCGGGGTCAGCCGCTGCCTCATACCGTCGGCCGGCTCACAGCCGACGGCGAGCACGGACATCTCAGGCGGGATTTTGCGTTCGCGGCGGGCTTGGTCTTCGACGCCGAGATCGTCCATCGAGTCAACGCGTCGAAGCGTAGCCGCAGTGACGCGCGCTTCGTCTACCACGGGCTTCGCACATTCTCGAAGCTCCGAGGGCAGCCGTCCCCCGACTTGGTCGTGGAGACGCCGGACGGTCCGCAGGAAGCGTACTGGGCGTGCATCGCGACGACGGATCCATTCACCTATTTCCGCAGTCGACCGCTGCAGGTGATCCCCGGCGCGGCGAAGACCCGCGGTCTGGATCTCATCGCGTCCAAGCAGGTTCGCTTCTGGCGAACCCTGCGCTGGCTCGGTCAAGCGCTGACGACCGGACGTCACATTCGCCACAAAGATGCAATCCATCTCGCAGATCAGAACCTGATCACCATCGGTGCGCGCCGTCCCGTTCCACTGCAAACCGACGGCGAATACCTCGGTGACGTGACGCGCGTTCGCGCCGAAGCGGTGCCCGACGCACTTCCCGTGTGGGCGTGAACTAGCTCACAAAACACATCGCTGAAATTACACCGGTGTGCGCATTTCCGCAGGTCAGAGGCCCTTTTAACCCTTGTGCATGCACGAACTTGCGGGCATACTCATACAGCCCAACTGTCAGATAGAGCGGGATAGGGGCGCACCCAACAAGCCAAGGAGGCTTCGTGTTGACCGACTGGCGCGAGACGGCTCGTTGCAAGGAAATGGATCCCGATCTGTTCTTCCCGGTCGGGACAACAGGACCGGCTCTCTTGCAGATCGAAGCGGCGAAGGCCGTCTGCCGTCAGTGCGACGTCCGCGAAGAGTGTCTCCAGTACGCACTCGATTCAAATCAGGAGTACGGGATCTGGGGTGGCACGACTGAAGAAGAGCGTCGCTACATGCGACGCGAGTTGACGACTCGCATCGCGCGCTAACTCTCTAGCGCGCGCGAAGTACCGCCGTCACCGACTTCTACTTCTTGCGCTGCATTCCCTGTAGCGATCTGCGGTGATCCCCTGCTTTCGATTCGCTCGACGATGTCACGCAGCTGTGCTCCTTCGAGCACCTCAGCTCGTTTGAGCTCTTCCGCAACATCCCGCAGCGCGATCTCGTGCTCCGTGAGGATTTCTTTTGCTCTCGTGTAAGCCTCCGACACGAAGCGCGCGACTTCTTGGTCGGCGATTCGCGCGAGCTCTTCGGATGTCGAGCGCTCGCGCTCCCAGGGCAGCTTGTTCTCCAGGAACTGCGAGCCGTCCTGATGCAGCGTGAGTGGACCGACCTTGGGGGACATCCCGAACTGCTCGACCATTCGCCGCGCGATGTCCGTCGCCTTCTGGAGGTCGTCCTGTGCTCCCGTCGAGACGTGCCCGAAGACGATCTCTTCGGCGGCCCGCCCGCCGAGGAGCACGGTCAAGCGGTCCTGCAGCTCCGGCTCCGTGAACAGATAGCGGTCCTCGAGCGGCAGGGAGATCGTCATGCCCAGCGCAGCCGCGCCTCTCGGGATGATCGACACCTTGTGAACGGGGTCCGCGTGCTCGACGAAGAGTCCGATCAGCGCGTGGCCGGCCTCGTGATGCGCGACTCGATCCTTCTCCTTGCCGGAAATGACGCGCGACTTCCGCTCGAGTCCGGCCATCACGCGCTCGATCGCTTCCTGAAGATCGCGCTGGTGGACTGCTTCCTCGCCGCGGCGCGCGGCAAGCAGTGCCGCCTCGTTGATGATGTTCTCCAGCTCGGCTCCCGCCGCTCCGGGCGTCTGTGCCGCGATCGCGCGCAGATCGACGTCCGCGGCGAGCTTCACCTTTCTCGCATGGACGTTGAGGATCGCGAGCCGTCCGTTGAGATCTGGACGATCAACGACGACCATCCGGTCGAAGCGTCCCGGCCGCATGAGCGCTTGATCGAGCACCTCGGGTCGGTTCGTCGCCGCCATGATGATGACGCCGGTCTTCGAGTCGAAGCCGTCCATCTCCGCGAGGAGCTGATTGAGGGTCTGCTCACGCTCGTCGTGTCCGCCGATCGTGATGGCGGCCGATCGTGACTTTCCGATTGTGTCGAGCTCGTCGATGAAGATGATGCAAGGCGAGTGCGACTTCGCCTGTTCGAAGAGCTCGCGAACGCGCGAGGCGCCGACCCCGACGAACATCTCGACGAACTCGGAACCGGAGATGTAGAAGAACGGGACATCGGCTTCGCCCGCAACGGCGCGCGCCAGGAGCGTCTTCCCCGAGCCCGGCGGTCCCACGAGCAGCACACCCTTCGGGATCCGGCCGCCCAAGCGTTGGTACTTCCGAGGATTCTTCAGAAAGTCCACGACCTCCCGCAGCTCGGCGACGGCTTCGTCGACGCCGGCGACGTCGGAGAAGTCGGTCCGCATCTCCTTGCGGTTGTAGACCTTGGCTCTGGACCGTCCGAACTGAAGAGCTTGGGCGGGTCCCATGCGCCGCATGATCAGGAACCAGAAGCCGATCAGCAGGACGAACGGAAGGACCCAGGTGAGCAAGATGCCCGGGATCGGGTTGTCCGGCCGTGACTCGATCTTGACGCCCTTGCGCCGAAGCTCCGGCACGAGCTGCTCGTCGGGGACGGGAAGGAGGTTTGTCGAGAAGGCTTCGGTTTGCTCGCCCGACTTGTAGTGGCCTTCGATCGAGGATGTGCCGAGCGTGACGTCGACCACGCGATCCTTCTCCAGGAGGTCGCGGAATCGACTGTAGGAGATCTCGTTGGCCGTCTCCCCGAAGGACTGGAAGATCCAGAGCCCGCCGAGCAGCACGGCCGCGTACATCGCGATGAGCCGCCAGCGCGGCCGCGCGCGGGGAGTTCGGGAAGGCTCGGGACGTCGTTGCACGTCAGGGCCAGCTTACCCGCGACGTTCTCGCCCATTGCGCGCTCCCGCGAGCTCCCAGTTGATCGGGGTCGCTCACGCGCGCTTCGCCCGCTGCGCCCCCGAACCCCCCGCGGGGACAGTTGCGAGATTTCTCTTCAGCGGTGCGCGACAGAGTCTTCACTAGTATGGCCGCATGGACATCAAGATCACGTGCCGCGCGTGTGAGCGAACGTTTCCCCTCTCGATGGCTGTCGACCCCGAAAGTCGTCCAGGCTTCTGCCCGTTGTGCGGCGAGACGCTCGCCTTCCAGTACGTCGACACCTTCGTCGAGACGGCCAACCGTGTCCTCGCGCTCGGCAAGGAGTTCGTCCACCAGCTCATCGGCCTCGCTGAGCTCGCCGGGTCTTTCGCCATCGAGAAAGACTCCGTGACGGATCCGGTCGACAACGCGCTTGCCGCCCAGGATCGCCTGATCGCCGAGCCGTTCCAGTCACGCTGGCCGCCACGGCCAAACGAGCCCGTCGGATAGCAGTGCTCGTCGTCATCGCGGAGAAGGATCCGCACGATCTCGAAGCATTGCGTGCCGCCTTCGAAGCGCCCGACTGCGAGGTCCTCGCAGCGCTCGACGGTAGGGTCGCCGTCACGCTCACCAGGGAGCGCAAGCCCGAAGCGGTCGTCCTGGCCGCGAGTCTGGGCTCCATGGGCGGCTTCGCAGCGTCTCGCGAGATCAAGACATCGGCAGAGCTGGGCGAGATCTCGGAGCCGAAGGTCGTCGTCCTGATCGAGCGCGCAGCCGATGCCTGGCTCGCCGGCTGGTCGAGGTGCGACGCGTGGCTGGTGAAGCCCATCGACCCGGTAGACGCCGCCGACAAGGTACGAGAGCTGATCGAGAAGCAGCCGGCCGGCGCGTAGCGCGCTAGAGCACGCGCCGGATGTGGTACCAGAGCCCGCCCACCGCAACGACGATCAGCACGGTGAACAGGTTGCCGCCGCCGAACCCAACCGAGACCTGAATCACGTACGCAGCCAATACGCCGATGACGAACGCGATGATGGCCTCGACGTTGATGCGCCGGCGGAAGCCGAACTGTCGCTCGAAGGGATCCACGAGAGAGAGCCTATCGCTGCGGGTAGCCGGGGAGTGGGACGTCGATCTCGACGCGCGTTCCGCCGTTGCGATGCAGGTTGATCTTTCCGCCGAGCTCGTCGGCGACGAGGCGATGGACGATCTGAAGGCCGAGCCCCGAATCTTCCCACGAGAAGTCGCCGGGGATGCCGATGCCGTCGTCCTCGACCTCGGCAAGCAAACGGTCGTCGCGGCGCTCGAGCGTGACGCTGATGGTTCCGCCCGACTCGCCGAACGCATGCTCCGCAGCGTTCTGAACGAGCTCGGTGACGACAAGCGACAAGGGCGTCGCGACGGCGGCCGTGAGCTCGCCGACCTCACCGCGCAGGTCGGTCTTGACTCCTTGATCGGCAAGACCGAGCGCATCTTCGAGCATGCGCAGCACTCCGCGGATGACTTCGTCGAAGTCGACGAGGTCGCTCGAAGCCTGCGAAAGCGTCTCGTGCACGAACGCAATCGTCCGGATGCGCGTGACGCCCTCCTCGAGCGCAGTCTTCGCCTCCTGTGAGTCCAAGCGCCGCGCCTGGAGCCGCAGGAGACTCGCGATCGTCTGGAGGTTGTTCTTCACGCGGTGATGGATCTCGCGAATGACTGCGTCCTTGTAAAGGAGCATCCGGTCGCGTCGCCGGAGCTCGGTGACGTCCTGGACGAGGACGACTCCCCCGGCGCTCTTTCCTCCCTGCCGGAACGGGACGACGCGCCGGCTGACGACCTCGCCGCCGAGCTCGACCTCGGCCTCCATCGGCGTCCCCGTCTCGATGGCTGCCCAAATGGCAAAGCCGCCGGGCACTTCCTCGACATGCATGCCCAGGATCTGCCGGAACACACCGAGCCGGCGGTTCGCCGCGATGGCGTTCGGCGACGCGAAGGTGATCTGCCCCGTGGAGGCCACGACCATCATTCCCTCGCCGACTCGCGGCGGCTCCCAGCCCTCCATGCCGTCGTACGGAAACGCCCCGTCGCCGATCATTCGGAAGAGCGCCTCCGCGCACGTGGAGTACGCCTCCTCCAGGCCGCTCACCTCGCGGCCGCCGAACGGCATGCCTTCGCGCAGCACGACGGCCGGTACGCGGTCACCTACGCGGAACGGAATACACGCGGTGTGGACGCCGCGCGTATCGATCTTCCCTTTCTGGATCTTTCCGGTCTTGAACGCGCGCAGCGCGCTCGGCGCGTACTCAGCGAGAAGCGCCGTCCCGACGTGGTCGTCGGGGTACAGCGTCTGCGCCGTCAGCGGACGGATCTGCGCGAGGACGAGCAGGTTCTGGTCGGGGTCGTCCTTCAGCGGAGCGAGCAGGAGCAGATCGGCGAAGCTGAGGTCGGCAACCATCTGCCACACCGTAACGAGGCGGTGGAACTGCTCGACCTCGGCCTGTGAGATACCGCCGGCGCGCGCGGCAAGCTCCTCGAGCAGGGTGGGACGAGCAGGCATACCCCATTGTCCCCGATGCGACTTCCGGTCGTGCTACACGTCCGGCTCGCCGGCCAGGATCGCCTTTATGAAACCGTCGTCGTCCGGCTGATTCCAGATCTCGATGTACTCCTCATCCGACCACGACTGCCGGTTGCGAATGTTGCGCTCCGCGCCTTGTCCGACGAGCCAGCGAAGCTTCGGTGCCGAGGTGGCGATTGCTTCGGCGACACAGTCGGCCACCTCGTCGGCGCTGGAACCCTTTCCGACGTCGTGCATCACGACCGACGTCAGGCGGCGGATGAGGTGTGCGTACGGTCCCTCGGGCGCGCGCGGCTCGACCTTTCCCCAGATGGGCGTGATGATCGCTCCGGGCTCGATGATTGCGACGCGGATCCCGTGCGTCGCGACCTCGACGGCAAGCCCCTCCATGGCGGCCTCCAGGGCGAACTTCGACCCGCAATACGGAGTCATGAGGGGAGCCGAGATGCGCCCTCCCTGACTCGTAACCGCGACGATGCAACCGCTCCGCCGCTCGCGCATCGACGGAAGCACTGCTTTCGTGCAGCGGATGGCCCCGAGGTAGTTCGTTTCGATCGTGCGGACGAACTGATCGATGTCGGCATCCTCCACCGACGGGCCGCCGCCGATGCCCGCGTTGTTGACGAGGACGTCGACGGCTCCATAGTCGGAGAGGATGCTCTTGAAGACCTGCTCTACCGCCTCGCCGTCGGTGACGTCGAGCGCGCGGATATCGATATCGTCCGGCAGGTCGGAGTCGGCGGGGTTTCGCATCGTCGCAACGACGGTGTGGCCGTCTCGCGCAAGCCGCGCCGCCGTTGATCGGCCGATGCCGGTGGAAGAGCCGGTGATGACTGAAACCGTCACGTGGTGTCAGCCTGGACTTGCATCAGATCGATGAGCAAGTCGATGTCGTCCGGTTGATCGCAGTCGAAGGCGGCGCGATTCACCCTCTCGATACCGCAGATCGTGCATCGATGGACGACCTGCCATCCCTTCTTCGTACGGATCACGGCCACCGCACGCATGACACCGCGACAATCGCTCTCGCGATCACCCGGCACGCGAGCATCCACGTGCAACGACAAGCAAAACGGGCAGTGATTGCGATAGCTGCCGTTGGTTAGCGGATTGACCGGCTCCCTGCACACGGCACAGCAAAAGCCGGTGTTTTCCTGTCTTCGACCCACGCCCAGCCTCCCTCGTCCCGAATGGCTTCAGGACCAAGGGGCTGGGTTCCGTTTCCTCTCCCCAGGCGCTTTTCAGGATCGCGCGTAGCGCGCCCCTGCGACTGGGCTCCGGGCTTGTCTCGCTAGGGGCCGATTCACCGCTGAACTTCGCGATTACTTCCGGTTCCTGCTTCCCTGATTTCTCAGTTCCGAACCACGGCGGACCGCTGCTCCGCCACTGTCGCGCGGCTTGCGCCACACGCCACCGGTAGGCGTATGTCGAGACTCACCGGCATCGCGTCGTCCCCAGGATCAGGCGGGGTCGCACCTGCCGTGTTTCCTCATCAACCTCCTCTCAAGGCTGCGCATAGAGCACCTGTTGGTTCACGCTATCAGCGATCCACAAGTCCTCCTCCGCGGCGATGCCGAGCGGCTGCCGCAATCCGACTCGGATCCGGCGAACAACCTTGTTCGAGCGCGTATCGATCTGCGAGACCTCGAAGCCAAAACGCTCGGCGACCCATAACTGGCCCTCGACGTCGACGGCCATCTGCCAGACGTTCTCACCGACGTCGACGTGATCGATCACCTTCAGTGTTTCGGCGTCGATTCGCGAGACTCCCCCTTGCTCGCCGACCCACAGCGACCCGCGGACGAACTCGATCCAGTACGGGCGAAAGTCGTAGAAGGCTTCGCGAACGATCTTCCCCGACTTCGGATCGAGCCGCGCGATCATCTGCCCATCGAAGCTCGTCGCCCACACGCCCCCGGCGGCAGCCACGACCGAGTACGGGTGAAGACCGACCTCGGTTTCCGTGACGCGTCTCGACTTCAAGTCGATGCGAGCGATGGAGTTTCTGTCCGGCAACGCCGCCCACAAGACATCGCCGTGCGCGGCCAAGCCCCACGGACCATCACCGCGAAGCTCGATTCTCGACTTCACACGATTCGTCTTGGGATCGATCTCGACGACGGAGTGTGCGGCGGCAACCCACAGAGACCCGCCGACCGGTTCCATGTCGCCGCCCGTGCCGGCGCGAATCTCCGCAACGACCCGATTCGTGCCTTTATCGATGCGAATGAGCGGTCCGTTGCCTTCTCCGTCGACCCAGACCGAATCGAAAGCGATCGACAGTAAAACGGGCGAGCGTGAGACGGGGATCTCCGCCGCAACGGCTGCGTCGGCACGTCGAACGAGTCCGCACTTCCAGGTGACTACGAGGAGCGCGACGAGCGTCAGGATGGTTGCTGCGGCGAGGCCCGGACGAGGCAGCTTCAGCCGGCCGCCTTTCCAGACGGCGGCGAGGACTAGGCCGCCCAGGAACCCTCCGAAGTGCGCTCTGTTGGACGACGCCGAGTTGCTGATGGCAACCAGCGCGAGCAATCCCACGGCGACCCACACGAAGACGAAGAATCGTCGTTCGGACGGTGTTGCATTTCGGCCGATGTAGGCAAGGACGAGGAGCGCACCGACGATGCCGTAGACCACACCGGAGGTCCCTCCGCTGTAATCCCATGTCAGCGCACGCCCGGCCATCAAGGCCGCGCTCCCGCACAGCGCCGTTACCACGACGAGAGCCACGAAGCGCCCGGCGCCCAGAGCCCGTTCCACACGCGGGCCGGCCAGCAGGAGGCCGACGATGTTCCCCGCCAGATGCTCGAGCCCGCTCACGTCGCGCCATCCACCACCGACGGCAGGGTTGACGAGCGACCATGTGAGCAATCGCCACGCCTGACCGCGCGCGACGCTCACATCCGAGTCACCGAGAAAGTACGTCATGACACCGAATCCCGACGAGTGTTTGAAGATGAAGTCGACGGTCGAGATGACGATGACGACACCTGTGATCACCCAGACGGCGGGAGTTCGCTCGACTATCGATCGGAAACTCTCATCCGGAGTGGCGCCCCAGACCCACCGGAAGAACGAACGGAGTCGTTGTATCATCCGGTCCACTCTAGGGTGGTCCCATGTCTCGCATTGAGGCGATCGCTCGCGGCCTGCTCGTGATCGGCGCGATCGCCGGCGTCGTCACGGTCGTCACGCTGCTCGCCCAGCGAATCATCGGCGGCGCGGACGCGCCCGAAGTCGCCGAGCTCGGCCCGCTCCTCGGCGAAGGGGACGTCCTCCACGACGCCGAGCGTGCCGACCTGGCGACGAACGAGCGTCCGGCGCGCTCGGTCCTGCTGTCGGTTCCGGCGGCGATCAATCAGAAGGAAGCGTGGTCGTCGATGCTGCGTGTCCTGAAGGCGTCGGGCTGGATCACGTCGCCGAATGGCGGCGCCGTCCCGCGGGAAGGGTCCGTTTGTCTTGTGGTCAGTACACCGACCGACTGGCTCGGCGACCGCGGCAATGCGGACTACAAAGAGGAATTCGAGAGGAAGCTCAGCGAGGAGTCGACGATCGCCGTCCTCGTCGACATGTTCTTCTGCTCGAAGCCGCGGGAGTAAGAATCAGCCGGACGACCGCGGCGGTGGTGGCGGCCAATCGGCCCGCGAGCTCATCGTCGCGAGCCATTCCTTTTCGGCGGCGCCCATCTCGGTAACGGGCTCGCCGATGCCCCACATCTCTTCACTGATCCCGCGCCAGTCGAGCTTCCCGCCCAGATCCGCCATGAGCGACCACAGGCCGAGATCGATCCGGCTCAGCACGACGTTGTCCTTCGGGAGCGTGAACCGCTTGACGAGCTCCCTCCACTCGCCGAGCGGGTCGTAGATTCGCCGGAGGTAGGCGGTTACGTCCTCGTGGGTGAATTCGTACGGCCGCTCGGTGAGATGTGGCATCGCACCCCGGAACCAGTTCATGATTCGTTCCGGCTCGGCATCGTCGTCCTCCCGGAGGAAGCCGAGCCGGATCATCACGTTCTTCAGGTCCTCCGACCTGCCCTCGCATGTCGCCCGGATGAGCTCGATGTTGCCCAGCTGCTGCTCGCGCGGCATTACCTTGACGCAACCGAAGTCCAAAAACGTCACCGTGCCGTCGTCGTGGAATAGGTAATTGCCCGGATGCGGATCCGCGTTGAACACGAAGAAGCGGTCGAGACTCAAGAAGGCAAACCGGTAGATGACCTCGGCCCACTGCCGTCTGAGCGACGCGGGGGCGTTGAGCGCCTCCTCCCAGCGCTTCCCTTCCACGAATTCCATGGTGAGGACGCGGGCGCTCGAGTAGTCCGAGAACACGCACGGCACGCGAATGACCGGGTGGCCTTCGTACAGCCGCCGGAAGAACTCTTGGTTCTCGGCCTCCAGTGTGTAGTCGAGCTCCTCCCGGACGCGCTCGCTGAGCTCGTCGGCCATCGTTCGAAGATCCGCGCGCGGCGCCAGGCCGCCGAGCATGCTCTGGCCGAGCCGAAAGATCGCGGCGAGCAGCTCGCTGTTACTCAGGTCGCTCTCGATCGCGTCGGCGACACCGGGGTATTGGATCTTGACGACGACGCGCGAACCGTCAGGCAGCAGCGCTTCGTGTACTTGGCCGATCGACGCAGCGGCGAGCGCCTCCGGCGAGAACCATGCAAAGACTTCCTTGGCCGGAGCGCCGAGCTCCGCAACGACGACTTCGTCCAGCACCTCGGCATCCATGGGAGGTGCGTTCTGCAGCAGCATCTCGAAGGAACGCTTGTACATCTCTCGGTAACGTTCCGGTATCGCGTCGACCTCGACGTACGAAAGAATCTGTCCGATCTTCATCACGGCGCCCTTCATGCCGCCGAGCATCTCGGCGTACCGCTGGGCATTTCGCGCGTGGAACTCGACGAGCTTCTCGGCTTTGCGCTCCGGACCGGCACCGAGCGATGTGATTGCCGTTCCGGCGCGGCGGACGGCCATACCGGCGCCGAGTTGCGCCGGCCGAAGCGAACGACGCAGGCGGCCCGAACGTACGCTCCGATCGTCCTTCGGATCCCGCCGTTTGGGCGTCATGACGTAAGCCCTCCGATGAGCTCGACCCACCCTTCGAGGAATCGCTCGTCGTCCATCCCCGCGGGCGCAAAGCCGAGGACGCTTTCGCTCGCGCGATACGCAAAGATCGCACTGAGCGCCGCAGTCGCAACCGCGTCGACGTCCGCGCAGGAAGCATTGCCCGCCTCAACGTGCGAGCGCAGCCACTCGGAGAACTCCGCATACGCCGGGTCGATCAGCCGCATGCGCGCCTTGCGCATGATCGCCGGGAATCTGTCGGCCTCCTTGATGATGATGCGCAGCAGGTCGCGCTCCGAGCCGAGCTCGATGAGCACGAAGCGGCCGAGGATCGCGAGCTCCGCCTTGTAGTCGAGCGGCTCGGACAGAAAGCGGCGCGCCATGCGTACCGCCTCCAAGTGCTCCATCTCCCGCTCGATGCCCGCCTCGAGGACCTGCTCTTTGGATCGGAAGTGTTTGTAGAGGGCCCCGGAACCCCCGGACAGCCCGCACGCCGCTTGGATGTCGGAGACGGACGTCTCCGTGTATCCCTTCTCGGCGAACAGCCGCATCGCGGTCGCCACGATCCGTTCGCGCGTACCTGCGGTCGGCGGACGGTCCGGCATGCCGCTGTAGCGGCGGGATCGAGCCGGCCGGCTTGGTGAGTGCCTACTCACTCACCTACTATGTCACAGTCATGCGGGTCTTCGTAGCCGGCGCGACCGGTGTCCTCGGCCGGGAAGCCGTCCGGGCCCTCAGAGGCGCCGGCCACGACGTGACCGGGGTCGCGCGCGCGCCGGCAAAGGCTCAGCTGCTCGAAGGACTCGGGGCCCGGTCCGCGAGCGTCGACCTCTTCGATCCCACCGCCGTCGCAACTGCGGTGAAGGGATTCGACGCCGTCTGCAATCTCGCGACGAACATCCCAACTCCGAGCAGGTATTTCCGGCGCTCGCCGTGGGGCACGAACAATCGCCTCCACGTAGAGGCGTCTCGCCATCTCGTCGACGGCGCCCTGGCAAACGGAGCCACCAGATACGTCCAGCACTCGGTCGCTTTCATGTATGCGGACGGCGGTGACGGTTCGCTCACCGAATCCGCGCCGCTCGATCCCCCGCCGCACGGGCTTGCGGTCGTGGAGGCGGAGATGCAAGCGCAGCGATTCACCGCCGCAGGCGGCGCCGGCGTAGCCCTTCGCTTCGGATTCTTCTACGGTCCGCCGGCGGACACCGCGCTCAACTTCGTCCGCATCGCGCGAATGGGGGTTCTGCCGTTGCCCGGCGACGACAGCGCATACATCTCATGGATTCACACAGACGATCTCGGGCCGGCCGTCGTCGCTGCGCTCGAATCGCCGTCCGGGATCTACAACGTCGTGGACGACGAGCCGATCACGCGAAGCGAGTGGGCACGAATTCTCGCCTCCGCGCTCGGGCGCAAGCGCCTGCGCCGTCCGCCCGCCGTCGCCGCGCGCATGATGGGGAAACGATTCGAGTACCTCGCGCGATCGCAGCGCGTCACGAACGCATCGTTTAAGACGACCGGCTGGGCGCCCACGGTTCCGAGCCCGCGCGCCGGTTGGACGCACCTGGCCGCCGACGTCCGTCAGCCCAGAACGTAGCGGCGACCCGGTTCCCACGCCCGCAGCCCCGAAGAGATGAGTTCTTCCAGCGGCATTCCTTTCATCAGATGCTCGAGCGCATAGAACGTCGCACCGTGCCCAATGAGGAGCACACGCTTCCCGTCGAAGTCGCGCGCGAGCTCGTCGAGCAGCTCCCGCATGCGAACGACGCACTGCCTGTAGCTCTCACCGTCGGGAAACGGCTCGTCGACATGATCGGAGCGCACGGCATCAACCTGGTCCCGCGAGGCGCCGTTCAACTCTCCGTAATTGCACTCTCGCAGCCGCGCATCGAAACGAACAGGGATGCCCGTGCCCGCAAACGCAATATCAGCCGTCTCGACGGCGCGGCCGAGGTCGGATGCAAACACCACATCCGCATTGCTTTGCCGTTCTCCGAGCTCCTTGGCTTGTCGCTTGCCGAGCTCCGACAGCTCACCGTCGAGCCAGCCCGTCGCGATCCGCCGCTCGTTGTCGACAGTCGTCGCATGGCCCTCCAATATGATCTCGACGCTCACGCCAGCATCCCGTTCAGCTCCCGGGACTGCTGTTCGATCTCAGCCAGCGGGTCGGCGACGTCCAGCCTGCGCTCGTGCTCCCAACGCGCGGATCCGACCGCGCGGAGCAAGCGGTACAGCTTCATTCGAAGCTCGACGTCGTCCGGCACGGGTCCGTAGCCATCGAAGAGATGCGGCGCCAGGCCGGGATAGTAGTACGCAAAGATCGCCAAGTCCCGGATCGGGTCGTCCGATCTCGGTTCGAAATCGATGAGTCCGGTGATCTCCATCGACGTACGGTCGACGAAGAGATGGTCGAGACCGGCATCGTCGTGGAGCAACACGCCGGTATTCGGGGCGGTGACGACCTCGCCGCTGCGCTCGAGGACGTTCTGTATCCGCTCGACCTGTTCGTGAGAAACGAGCTTCTTCTCGATGAGGTACGGAAGTGCCCAGTCCAGGCTGTGCCGCATTGCGGACGCGTAGTCCGCGAACTCTCCCACTGGGTCCCCGACCTTCGCAGGGGCGAACTCGAGCTCGCCGAAGCCCTCGAGTTCGATGGTGTGCAGGCGACGCAGGAGCTCTCCGTATCCGGCGATCGCCCTCCACAGGTCGTCACCATCGAGCGGATCGTGCAGCAGGTCGCTCCCCCCGACGGCCGTTACGATCATGAACTCCTCCGGCCAACGCTCACGCGACAAGTCGACGTGTAGCACGTCGGGAACGGGAACGCCGGCGGTCGCGGCCTTGACGTATGCCCATGCCGCGACGTCGATCGAATGGCCCTCGTGTTCGGACTTGAAGAACACCGCACCCGACGACATCTCGGCGCGGTAGACATGGCTGTCCTCGAGCGTCGGAATGTGCTCGATACCGTCTGGCTTCTCTCTCAGTGCGTCCCGGATGATGCCGGCGACGACTTGCTCGGTCACTTGACCGCGCGGCCGAGCGGCCCGGCCAGGTCGCCTTTGCTCCCGACCTCGATGCGTTCGAGGCCGAGCCAGTCGGCCATGACGCGCAGCTCGGCCCCCAGGTCGCCGGCAACCTCCTGCGGCCTGACGTCCGGCTCCGCGAACGCGCCCGGCACCATGAGCACGCAACGTTTCCGGTCCGCCTTGAGGTCCACGCGCGCGACATACCGGTCGCCCAGAAGAAACGGAAGGACGTAATAGCCGTACACGCGCTTGGGCGCCGGGACGTAGATCTCGATCTGGTAGTGAAAGCCGAAGACCTCGAAGGTCCAGCGTCGCTCCCACATCAACGGATCGAACGGCGACACGATCGCCCGAGCGTGCATGGACTTCGGCTTCTTCACGCCCGGAACGACGTACGCCTTCTCCCTCCAACCCTCCACCGACGCCGGGACGAATCGCCCGTCTTCGACCAGCTCGGAGATCAGTCGCGGGATCTCGGTACGCCGTCTCTTGCCATTGACGTGCTGCCTGTCCCACCAGCCGTCCACGTAGAAGTAGTCGGAGATCCCTCGCGCCGTTCCGACGCCCCGCGCAGCCGCTGCCCGGACGAGAAGGTGCTTCTTCGCGTCGTCCGGTGATGGGACCGGCGCTCCGAGCACGGCAGCAGGGATGACGCGGTCGCGAATGTCGTAGAGGCGCTCGAAGCCCCGGCGTCCGGCGATCGCGACGCGGCCCATTCGGAACAGGGTTTCAATCGCGCGCTTGCCGTCCGACCACCCCCACCAGTTGCCCGTCGACTTTCCGGCATCTTTCACTTCGGACGCCGACAGCGGGCCGCGCTCGGCCACATCCGCGTACACATCCTCGATGTACCGCTTGGCCTTCGCCGGCGCCTTCACGAAGTAGTCGGCTCCACGCTGAGCATCCATGCGCCAGCGGAAGTACGGATACAGCGACATCGGCATGTAGCACGCGGCGTGGCCCCAGAACTCGAAGAAGTCGCGCTTGGCATAGGCGAGCGTGTCGATCGACGTCTGCGGATAGGGGCCGAGTCTGGAGAAGGCCGGCATGTAGTGCGCGCGCACGAGGACGTTCACCGAGTCGATCTGAAACGCGTTCAGCCGCTCGGCAAGTCGGCGAACGTGTCCCAGACCGGGCTGCACCGGACGAGCGACACCGAATCCTTGCGCCTCGAGCGCAATCCGACGCGCTTCAACGGCCGAGATCTCCATGGCAGGACCCGACTATGGCACGCTTCGAAGACGTGACGACGCCGACGATGCTTTCGCGCGACGCAACCGTCGAACAGGTTCTCGAGCTGCTCGATCGCGATGGATTCGCCGTCGTCGAGCGCTATCTATCTCCGGACGACGTCGAGGCGAAGAAGGCCGATCTCGAGCGCGTCCTTGCGAGCGTCCCAACCGGACGCAACGACTTCGAGGGGTTCGTCACCCAGCGCATCTACGCGATCTTCGCAAAGACGCGCGTCTTCGATGCGCAAGCAATCGATCCACTCATCACGGGCGTGTGCGACAAGATCCTCGGCCCGGGCTTCCAGCTGAGCGCTCCCGTCGGCATCTCGATCGGGCCGGGCGAGAAGGCGCAAGTGCTGCACACGGACGATGGCGTATACCCGTTCCCCCGTCCGCACCGCGAGCTCGTTCTCAACACCATGTGGGCACTTGACGATTTCACAGAGGACAACGGCGCGACGGTCGTCGTCCCCGGGAGCCACAAATGGACGGGCGAGCGACCGGCCGATGACGCACCGAGGATCCGCGCGACGATGCCCGCCGGATCCGTCATGTTCTTCGTCGGCTCGGTCTTTCACGGCGGCGGGGCGAACAATACGGAGCGTCGCCGGCTCGGCGTGATCCTTGAGTACTGCGCGGGGTTCGTCCGTCCGCAGGAGAACCATGTGCTCGGCGTGCCGAAGGAGATCATTCGCGATCTCGATCCGAAGCTCCAGGAGCTCCTCGGCTACAACGTCGTCGGTTTGCTCGGAAACGTCGACGGACGCCATCCGCGCAAGTACATCGACGACCAGCGAACGGTCGCCGACGGACGACTCGTCCTGTAGTGGCGAACGCCTAAGATCTTCGAATCGTTCTCCACGCGGGGTGGGTTTGAAGGCTTTCTTCGCGCTGCTGCTCGCGCTGTGTCTTGCGTCGTCCGGAGCCGCATCGGCGGCGCCGAGCACCGGCGTGAGCATGCAGCACAAGGTGGACGGGAAGATCGCCGACTGGTTCGAGCCGTCCGACCTCGTCCCCGGTACCGCGACGTATGAGGCGGGACAGTGGTCGTTCATCGACTACCCCTACGACGACCATGGGGCCGGCGGGTCGTTCACCTATCCGGACGACGTCCGCTACTCCGGAAATGCCGCCGACATCGTCGTCCTCCAGATCACAGTCGACGAGCGCAACGTGCACTATCTCGCCCGCTTCGACACGCTCACCGCCGCGGACTCGACCGTGCTTGCGCTGGCGGTCGACACCGACGGCAAAGAGATCACCGGCGGCGGACGCTGGCCGCTCGGCGCCGACGTCTCCACGCCCGGGTGGGAACACGTCATCACTGTTTGGGGAACCGGAGGCAGCGTCACGAGCAGCAAAGGCACCGTCCGCATTCCCGTTGCCGCCGACACGACGGAGAACGTCATCGAGTTTTCGGTGCCGCGGAAGATCGCAGACCCCAAGTACGTGACGTGGCGCTACCGCGGCGGGACGGGTGTCTGGGACAAACAGGCAAAGACGTGGGCCGAGGTGATGCCGTCATCGCCGCTCGGCTCCGGGAGCGCCCCCGCGGGAGGAACCGGTTCGGCGTCGCAGCCGGACATCTTCAATCTGCTCTTCCGCAGCCGTCTGTACGACGGCGGCAGCAAGGCCACCGACGAAAACGAATCCGGCGACTTTCAGTACTCGCAACAATCGGCGGCGCTCGCATCGGGAAACATCCGGCCCTTCTACCGAGACGTCAGCTTCCGAAAGTTGCGTTCCAACAAGACCATCGTCCCGTCGCCGCCGCCCGGCGACCTCGACTTCACCCGGGTGTTCGCGTCCCGTGGCTTTCCGAACAAGCTCGCTGAGGGAGTCGCCTCATCGGGCGCCTCGGGCAACCTCTACAACGGCAAGTACCAGCCGTATCGGATGTTCGTCCCGGCGAGCTACCGTGCCGACTCCAGCCCGGCACCGATGCTCCCGCTCCTCCACGGCTGGACGGGGAATCACCGCGGCTTCAACGCGCAGGACAACGACTTTTGGAACACGGTCGTCAGGAACAACCGAGCGCTCGTCCCGAAGCCGCTCGGTCGCGGTGAGGAGATCTGGTACGAGCACCTCGGTGAGCTCGACGTTCTCGAGGTGATGCGCGACGTGGCGGCCCACTACAACGTCGATCCGAAGCGTATCTATCTCGGCGGCACCTCGATGGGCGGGCTGGGCACGATCAAGATCGCGGAGGCACACCCGGACCTTTTCGCCGGAATCTTCCCGAGCGTGCCGCCGACGAGCGACCGCGCGATGGGCTATGTGCTCCCAGCGGCCAACGACTGGGATCTGGTCGAGCAGGCAGACAGCCTCCGCAACGTGCCTGTGCGGAACTTCACGGGCACCTACGACGCGCTCGTTCCCCTCGGCAACGACTCGCGCAGATTCTGCGACCGCCTGAACGAGCTCACGTACGACTACGACTGCTGGCGAGACATCTCGGAGAACGGCACGCACCGCGGGTACGAGAACGATCGCGCCGCGCAGATCGCCCAGCTCATGCACGAGCACCAGCTCGTCCGCAATCCCGCTCGGGTGACGTACGAGTTCCATCCCATCTGGTACCGGCAGGCGGCCGCAGCAGGCGTCGCCGGGCTCCTCAACTACGGCAGGGCGTATTGGGTGCGCTCGATGCATTACCGCGCACCCGCATCCTCGGATGCCGAGCGCCGATTCTTCGGAACGGGCTACGGTTCGGTCGAAGCGCGTTCTTTCGGGATCAGCTTCGGCGATCCGATCGCGACGACGATCCAGGACGACCCGAGCCCGACGCTCGTCCGCGAAGGGCTGGTCCTCACTCAGGTCGGCAACATTCCGCGAAATGCGTTCGAGGCGAGAGTCGCCAACCTGAGCAGCATCACGTTCGACGTGCAACGGATGGGACTCTCGCTCGAAGCGCCTCTCCGGGCGCAACTACGCGGGGACGGCAACCTCACCGTGAACCTCCTCGGCAAGGCGCGCTCGTGTGTCGCTCGCTCGGGCGGCAAGTACGTGCCGCTTCGCGTGATGAAGGACCGGCTCGCACTGTCCTTGAACCTCAGCTCGGCGACGACAACGGTCGCCGTGTCCTGCCGCTAGGCGGGGATGTCCTCGATCTGCTCGCAGTCCCTGATGTCGTCTTTCCCGGGACCTGCGTCGCAGCGGTCGTAGCCGGGACCACCGTTGAGGATGTCGTCCTCGACGCCGGCGACGATCCAGTCGTCTCCGGTTCCCCCCTCGATCGTATCCCTGCCGCCGCCGCTGGCCTGCCCGTGCTCGGACAGGTTGTCGCCGGCAATACCGTGCGCGCGTCCGTCGTTGCCGCCACCGGCGTCGATGAAGTCATCGCCTTCCTTCCCGGACGCCGGACCGAGCCCGGAGAAGTTATCGCCTACGATGCGCGGTGTATCCCCAGACCCGTCCTTGATGCGGTCGTCGCCGTCGTCACCGCTCACGCCTTTGCGTCCGATGTTGTCGCCCGCAATGATGTTCGCCAAGCGCGCGATCGTGATCTGGTCGTTGCCGCCGTCGCCGGACGCAAATCCCTTCGTTTCGGCGCTCCCGAGTGCCACGTTGCCGCCGGCTACGAGGCCGCCGGTGCCGGCCACGGTCAGGATGTCGTTGCCGCCGTGGCCGCTAGCGTTCCCCAGGTCGGAGAAGTGGTCGCCGATGAGCGAGTCGCTCGGACCGTCCCCGGACACGAGCTCGTCGTTTCCTCCGCGGCCCGACGCGTCTCCGCCGCCGAGCGTCATCCCATCGCCGACGATCAGGTCGGTGCCGGGTCCCCCGTCGAGGTGATCGTTGCCGCCGCCGCCCGAGATCTTGTCGTCGCCGCCGCCACCGCACACGTAGTCGTCACCGCTGAGCGCGTGGATCTCGTCATCACCGGCGGAGCCGAGGATGACGTCTCGGCCTTCAGTTCCCTTGATGTAATCGCGGCCTGAGATCGTGATCTCTTGCCCGAAGCATACGGCCTGTGCGCGAGCGGACGCAGGAACCAAGAGCACTCCGGCTCCGAGAAGAACTGCGAGCAGTGTCGCAAGCACTCTGCGTGGTGCCATACCCAATCGAGCCTAAGCTCAAGCGGCTGAGCGCCGCCAAGCGAGCCGAATCGCGTGCAGACGCCGCCGCCGCCGTACCAGCACGACACCGCCGTTTAGCGCGAAGAACCCGACCACAACGGCTGCGATGTACGCGCCGGCCCGGCCGCGCTCGGGCGAACTTCGGCTCGCGTGTGCCGCCAGCGCGACCGGTGCTGACGACGTCGAACGTCGCGCCACGGGAATTCCTTCCAGTCCGCGAATCGAGTCGACAGCCGGGTTGCCGTCTGCGTCGAAGGCTTCCGCGTACAAGCTGACAACGGACCCGGCCGGATAGTCGACTGTCCATTCCACCGAGTACGCGCCGTTCCCTCCGCGTGCGTCGGTACCGACGAGCGTCCACTTGTAGTTCTCGTCGGCCGCAAAGAAGTGCACCTTGGCAACACCAGTGTCGTCGGTGAAGGTGCCGCCGACGGTCACGCGATCTCCGGCCCGCAGCGGGGTTCTGGTAGCGGGCGAGGTGAGGTGTCCGACCGGACCCGGGTCGGCGGCTGCGGGGCGGCGCTCCGGCTCACTGCGCCGGACGGCGGGCGGCGCGACCTCAGTCGTGGCAGGAATTGTCACAGTCGTCGCAGGAATTGTCGCAATCGACGCCGGTGACGGCGCCGCGTCGTAGATATGGATGTAGCGAGCAGCACGGAGCGGACCGCGCCGTGCGTACACGTACGGCTCGTAGCCGTTGTACTCCTCGACGTACACGGAGCCGTCGGCATTCACCGATTGGACGATCGCCACGTGGCCGAGCTCGTCGGCGTCACCTTCACCCGGATACCAATGCGCGACGGCCCCGACGGCGGGTGTCGAGTCGACGGCGAACCCCAGACGTCGTGCGTTGCCGGCCCAGTTCCGTGCGTGGTACCAGTGACCACCGTTCATGTAGTTGTCGAACGGGCCGCGCCGACTCAAGCGCCACGCGACGAACGATGTGCAGTGCCGGTAATAGAACCCGCGGGAGTCGAGCTCGCTCGGATCGTGACCGGCGTATGGGTAGTCGTCCCCGGCGTGCGCCGGCGATGCGAGCAGGGCGATGCTCGCCGCGCTCGCGACCACCAGCGCCGTCACCAGTCTCAGCTTCCGCGTCCTCATCGCCTGCCTCCCGCAGCACGGCGCGGCGCGAGGGGTAGGGAAACCAGAGGGGTCGTCCCCGGCCACCGCCTGTGTGCTGCCTGCCGGGGTTCGCGCGAACCGACCGAATGTTAGCCGCGACGAGATGAGACGAACATGTAAAAGGGCACCGATTCGGAGTCGGATTTGGGAACGAATGCGTAGTACTACCCATACGGAATGTGAAGTCCGGCCGTTTTTTGCCCCGCGGGCGCGGGTACTCGATTCCGATGACGGAGATCGGCTACACCCTCTCGAGTGAGGAGCACTCGGCACCCGATCTCATTCGCTACGCACAGCGAGCCGAGGACGCCGGATTCTCATTCGCGGTGGTCTCGGACCATTTCCACCCGTGGATCGACGTCCAAGGCGAGAGCCCGTTCGTTTGGACGGTGCTGGGCGGAATTGCCCAGGCCACCGAGACGCTTCGCATCGGGACCGGCGTCACGTGCCCGCTGATCCGCACCCATCCGGTCGTCATCGCGCAAGCGGCTGCCACGACCGCCTCGCTGCTGTCCAACCGGTTCTTTCTCGGCGTCGGATCCGGCGAAAACCTCAACGAGCACATCACCGGTGAACGCTGGCCTCCGATCGGGCAGCGCCTCGACATGCTCGAGGAAGCGATCGGTCTCATGCGAAAGCTCTGGGAAGGAAGCGATGTGACGCATCGAGGCGACCACTACACCGTCGAAGGCGCTCGGATTTACTCGCTTCCGGACAGTCCGCCGCCCATCTACGTCGCCGCGAGTGGGAGCCGGGCCACACGACTCGCCGCCGAACATGGGGATGGACTCATCGGCACCGTGCCCAAGCGCGAATTCATCGAGGAGTACGAGCGCCGCGGGGGCAACGGAAAACCCAAGTACGGACAGCTTCATGTGTGCTGGGCAACAACCGAAGACGATGCGCGCCGAACCGCACATCGTCACTGGCCGAATGCAGCGCTTCGAGGGGAGCTCGGCCAGGAACTCCCGCTACCCCGTCACTTCGAGCAGGCAGTCAAGACGGTGACCGAGGACGACGTCGCCGAGACCGTTACTTGCAGTCCCGATCCCGAACGGCACCTCGCCGCCATCCGCGCGTACATCGATGCGGGGTACGACCACGTGTGGGTCCACCAGGTCGGCCCCGACCAGGAAGGCTTCTTTGCCTTCTACGAATCCGACGTGCTCCCGAAGCTGCGCTAACCCGCCTTTCGTCGAGACCGCGAGCCCTTCTTCTTCTTCTTCATCTCCTCGACGCTCGCTCGCAGCGCATCCATGAGATCCGTCGGCGGCTCCCGATCCTCATCGGGCTCGGCGACGATCTCCTTGCCCTCCTGCTTGCGCTTGATCAGCGAGAGCACACGCTGCCGGTAGCGGTCCTTGTACTTCGATGGCTCCCACTCGGCCGTCAGCCCGCGGACGAGCCGCTTCGCCATATCCAAATCGCGGGATTCGACCTTGACGTTCAGCGGCAGGCCGGCAACCGTCGATTTCGGCTCCCGGATCTCGTTCGGAAAGAACATCGTCTCCAGGACGAGCAGCCCGTCGCCTGCGCGAAGGGCGGCAAGATACTCCTTCGAGCGCATGACGAAACGCGCGACCGCGACCATGTCCGCCTCTTCCAGCGCTCGGAACAGGAGCGCGTACGCGCGCTTGGCGCCTTTGTCCTTCTCCGGGCCGAGGTAGTAGCTCTTCTCGAAAAAGATCGGATCGATCTCGGCGAGCTCCACGAACTCGGAGATCTCGATAGTTCTCGTCTTCTCCGGATCGGCCGCCTCGAGCTCATCGCGTTCCAGAACGACGTACTTCCCCTTCGAGACTTCGTAACCCTTCGCGACGTCTTCGTAGTCGATCTCGCGGCTCGAACCCTCGGTGATGCGCTTGTGCCGAATGCGCTTGCCGGTCTTCTGATCGAACTCATGGAAGCGGATATCTTTCTGTTGTGTCGCGCTGTACAGACGAACCGGCACGTTCACGAGCCCGAAGCTGATCGATCCGGTCCATATTGCTCGTGCGGCCATTTAACGCGACCGCTTGCGCGCCGTTGCCCGGCCACCCTTTCGACCGGCGGCCTTCTTCTGAGCCGTCGTTCCACCTTGCGACGGACGACGGCTCCTGCCGCCCGAACCCGACTTCTTTCCACCACGTTTTGACGCACCGGGAGAATTGGAGATTCTCGCGGCGCGTTCCTTCGACATGCCTTTCTCTTTCAACGCCTCGTACTGCTTGCGATTCTTGATGCTCGGCGTCTTCTTGTTCGGCATCGAGATCACCTCCTTCGCCGAATCGAATACCCACCGTGGTGCGTGGGTACACGAGGGTAGTGATCGAGGGCATCGAGCTCTTGCGCGCGAAGCGCGGCGATCAGTCGGTGACGTTTTCCGACGTCGCCGATCACCTCGTCGAGTTCGAAGGCCTCTATCCCGAAGCGAGCGATGTCGTCCATAGACTTGCCGCGTTTCTTGCGCGCATCGAGGACGGCGACCACGACCACAACGAATAGCGGGCGCTAGGCGGCTCGAGCCTTCGATGCGCGGCGAGCGCGTCCGCGCAGGAACGCCAAGGCAACACGCTCGTCCGCTCGTAGGCCGCGCGATCGGCCTGAGACGTTGCGTTGCGCCCAGCTCCGAGCGAGCGAGCCGTCCAAGAACCCCTCGACGATGTCGGGGTGCACATAGGACTTCCGGCAGACGGCACGTGTGTTGCCGAGCTGCTCGGCCACGGTATCGATCGCCTCCAAGACCTGCGCTTGTCGTTCGGTCTCCGTGGCTCCCGGCTCCGCCGGTGCCAGCTCGGCACATGCTGCGACGGTGGCAGCCCACGTCCGAAAGTCCTTCGCCGACGCGTCGAGGCCCGTCACCCCGCGAAGGTAGTCGTTGACGTCACCGGAGCCGACCGACTGGGACACCTCGTTGTTATCCAGGTATTGGAAGAGCTCTTGACCCGGAATCTCACGGCACCGCTTCACGATATGGACGATGCGCGGGTCGTCGATTTCGGCATCGTGTCCCTTCCCGCCTTTTCCTCGGTAGCGCAACCGCAGCCGCGACCCCTCGACGCGCGCATGCCGATCGCGAAGTGTCGTCAGCCCGAACGAACTGTTCGACCGTGCGTATTCCTCATTCCCAATGCGCGCGAAGCAGCAGTCGAGCAACGCAACGATCGTCGCGACGACCCGCTCCCTTGGGAGTCCGGTGCGCGCCATGTCCTTTCGGATGCGGCGGCGCAGGTCGGGCAGCGCCTCGCCGAACGCGATCAGCCTGTCGAATTTGGCTCCGTCGCGAACGACCCGCCATTTCGGGTGATATCGATACTGCTTGCGGCCTCTCGCGTCGCGACCCGTGGCGAGGATGTGCGCGTTCGGAAACGGGCTGATCCAAACGTCGATCCATGCCGGCGGAATTGCAAGACGTCGTATCCGTTCGAGCTCGGAGCGGCGGCGGATGCGCCGTCCGGCGGCGTTCGTATAGACGAAACCCCGCCCGGCCCGGCGGCGACGGATCCCCGGCAAGGCATCAGTGACGTATCGGAGACCCGGTACGCCGCCGTTGCGGGTCGGACGTTTCGTTCTTGCCAATCAGCTCCTTGACCGCGCACGACTTGGCGACCGCTTCCGGGCGGTCGTCCGGCGCGTCGTCTTTCGCGGGGTCTTCCGCGCAACCGTGCGCGCTCGCGCCGTGGTCGGACGACGGCGAGCCATTGTGGTCTTGCGCCGTCCCGCCGCGCGTGCGCGGCCCGTCGACTTCTGAGTCGTCTTCGCTCGTGCCGAACGGCCTCGCGCCCGTGCGGAACGCACGGCGCGGCGGCCGCGCTTCTCGACGCGCTCGAGCGCTTCGCCCGTTCGCCGCGTTGCGTACTCTCCGACCTTCATTGCCGTGCCGGCAGTGACGAGCGCACCCTCGCGCATCTGGTCCATCAAGGTCCCGGCCGCACGCCGCATGACGTCGGGAGCGGGAGCACCCGTCAGCTTCGCGGCTAGCGCTTCGGACGCTGTGCGCAGCTCGGCCGCCGCCTGCTCCTCTTCGGCCAGGTTCTGCATCAACTGCTTCGCGCACACGTCGTAACCCAGGAAGTGCGCAAGGTTGACCAGCGAGCGGTAGGCAACCATCTCGTAGTGCTCGATCTTCTGCCCGGCCTCGGCAGCAAACGTGTTCAGGACGGCGGGATCCGGGTCTTCCTCTTGGACGAACTTCTTGTACTCGGCGATCAAGCCTTTCGAGCCGGGACAGTCCTCTCGGCTCGGCCGCTGGTCGATCTCGTCGAAGCAGCGATCTAGACGGCGGATCTGCTCTTTCGTCGTCTTCAGATGCCGCCGAAAGCCGTCGACCAGATCCGAGTCACTGACGTCGGTGATCATCGTCTCCAACGCGTCCACAAACCGGTGCTCCGCGTCGTACATGTCGCGCAGGCCGTGCTCGAACAACTCCCGTCCCTTCGCCATGCGCTCCTCCTTGAGGTCGAGTGCCGCGGTCCGGGTTCCCATACCCCCCGGGCCGGGCACGGCAACCGCGCCTAACCACCACGAGAGTCCCGGCCGGCGTCGAAGTTCCGCTCGTAGACGGATCGCGCCTCCTCGAGCACGCCGTTGTCGAGCCAAGCGACCGGCGACCACGGCCACAACAGTGGCTCGCGGTCCGGTCCGTATCCGGCAATGCGGCCGATGAGCAGCCACGCCCGTCTATCGTCGGCGCCGTCGGTGAGGTGGATGTAGTGGTTGACCTGCCGCGCGATCCAGTCCCGCCGATCACGCGTCCACCAGGGCTCCGGCCGCAGGGAGACCGCCGACAATCCGGGCAGGAGCAGGCCGCTTTCGTAGTCCACGCTCGGGCGTTCACGGTCCTCCAGCGGTCCCGCCGAGTACCGAAGGCAAATGTCGGGTTCCTGAAGCACGTAGCGGGCAAGCTCGTCGAGGGAGCTCAACGTCGGTAAGGCCGTCTCGAGAGGCGCCGTGCCACGACGTTCTGTAGCACGGCGCACCTCACTCATCGATATGAGCCGGTACCCAGGAACAACAACCTCCACCCATCGCGTGATTTCGGACGGATCCGGGAACATGTGTTCATGGACCGGATCAAACGGCTCGCCGCGCGCCTGGAGCGCGTAGAGCCGTTCAGAACGGGACTCGCCGTGAACTCACGGTACGGGGCGGACGGCGGAGGCCAGCTCGCGGCCTCACTCGCGTACTACGCGTTTCTCTCGCTCTTCCCGCTGATTCTCCTCGCGCTTGCCGTCGTTGGTTTCATCCTCGCGAACGACCCCGAGGCACAAGCCGATTGGGCGGCCCGGCTCTCGGAGTCGATCCCCGGCTTCGGGCCGCTGATTGCCGAGAACATCGACGCGCTGATCGACAAGCGCAGCGGCGCAGGTGCGATTGGGGCCATCGGCTTGCTGTGGAGCGGCACCGGACTGACGAACGCCGGCGCGTTCACGATGAGCCGGGTCTTTCGCGCAAAAGAGGTAGAAGGAATCTTGCGCAAGCGTTTGTGGTCGATTGCCGTCACGATCGGCCTCGGCCTCGCCGCCGCAGCCGGCGTCGTCTTCTCCGGCGTCGTGGGCAACCGGCGCGCCACAGGCGGACTCGGCATCGGCCTCAGCCTGATCGCGTTTGCCGTTTCATTCGTCCTGGACGTCGGTCTCTTCGCCGTCTCGTATCGGGTTCTCAGCGCGGGACGCGGGCCGCCCTTCCGCCGGCTGTGGCCCGGCGCGCTGCTCGCCGGCGGAGGCTGGTCGATCCTCAAGATCGGCGGCGCGTGGTACGCAACGCATACGGTCGCCCGTGCTTCGGAGGTCTACGGGACGTTCGGGTCGGTCGTCGGCGTCCTGGCCGTTCTCTACATCGCGGCCCAGCTCTTCCTCTACGGTGCAGAGCTCAACGCGGTGCGCTGCGGCATCGACGAAGAGCCGGGCACTGCTTGACCGGCAGGCGTATCCTGCCCGCGATGAGCGAATCTCCGCGGCAGGTCAAACTCCGCGCCGTCGAATGCGAGGTGAGCGACGAGGAGGACGGCGTCCTCGTCGCAATCAGCGGGGAGATCGACATCAATGTCGCCGACGAGCTCGAGTCGTGGCTCCTCGAATCCTGCGACGGGAAGGAAGCCCTCACCCTCGATCTGTCCAACGTCGGTTTCATGGACTCGACGGGTCTGCACATGCTGATCGCGCTGAAGCGTGGGCTCGAACAAAGCGGGCGTCAGCTGCTCGTCTCAAGCGTTTCGGAGCCCGTCGAAGAGCTCCTGAGCGTTTCGGGCCTGACGACGTTCTTCGACGCGTTCAACCCCTGATCGATTCGAGCTCCTCGAGCGTGCAGTCGATCGTCACACGGTTCGGCTCGATGCGCCGGATCTGGTCCCAGTCCACCTTCCAGCCCTTCGCACGCCGGGCGAGAAGCGGAAGGCCGGCGGGACCTTTCATATCGCTGTGCAGGTATCCCAACCGCGAGAAGAAGGCGGACGCCCCGACCAGAAGGCACGACACACGCAGCGTTCGCGGCGCACGTTTCGACGCCGATCGCGTCTGGGCGGTGGCCTGCACGTCGAAGACGTGGCCGATCTTCGATCCGTCCGGAAGGAAGACGTCGCAGTGAAGCAGCTCACCGAGCCGCATCATGCTCCCGGGATCCGAGCGATCAAGTTGTCCCGAACCCAGTCTTCCGCCCGAGTCAGCCCGGCCTCGTGCCGAGTTACCGACAAATGAATCGCGTAGTCGAGCTTGGTGATCTTCGACCAGTCGACTCGTAGCGGCTTCGGATCACTCGCCGGGTGCAATCGACGCCACAAGGCGGCGATCACGGATCCGATCCTGCCGAGGCGCGGTCCGTACGCACCCGGCGACAACAGGATCGCGGTGACTGCGGGTGGCGCCGACCGCCCACGGTCGTATGAGAGCTCGATGTCGTCGACGTTTCCGCACGGAACACCTTCGGAGTCGAGCACCTGCCTATCCAAGATGTCCAGACCAAGGTCGTAGGCGCGGCCGGCCATCAGGAGCCCATCTTCGTCCAGATCATCAACGGAATCGCGGCGAGACTCGCTGCAAGGATCACGACCAGGTAGGCGGAGGCGACCAGGTTCAACGCCCGGCCGTTGACCTGGGATCCCATGTAGCCGCGATCGTTCGCGACGACCAGCACGGGCAGGTACGTGAGCGGCAAGCCGATCGCGGAGAACACAACGGCAAGCTCCGTCACTTTGATCGGGTCGAGGGAGCTGACGACGAGAAGACCCGCAACGACGAGTGAGGCGATCATCACAAGGTGGAAGCGCGCGGCATCTCGCGGCCGGACGAACTTCCCCCATGCCCAGCCGAAATACTGCGCGGCCGAATAGCCGGTCGCGAGCGTGACCTCGAGCGCGGCTCCGGTCGTTGACGCGAAGAGCCCGACGATGATGGCGGCCAGTCCGAGTCGGCCGAGAACCGACGCCGGGCCCAGCGTAATCGTCGACAGATCCTCGACACTGATGCCTCTCGGCCCCAACACGAGCGCGGCGACGCCGATCGACGAGGTTGCCAGGAAGCCTCCGACGAAGAATCCGATGTAGGCCGTCGCCCTGTTGGTCACGAGGTCCTGACGGCTCCACCGTTCCTCGACGGCCCCCGACGAGTAGAAGAACACCTCGTATGGAGTCATGGCAGCGCCGAAGATCGCGATAGCGAAGTACCAATACAGCGCCGTCGTCTCCGACGCGGGAATCTCCGGGCGCACGATCTTCGTCGCGACGTCGCTCCAATCCGGGCCGAGCTGCCAAAACGCGACGGCGAACACGATCATGACGAGGCCCACGATGCCGATGCTCCGCTCCATGAGCTCGAAGCTCACGCGCCAGATGATGAAGAACACCAGGAGAACGGCGACCGGCACCCAGAGGTAATACGCGATGCCGGACAGCAGCTCGAACGCAAGCGCCAAACCGGCAATCTCCGCAACCAACGTCAGCACGTTGATCAGAAACGACGCAGAGAGGTTCATGAAGCCGATCCGAGCCCCGAGCCGCTCCCGCACGATGTCGAACACCGGGCGCCGGGAAAGTACGGCGATCCGGCCGGCCATCTCCGCATACAGGATGATCCCGAGCGTTCCGAGCGCGACGACCCATACGTGCCCGAAGCCGAACCGTGCGCCCGACTCCGCGGTCATCACGATCTCGCCCATGTCGAAGAAGCCGCCGATCGACGCCATGATTCCGAGGGTGATCGCGATGACTCGGCGCATCAGAACCGCTCGGCGAGTGCCTGCAGCTTCCGCAGAACCGGCGCAGCCTGCTCGAGACTGGTGAGCGCGACAAGTCGTTGACCGCGCTTGAACTCGATGCGTGCGCGCTCGACGGCCGCACCCGCGCGCTCGAGCAAGTCGAGCAACTCGGTGCGCAGCGCGTCCGCGGCCGGGCCCGGCGGCTGCACGGACGCGAATGTTCCGCGAATCGAGCCGAGGATGTCCTCCGAATCGCTGAGGGACACCTCGATGGGCACTCCGTACAGACCGTGGCGCACGGCGCTGCCGGTTGCCAGCCGCGCCGTCTCGAGCGCCGAAGCGGCCTCGTCGGCCGTCTTGGCAACCTTCGACTCGTACTGCGACAGGTTGAAGGCGGGCGCAACACACGACACGGACACGAGGGTCGCCGCAGCGACGAGGACGAGCCGCATCAGCCCGGAGCACAATCGCATGTTGCCCGTTGCGTACCCGGGAGGTGAGGCCGATATGCCGTTCATTGGAGACGACGACGTCGCCGTCGAGCAGGTGGACGACGTGAGCTGGGACCTACTCAGGCGTCTGACCTACGCGGGAAAGAAGGACCGGTTTGTCGTCCCGCGCGGGATGAACACCGACTTCGCGTCCATTCCCCGCGTCTTCACATGGTTCCTTCCCCGCTACGGCAAGTACACGAAGGCGGCGATCCTGCACGACTACCTCTGGCGGGAGAAGGCGGTCGCCGGAGAGCTCACCTGGCTCGATGCCGACGCTCTCTTTCGCCGCGCGATGCGCGAGCTCGATGTAGCCTACCTGCGCCGTTGGATCATGTGGTCGGCCGTCCGCTGGGGAGCCCTCATGAAGCCGGGCGGCCTGCGCGGCTGGTGGCGCGAATCGTGGCGCGTGGTGCTCTTCACGCTCCTCGCACTGCCGATCTTGCTCCCGCCGGCGATCGTGATTCTTCTTTCCTTGCTCGCGTTCTTCCTGCTCGAGCTGCTCTTCTGGGTTCCGCTCAGGGTCTACGCGATGATCCAAGGACGACCGGAGAAGAAGGTCGTGCTCCCGACCGTGCCGCTGAAGACCTAATCGCTCGGACCGGCGGCCCGGCGGAGGTCGTCGAACGTACATTCCTCGGGCGGTTTGTCGTCCCGGAGCCCTTTGAACGACGGCGCGCGAAGCATCCCCGCCGACGTGAGCTGACGGAACTCAACTACCACCACGCGTTCGGGCCGCACCCAATGAGCGTGTCGCAGTTCGGGCTTCCCTTTCATCTCCGCGGTCGTGAACGGCGTGTCGTCTTCCGCAATGGCCTCCAGCTCGTGTTGAACCATGCCACGCGATTGCTCCGTGAGCCCGGTGCCCACACCGCCGACGTAGCGGAGCCTGCCGTCGTCGTAGGCCGCGAGCACGAGTGAGCCGAGAACGCCCGCTCGCTTGCCTTCCGACCAGCCCGCGACGACCAAGTCGGCCTCGAAGGTCGTCTTGACCTTCAGCCAGAACTTGCTTCGCTTGCCCGGCTCGTAGCGCGAACTCCGTTTCTTCGCGACGATCCCCTCGAGCCCCTGCTCGCGCGCCGCGTCGAAGAGCGCCGTTCCCATCCCGTCGACGGCTGGTGAGATCTGAAACCGGTCGGTGGGAACGACCGTCTCTTCAAGTAGCTCGCGGCGCTCGCTGTACGGACGCGCGGTCAGATCGCGGCCGTCCAGGTAGAGCAGATCAAACGCGACGTACGCGACTGGAGTCGTCTTCATGAGCCGCTCGATGTCCCGCTCGTTGCGAACGTGGATCCGGCTTTGCAGCTTCTCAAACGACGGGACGCCGTCCTCGAACGCCACGATCTCGCCGTCGACGACGGCGTCGAGCGCGACGAGCCGCAGATGCATGTCGTTTAGCTCCGGGTACGCCTCGGTCACGTCCTTTGCGTTCCGAGACACGAGCCGCGTCGCTTCGTCGCATATCGCGGCCGCACGCATGCCGTCCCATTTCGGCTCGAAGGCCCAGTCGTCATCGTCGAACGGCTCCCGGACGAGCGTCGCGAGCATCGGCTGGAGCGACGGCATCGGATCGGGCCGGGGACGTGCGTCCTCCGACAGAAAGGCGAGCCACTGCTCCTTGCCGCCCTCGCGCCGCGTCTCGACCAGCCGATAGATGCCCTTCAGACGCCGACCGTCGAGCCGGAACCTGATGTTCCCCGGCTTCTGCTCGAGCACTTCGTAGCTGCCCGCGTCCAAGATCCGCACTTCCCCGGCTCCATAGTTGCCCTCGGGAATGCTTCCCGAGAAGGAGCCGTACTCGAACGGATGGTCCTCGACGTGGATCGCGAGCGCGCCCTTGCCCTTGCGGCGCGGCATGCCTTTCGGGACCGCCCACGAGACGAGCACCGGCGTCCTGCCGTTGAACATCTCCAGCCGGAGATCGAAGTGCAGCCTCGTTGCGTAGTGCTGGTGTATGACGAACGAGTCGCCGGGCTTCGCCTTTCCCGGATCGACATCGCCGCGGAACGACGCCGGCGGCTCGGTCGTCTCGTCGAAACGGCGCTTGCGGTTGTACGACGACGTCACACGCTGAGCTGCTGGCTGACCAGGTAGTAGTACAAGCCGCGGCGTTCCATCAGCTCGTCGTGGGATCCCTGCTCGACGAGTTTGCCCTTCTCGAGGACAACGATCATGTCCGCATCCCGGATCGTCGATAGTCGGTGCGCGATGACGAACGACGTCCGTTCGGTGAGGAGCTGGTCCATGTTCTCCTGGACGGCTCGCTCCGACTCCGTGTCCAGTGAGCTCGTCGCCTCGTCGAAGATGAGCACGGGTGGCTGGAGATAGAGGGCTCTGGCAATCGCGATGCGCTGGCGCTGGCCGCCCGACAACAGGATCCCCGTCTCACCGATGCGCGTGTCGTAGCCGAGCGGGAGCCGGTCGATGAAGTCGTGCGCGTTCGCGGCGCGAGCTGCACGCTCAACCCGTTCCATGTCCGGCACGTCTTCTCCGAACGCGATGTTCCCGGCGATCGTCTCGTCGAACAAGTACGGCTCTTGCAACACGAAGCCGATCTTCCGGCGAAGGTCGCGGTACTCGAGCGTCGTGAGGTTCACGCCGTCGTAGGTCACGGTTCCCTTCGTCGGCTCGATCAAGCCGGCGAGGCACTTCACGAGCGTCGTCTTGCCGGATCCGCTTCGTCCGACGATCGCCACCTTCGTCCCCGGAGCAACGTCGAGACTGATGCCCTCGAGGATGGGGTTCGGCTGTGGGCCGGGATACCAGAACCACACGTCCTTGAACCGGACGGCGCCCTCGAGCGTCTTGACAGAACGCAGCTTGGAATGGTCCTCGCCTTGCTCGGGCTCCTGCTCGAAGATGTCGTTCAGCCGGTTCAGCAAGACCGACGTCAGCTGAAGGTCGTCCCACATCGTCAGCAGCGCGAGGAGCGGGCCGTTGGCGAGCAGGACGAGTGCGTTGAAGGAGACCAGCTCCCCGATCGTCAGCCGGCCGTTGAGCACTTGGTACGCGCCAACCCAGAGAAAGAGGGCCAGCGAGAGGAACGTGACCATCTGGATCACGCCCTCGAAGAGCATGATCGTGAAGTCGGCGCGAAACAGCCGGTGCGACAGCGCATTGAACTGCTCGAGCAGCCGCGACTGGAGCACCGGCTCGGCCCCCATCGACTTCACAGCCTCGATTCCCTTGATCGCGTCGATCTGCTGGCCGTGGTACTTCCCGAAGGCCTCCTCGAGGTTGTCGTACATCGGCCGGAGTCGCCGGAACGAAAAGCGCATCAGCAATCCGTAGGCGGGAACGACGGCGAGGAACACGAGGGCGAGCGTCCAGCTGTAGACGAACATCAGCACGAGCGCGGCGCCGAGCTGCGCCACCGACGTCAGCGCCCCGACGCCCTGCCCAACGAGAAACTCACGCGCTTGGCGGAACCCGACGAGCCGGCGCGAGATGTCGCCCGTGCGGCGCGAGTGGAAGTAGCTCATCGGCAACGCGAGGAGCTTCCCGGTGATGAAGTCGAGCGTCGAGCCGTCCATCTGTACGGCCGCACGCGACAAGAGGTATCTCTGGCCGATCGTCGCAGCGATCATCAGAACGAGGACGCCGAGCATCCCGATGACGACCTGATTCAGGAGTCCGAAGTCTCGTTCGGCAACCACGCGGTCGACAACGATCTGAGTGAAGACGGGAAGGAGCATCGACAGCCCGGCGGCAACAAGCGAAAGGATGGCCGCGCGCAGGATCGTCCAGCGGTGCGGACGTAGGAACTGCCACACCCATCGCATTCGGGCCGCCTGAACCGGTGCGTTCTCGAGATCCGGTGTGTAGGCGAAGAGCGCCGCGTACCCGCTCCACTTCTCGTCGAACTCCGAGCGGCTCATGCGCCGCAGCCCGAGCGCCGGATCGGCGACCTTCACCCGCTTGTTGTCGACGTCGTAGAGGACGACCCAGTGGTTGCCGTCGTAGTGAACGACCGCCGGCAGCGGCATCTCGGCGAGGCGGCTCTTCGACGCCTTCACCGACCGTGAGGCGAGCCCGATGCTCTCGGCGCCCTTCGTGATCCCCAGCAGACTCGTGCCGTCGGTGCTCGCTGCGACCGCTTCCCGGACGTATCCGATGCTCACCGGGCGGCCGAAGTGCCTCGCGACCATCGCCACGCACGCCGCGCCGCAGTCCATCTCGTCGAGCTGGAAGACGTGCGGGAAGCGCCGGATCCTCTTGGACGGCTTCTGGAACGTCTCGTCGGCTGTTTCCTCTTCGAGCTCTTCTTCCTCCGCTTCGGCATCGGCTTCTGCGTCGACCTGATCGGGTCCGACCGTCTCGTGGAGGCCGAGGTTGGCGGGCAGGATCTCCTCTGCGAAGTCCAGAGGTACGTTGGCAACCTCTCGGTAGTCGTACTGCGATACACGCTCCTCGATGCGTTCGCGGAACTCGGGAGCACTGCGCAGCAGCTTGTTGAAGGTCTTGCGGTCGAGTCCGAGGAGGCGGGCTTCGGTGACGGCCTCCACCGTTGCCTCCCGTTGCCGACCCTTGAAGATCGACACCTCGCCGAAGAAGTCGCCCTTTCGCAGATATGCGACGTCGCGAGCCTTCCCGTTGAGCTTCTTGTATGCGCGCAGGCGTCCTTCCTCGACGACGTACATCGGTCCGGCCGGCTGGCCTTCCTTGACGACCACCTGCCCCTTCTCGACCGTCACCGGGCGAAGCTCGCGCAGCATCAGCGCCAATGCGTCGGATGGGAGCCCGGCGAACGCCGAGTAGAGCCGGAAGAAGTTCTCGAGGTTCAACCGCCGAATGTGAAGCTCGAACGACTCACGAACCTCGGGATGCGTCTTGAGCAGTGCACGGAAGATCGAGCGGTCGAGCCGGAGTGCCTCGACCTCGCTCGACGCCCGCACCGTAGCCGAGCGCTTCGAGTCCTCCAGCAGCCCGATCTCGCCGAACGTGTCGCCCGGCTGCAAAATGCCGATCGGAACTTCTTCCCCGTCATCGCCCGACTTCACGGCTCGGGCCCGGCCCGACGCGAGCACGAAGAAGCCGTCGGCCTCCTCGCCCTCACGAACGATCACGGCACCGAACGGATAGGTGTGCAACGCGAAGCTGTCGGCGATCAGCCGCCGAAGCTCGGCCGGCATGAACTCGAGCATGGGCAGGTCCCGTAGGACGGGATGGATCCCCTCGGCTTTGCGCGTGCGAGTCCTGGGTCTCGGGGCCGACTTTCGCCGCGCCGGAGCCTTCTTCGATGCAGGCGCTTTCTTCTGTGCGAGCTTGCGCCGTGAAGCGGGCTTTCGCCGTTCAGAGCGGCTCATGCCACCGAACCCGCTTTCCCATCTCGGCTTGGACACCTCGAGCAATCACATTGGCTCGCGCGCGTTCGCGAATCCGACGGTCCCTGCGCTTCGGCTCCGAGCGATCCACAATCGACACGACGTAATAGCCGTCTCCGGCCGCGATGGGACCGATGACTTGTCCCGGTAACGCGCCGACGAGGCGGAGCCGTATCGAGGGGTCCACGTCGTCCAGAACGTAGGACGACTTCTCGACGGGCGCCTTCGCGATCCCGGCGGCCTTGGACAGCGGCAAGCCATCTTCACGAATGAGCAGCAGGACCTCCCGAGCGGCCCCCTCGTCTGCGAACAGCACCTGCTCGCAGTCGATCCGCGTCCAGTCCAGCGCGTGCGCCTCGATCTCACGATCCAACGCTGCCGGCGCGGCGATCTCGTCGATGTGCCGCTCGAAGACGATAGCGAGACACGCGAGGAGCTCGGCGCGCTTGGATGTCGCGCCCGGCGTGAGCCCAGCCACTCCCGTCTTCTTGACCGTTGCGGGGAGGCGCTTCAGGAGGGACGCTACAGCCGCCTGCGAACACCCGGGCGGGCGCCGGCCTCCTTTGGAACCGGCGACGCGATCGTAGATGGCCGCCTGGGCCGCCAGTCGCTCGCCGAGCTCGCCGAGCGCGCCCGAGCACACGGCCTCGGCGTACAGCGCGTCAGAAACCTCCCTTGCCGTCACGCTTTCAGCCTTCGTGATCTTGTCGAGCTCCGACGCCCATCGTTGCCTCAGGACGGTCCGCTCGATGTAATCGACCCACTCCTCGGCGTTCAGCCCACGCTCGTCCAACCACTCCTGCGCCTCGTCGGCCGAAAGGAGGTCCCGCTCGTACCTCCACGCATCCGACGCCTCATCGACCTCGTCCTCGGGGACGGCTTGTCCGAGCCGCCGAAGGCGCTTCTGGCAGGCGATGCCCGCCCTCGTCCACCGCTCGAGGTTCGCATACTCGCCCCAGAGATGGGCGGCGAGGACGACGTCCACCCACCCGTACTCTCGTGCACCAACGGAGAAGGCCGTCCGGCCGGCTACGCGTTCCATGAGGCTCGAGTCGATGTTTGCAGGTGGCGCTTGGCCGCGGAAAGGCGCACGGGCTCCCGGCATGTGAATTTGCTCTCTGCCTATTCGTGAGGAAGCTCACAGACTAGGCCTTGGTGCCGGATAGCCTTTGCCCAGGTCATTCGGCGGGGGGAGGTGAAACTGAATATGGCCAAGAAGAAGGTCAAAGACCTCGACCCGAAAGCGGGCGGGAAGAAGGTCAAAGGTGGCCGCACCACCATCGGTACGCAGGTAGAGCGGATCGTGAGCCGCACCGGCCGGCGCGTCGAACGGGCGGGCCAAGCCATCGAACGAGGACTGAACCCCCGCTGAGTTGTTCGGGAATGGCCCCGAAGGGGGGCGAGCCGGCCTCGCTCCCTTTCCCCATTCCTGTGCTTGGAGTCGGGCCCGAAAGGGTGAGGTTCTGCGCGGTTTTTGTGTGGCGTAAGTCACAGAACGCCGCGCAGTGGCTGCTAGGCTCTCTGTAGGTCAGACGGCGGGGGGAGGTGAACACAGAACATGGCCAAAAAGAGCAAGAAGATGAAGGACCTGGATCCAAAGGCACGGGGCAAGAACGTTAAGGGCGGCCGTACCACGATCGGCACGCAGGTCGAGCGGATCGTCAGCCGCACGGGCCGCAACGTCGAGAGGATCGGCCAGGGCCTCGAGAGAGGACTCAACCCCCGCTGACATCCAGGGAAATGCCCCGAAAGGGAGCGAGGTGCTGCCTCGCTCCCTTTCGCTTTTCTACATCTCGAGCTTGACCAGCTTCGACAAGACGGCGCTGGCTTTCCCGGGCGTCCGCAGGCGCGCCTCGTCCACAAGCCGTCCGTCCCGCATGAACACGACGCGCTGGGCAAAGCTCGCGACGGCGGGATCGTGCGTCACGACCACGATCGTCTGCCGCTGCTTGTGAAGTCGCCGGAGCAGGGCCATGACATCCGCTCCGCTCCCCCGGTCCAGGTTCCCGGTCGGCTCGTCGGCCAGGACGACCGCCGGCTCGTTGAGGAGCGCCCGCGCGATGGCGACACGCTGCTGCTCTCCGCCCGAGAGCTGGGCCGGAAGCTTGGTGCGATGCTCGGCGATTCCGAATGTGTCGAGCGTTTCGCCGAGCTTTGCGGCGTAGTCCGCCTCACGCGCACCGTCCAGCGCGGCAGGAAGCGCAATGTTCTCCTCGACCGTGAGCACCGGGACGAGGTTGAAGAACTGGAAGACGAATCCGATGTGCTTGCGCCGCATGGCGGCAAGCTCCTTCTTCGAGAAGTTCGAGATGTCCTCGCCGCCGATTGCCACCCGGCCCTCGTCGGGCGTGTCGAGGCCTCCGATGATGTGCAGCAGCGTCGACTTCCCGGATCCCGAGGGCCCCATCACGGCGACGAACTCGCCCTCTCGAACCTCGATGTCGACGCCGGCCAGGGCGTGCACCGACGCTCCGTTGGTCGAGTAGGTCTTCCAAATGTCCTTTGCTTCGATCGCGTTCATCGTCTGCCCCTTCTCGTCAACCGCTCCTCGCAAAGGTCCAGCCACTCCAGATCCGCTTCGACGTGCAACATCGCTCCTTCCACGATCAGCCGGGTTGCCGGGTTCAGGTCTTCGTCCTCTCGAAGCTCCGAGAGCTGGGACAGGGTTTGCAGGTGCTGAAGTCGCTGGCGCGCGATGAGGTCGCCGGCATCGCCATCCTTGACGACGCTCTGGACGAGGACCTTGACCAACAGTTCGTCCTTCAGCCGGACGGGCCCGTTGGCAGGTTCGCCGAGCCAGCGTTTGAGCTCTGTTCGTCCGGCAGGTGTGATCTCGTAGACCTTGCGATCGGGCACAAGGTCCTGTGGGACGATGCGACTCCGGACGAGACCGTCGCGTTCGAGGCGTGCGAGCGTCGTGTACACCTGCCCGATGTTCAGCTCCCAGGAGCCGCCGAGCAGATCTTCGAACGCTCCCTTGAGGTCGTAACCGTGCCTGCGTCCGGTGGCAAGCAGGCCGAGGAGCGCGTACTTGACGGCATGCATACTGCGTATATATTACGTACTTAGTATGTATACGCAAGGTGCACGGGCATGATGCGGGCCATCCGGCTGCTGCACCTCAAACGGTTGCGACGCCATCCGCTCCGCTCGGTCATCGCCGTCGTCGCAGTTGCATCCGGCGTCACGCTCGCCGTCACCGTCACGGTCGTTCAATCGAGCACACAGAGGTCCTTCGACGATTACGCGGAGTCTCTTTCCGGCCCGGCGCCGCTTCGCGTCATTGGACCGGTGGATCGAGCCGGCGTGCCCGAGTCGAAGGTGCCGGGGATCCGGGCAGTCCCCGGAGTCGAGGCGGCGATCCCCATGATCCAATCGACGACGCTCGCCGACGGCGGCGATCGGCAGGACATCCCGATCGTCGCGCTCGGCTACGACTGCAGCGCCCAGGCGATCGTCGGCCGATTCGCCTGTGATCCGAGCGCGATCGAAGCGGCGAGGACGTATCGTGCACCCCTCACGTCGAGGGCCCTCGCACACGAGCTCGGGCCCGCCGGCGTCATACGCACGAATCTCGGACCGAAGCCGGCGCGAGGTGCCCTGCCGGTCGAGGGGCTCGAGCAGATCAACAACGGGCGTGTCGTCGCGTTTCCAATCCACGTCGCGCAGGCCTTGTTCACGCGACTCGACCGCGTCGACGTCGTCTACGTCATGCCCGAGCGCGGCGTGGCCGTCGAGGCGCTTCAGCAGCGCCTGGAGACGGCGCTCGGTCCGACCTTTTCGGTGCTCAAAGCCGACGAGCCTTCGCCGAGTGCGGCCTTCTTCCGGCAGCTCTACGTGCTGCTCGCACTCGTAGGCCTCGGCACGCTCGCGACCGGGGGAATCATGGCGCACAACGCGCTCGCGCTCTCACTCGAGGAGCGCCGACGCGACCTCGCCGTCGCAGCCGCTATCGGCGGAAAGCCGCGGACCATCGTCGGTGGAGCCTTGGTCGAAGGGGCGACGCTCGGCGTCGTCGGCGGTCTGCTGGGCGCGGTCGCCGGCATTCTGGTCGCCTATCCGGTGCTCGCGAGCTTTCAGTTCCTGACCGAGCGGGCGGCCGGTCTCACGATGCGTGTCCATCTCTCGGCCGCACCATTCGTCACCGGCGCGGTCCTGGGCGCGCTGCTCGGACTCGTCGCGGCCGCGCGTCCGGCGCGGCGGGCGTCGCGCATCGACGTAGTCGCCGAGCTGCAGGGTCGCTCCGCCGTCGAGTCGGCGGACCGCGCATCGGTGCTTCGACCGGTCATCGTTCTGGCCCTCGGCGTCCTCGGGATGGGCATCGCCATCGCGGCGTCCCGGAAGGGCGCGATCGAACCTTGGCAGCCCGTCGTCGTCGGCCCGGCCGCCATCCTGGCGACGGCCGCGTTCATGAGCGCTGTCGGACAGTTCGCCCCGTTCCTCTTGTCGGCCGGCGCACGACTGACACGCAGAGCATCCACACCGGTGCGTCTCGCGTGGTCGAACCTCGTCGGCGAGGGCTGGCGATCGGCCGGAATGGTCCTGGCCGCGGGTGGAGCGATCTCCTCCGCATTCATGATCTCGAACTTCGGCCTCATGGTCGTCGACGGCCTCGCCGACAGCGCCGCCGAAGCCGTACGCGGCCAAGTCCTCGTCGCGACGACGCCGATCACCAACAACTTCAATCTCGACGCACGGCCCTCCCCAGCGCTCGCACGCGGGCTGCGCGGGGTCCCCGGCGTAGCCCGCGTGCGACGCAGTCCGGGCCTCCTGGCTTCCCTCCACGGCGACGTCGTCGCCTTCGAGGCGTTCGACGGCGAGCGGCCGCCGTATGAAGTGATCGAGGGAACCAGTGACCTTGCCGCCCTCGAGCGCGGCGAGATCGTTATCGGACCGGGCGTCGCCCGCCGATACGGCTACCGGCCCGGCGGTACATTCCCACTTCCCGGTCCAAACGGGTTCGTCAACGCGCGCATCCAGGGCATCGTCGCGAACGGAGATACCACCGGTTTCGAATCCTCGATGTCGCTCGCACTATTCGAGAAGGTCTGGGGACCGCTCCCCTCCTACAGCCTGAAGGCAGAGCCGGTGCCCGGAGTCAGCACCTCGGAGCTTGCGCGGCGAATCGAAGCCGCGAACCTGGATCCGAATCTCACGGCCTACGACGAAGCTGACTATCTCGAGACCCTGAAGGTCGAGAACGGCCGTTTCTTCTCTCCGTTTTGGGCACTCCAGCGTGCATTGGTGGCCATCGCGTTCGCGGCGGTGTTGTCGAACCTCCTCCTCGTGGCGCTCCGGCGGAAACGGGAGCTCGGACTCGTTGCCGCCGTCGGCATGTCGTCCCGGCAGCTCGGGCTCATGGTCGTCATGGAAGCCGCCGCGGTCGGGATCATCGCGTTGATCCTCGGAACGATCTTCTCGCTCGGCGCGACGGAATCGTTCCGGCACGCACTGAGTGTCGGGATCCCCTATCCGATGCCGTTGCGAGTCGACCCCGTCGCACCGCTCTTGTACGGTGCGATCACCCTGGCCGTGCTCCTCGGCGCCGCATCTTGGCCCGCGTGGCGAACCGCGCGCCTCAACGTAGTCGACGCGCTCCGCTACGAGTAGGCATCCTTAGACCGCGGGTGAGAAAACTTCTGGTCTTTCTCGTGGTGCTGGCGTTCGTCGCCGACATCTCCGCGTGCGCCGCCTACGGACGAGCGCGCCTGCTCTACTACCTCGCCGATACCAGGATCACCGAGTCGAGCGGGGTCGCGTCGTATTCACGCGCGAACGACGTCCTGTTCACGCACAACGACTCAGGGGACATCGCCCGCTTCTTCG
>DASQWC010000192.1:0-29722 GCA_035640475.1 Actinomycetota bacterium | reverse complement strand
ACGGCATCGAGCACGGCGTCGACGACTTCAGTCGCGACCCGTTTGGAAACACTCGCCTCGAGCGAGACGAAAGCGATCAGATCGCCCTTGTTCACGTACTCCCGACCGGATTTGAACCGGCGTCTCCGCCTTGAGAGGGCGGTGTCCTAGGCCCCTAGACGACGGGAGCGAGCGCCCCCAAGGCTATCTCAGCCCAGCTGGACCTCGGCCCGGACCACGCCTGCGCGCTGGTGGCGAGCCACGATCCCGAGCGTTCCTCCGGACGGCGCTTCGACGACCCACTCGACCTTCGCCCGGTCGGTGGTCGAGTCGTCCGCACGCCAGCCGATGGTGTTGCGTTTGAGGTTGCGTCCGGCGAGCTGGCCGGCCTCGACACGGCGCTCGCCGCCGACCACACGCGCTCCCTCCGGCAGCGTCAGCTCGATCTCGACCGGCCTGACCGCCTTCCGCTCGAGCGCCTTTTGCGACAGGTTCGACGGCAGCCATCCGGTGTTGATGAGGACGAGCCGAACGTAATGCTTGTCCTCCCCCAGCGCGTCGTGGTGCAACGAATGGATCTCGAGCTTCGGTGAGATCAGCGCGTGGAGGATCGCGAAGTCGGCATGGGGGGCGATCTCGGCCTCCAACACGTCGGGCGGCGGGTTCGTGAAGCAGAACATCCGGTCCCAGCCGCCGAGCTCCACCGGCCCGAGCTGCGGATGCTCGAACGGGTACCAGTCGATGTATCCCTTCCCGTCCAGCTTTTCGTCGTTCCACGTCATCAGCTTCAAGTCGTCGGAGTCCGGATGGTCGAGAAACCAGTCGATGAACTTGAAATCGGTGATGCCGGCCGCCTTCATCGGGCTCCAGAACTCGGTCGTCCACGCGTAGACACCGAGGTGCTCGTACAGCCAGTCGTCGGAGCCGCCTTTGATCACCTGCTTCGGGTGGTATTTGAAGTCGTGGAAGATCGAGACGGCCGGGTAGCCGGTGAGCTTCGTCGCTTCCTCGCCGATCCACTTGTATGTGCGGAGGTCGTCGGTGGGCATGTCGTCGTCCGGATGCCCGGAGTACGGGCGCAGGTGCACGCCCGACATCGTGTGGTAGCTGATGTAGCCGCACACGTTCGGCCGGTCGGTGATCGCCTCGACTTCCGCCCTGATCTCCGGCTCCGATGTCGGGAACGGGCCCGCTCCCGGCTGCTCGTTCTCCGGACCCCAGTCGGCCGGGAAGTTCCGATTGAGATCGAGCCCCTGCAGCGCCGGCGCTACCTTGATCATCACGCCGTCGTAATTGCGAATGGTGCCTTCCGGCAACAGCCGGTAGTACGCGGCGTCGGCGTCCTCCTCGTCCGGCTCACGGCGGACGAGGAGGCGGGGATCGTCCGGGTGCGGCTTCCAGGTCCCGTTCGGATCGCGGATGCGCATCGAGAGAATGCGTCCGTCGCCGTCGACGTCTTCGCGGTGCAGGCCGTCCTGCTCGTCGTCGCGGGGATATGGACGCGTGCTCGACCGGATGATCTTCGGGCGATCCGCCAGCGCCCACTCGGCGCCGTCCGGATTCAAACGCGGCACGACGTACAGCGTCCGCGTGTCGAGCGCACGTGTGACTTTCGCGTCACGGCCGTACTCGGTGACGAGCTTGTTGAGGAGATGAAGCGCTGCCGTGCAACCCGTCACCTCGGACGCGTGAATGTTCGCCTCGACCCAGAACGCCGGCTTCTCGTCGTGCGGACCGGTCTCCGTATTCGTGACCGTCGCGAGCCAGATGTCGCGGCCTTCGTACGACGACCCGATGCTCGACAAGTCGAAAATGGTCGGGTGCTCGGCCGCCCAGGCACGCAGCACCGCCGTGAGGTCGTCGTAGCGGTAGAAGCGATTGAACGTGACGTCGGGCACCCCGGGATCTTAGCTTGACGACCATGCTCGACTTCGACGACGTGCGTGCGGCAGCGAAACGGCTCGACGGCGCGGCTCGCCGAACGCCCGTCCTCAGATCGCAGATGCTCGACGAGGTCGTGGGCGCTCGTGTCTACCTCAAAGCCGAAAACCATCAGCGCACGGGGTCGTTCAAGTTCCGCGGTGCTTACAACCGTCTCTCACAGCTGGAGACCGATGAGCTCAAACGAGGTGTCGTCACGATCTCCTCGGGGAACCACGCTCAAGCCGTCGCGCTTGCGGCCAAGCTCGTGGGGACGACCTCGGTCGTCCTCATGCCCATCGACGCACCCGATTCCAAGCGCAAGGCAGCGCTGCGGTACGGCGCCGAGATCGTCGACTTCGACCGCTACACCGAGCAACGAGACGGCGTCATTACCTCGTACATGCAGAGCAGCAACCGCGTCTACGTACCGCCGTACGACCACCCCGACACCATGGCCGGGCAGGGCACGGCTGCCCTCGAGCTCTTCGTCGACGCCCGTGACCTCGACGTGCTGATCGTCCCTGTGAGCGGCGGAGGACTGATTGCCGGGTGCGGGACGGTGGCGAAGACTCTCCGCCCGAGCATCCACCTCGTCGGTGTCGAGCCGGAGGCCGGCGACGACACCAAGCGGTCGTTGGACGCAGGCCGCCGCGTGGCCGTCCCCGTGCCCCGGACGATCGCGGACGGGCTCACCGTGAACGTTCCCGGTGAGCTCACTTTCGAGGTAAACCGCAAGCTGATCGATGAGGTCGTGCTCGTCTCGGACGAAGACATCGTCGAGGGCATGCGCTTTGCGTTCGAGTCGATGAAGACTGTCGTGGAGCCCAGCGGGGCGGCGTCACTCGCCGCGCTGCTCGCCGGCTGGGTCGATGTTCGCGGCCGCAACGTCGGCGTGATCCTGTCTGGCGGAAACGTCGGAGCGGAGCGCTTCGCCGAGCTGATCAGGGAATGAGCGCGCTCACCAGTCGCGCCCGCGTGTGCGCCGGCTCGATGACCTCATCGATGAAGCCGGCCTGCGCCGCGGGCCACGGCGACAAATACCGTTCGCGGTAGTTGCCCTCGAGCTCGGCGCGGAGCGCTTCCGGATCCGGAGCCGACGTCAGCCGCTTGCGCTCGAGGATCTTCACGGCGCCGCGGGCGCCGAGGACGGCGATCTCGGCGCTCGGCCACGCGAACGAGTAGTCGGCGCCGAGGTCGCGCGAGTTCATCACGATGTATGCGCCGCCGTACGCCTTCCGCAACACGACCGTCGCCTTCGGAACCGTCGCCTCGACGAAAGCCGCGAGGAACGATGCGCCGGCGGGGATGACGCCGCCGAGCTCTTGTGCGGTTCCGGGAAGAAAGCCCGGCGTGTCGACGAAGACCGCGATCGGGAACCCGAACCTGTCGCACAGGTCGACGAACCATGCACCCTTTCGCGACGCGTCGATGTCGATCGACCCCGCCAGATGCCGGGGCTGGTTCGCAACAACGCCGATCGTGCGCCCCTCGAGCGTCGCCAAGCCCACAACGAGGTTTGGGGCGTCGTCGGCGCGGAGCTCGAGCAACGAATCGACGTCGACCACGCCCCGGACAACGTCACGCACGTCGTACGTCGCCTTCGGATCGTCCGGCACAACACGGCCCGGATCCGCGTCGGGCGCGCGCCAGGTGTCGGCAACGCCCATCAGCCCAATCGTCCGCGGCAAGAAAGCGAACAGCCGTCGCGTGAGCTCGAGCGTTTCGGCTTCGTCGTCCCCGACGAGGCTCGCCAGCCCGGAGCGCGCGGTGACGCGAGCACCGCCGAGCTCGTCGAACGAAACCTCTTCCCCGGTCACTTCGCGGACGACGTCCGGTCCCGTGAGGAACATATAGGCGCCGGCACGCGACATAAGAACGAAATCCATGAGCGCCGGCCCGTACGACGCTCCGCCGGCACACGGGCCGAACACCACGGCGAGCTGCGGGACGCGCTTCCGCAAACGTACGTGCCGCGCAAAGATGCGGCCGTAGCCGGCGAGCGCAGCAACCCCTTCCTGAATGCGGGCGCCACCGGAACGGTGCACACCGATGACCGGATCGCCGAAGCGCCCGGCGAGGTCCAGGATCCGGCAGATCGAGTCGGCGTGGGTCTCCCCGAGTGAGCCGCCGAGGACGGTCGGATCCTGCTCGTACCAGAACACCCGGCGTCCATTGATCCGACCCTCGCCGATCGTCACGCCGTCGCCTGCCGAACCCTCCGGCATCGTCGCCGACCGGACATGCGTGCGAATCGGAACGAAGCTGTCCGGGTCGAGCAGCTTGTCGAAGACCGTCGTATCGGGACGCGCCTCGGCGAGGGACATGCTCAGTTCGGCGCTCGGATCACGTTGCTCTCTTGAAGAGGAGACAGGCGTTGTGCCCGCCGAACCCAAACGAGTTCGACAGCACGTACTCGACCTCGGCGGTGCGGGCGGCGTTCGGGATGTAGTCCAGATCGCACTCCGGATCCGCGGTCTCATAGTTGATCGTCGGCGGCAGCGTCTTGGTCACCATCGCCTGAATGCTGAAGACGGCCTCGATTGCCCCGGCTGCACCCGTCAAGTGGCCGGTGGCCGACTTCGTCGACGACACGGGCGGCGCGTCGGCGCCGAAGACGTCGCGAATCGCCTTGGATTCGATCTTGTCGTTGAAGGGAGTCGACGTTCCGTGTGCGTTGATGTAGCCGACGTCCTTCCGATCGATACCCGCGTCGGCGATCGCCTTTGTCATCGCACCGGCTGCTCCGGCACCTTCCGGGTCGGGCTGCGTCAGATGGAACGCGTCGCTCGTCGCGGAATAACCGACGAGCTCGGCGAGAATCTCCGCGCCGCGCTCGGTCGCAGCCTCCCACTCCTCGAGCACAACGACCGCCGCGCCTTCGGCGATGACGAAACCGTCGCGATCTGCGTCGAACGGACGCGATGCGTGGGTCGGATCGTCGTTTCGCCTCGAAAGAGCACCCATGCAGGCGAATGCGCCGTACGCCAGCGGTGTGATCGGAGCCTCCGAGCCGCCGGCCAGCATCGCCTCGGCAAGGCCGTTGCGGATCATCTGCGCGGCCTCGCCGATGGCATGTGCGCCCGTCGCGCACGCCGACACCGCTGCGTAGTTCGGCCCGTTGAGGCCGTACTTCATCGCAACGGATCCGGCTGCGCCGTTGATCATGAGGAGCGGCACCGTGAAGGGGCTCATCTTCGACGGACCGCGCTCCAGGAGCACGCGGTGCTGCGTCTCGAGCGTCTCGATCCCGCCGATGCCAGATCCGATCACGACCCCCACCCGGTCGCGGGCGTATGGAATGTTCGCGGTCGTCCAGCCGGCGGATTCAGCCGCCTCGGTGGCCGAGGCCACAGCAAATTGCGTGAAGCGATCCGAACGCCGCGCATCGCGCTGGTCCATGAACTCGGTCGGATCAAAGTCCTTCACTTCGCAGGCAATACGCGTCGAGTAGCCGGTCGCGTCGAACCGCGTGACTGGGCCCGCCCCGGACTCTCCGGAGACGAGCGACTTCCACGTGCTCTCCGTCCCGACACCGAGTGGTGAGACGGTCCCGACGCCGGTAACGGCAACTCGCTTGCGCGTCACGACTTTTCAGCGATCTTTCGAAGGACGACGTCGATTGCGTTGCCGATCGTCGCGACGTCCTCGAGATCGTCCTCTTCGATATCGATCCCGTAAACGTCCTCGACTCGGACCGACAGCTCGACGACGTCGAGCGAGTCGAGTCCGAGAATGTCGAAGCTCGAGTCCTCAGCCACCTGCTCGGGCTTGACCTCGAACCCCGCCAGCTGTTCGCGGAACGTCTCGAGTACGTGCTCTCTCGAGACCGTCGTTTCTGTCGCCATGCGTTCTCCTTTCTTGTTAGGCGGTCATGCCGCCGTCGACACACAACACTTGACCCGTGATCGCAGCCGCCTCGTCGGAGACCAGAAACGAGACGGCGGCTGCGATCTCCTCCGGTTGGATCTCTCGTCCGATCGGCGTGGCCTCGACGAGCTTGCCGATGTGCTCCTCGCCGAGGGCCTCGGTGATCTGTGTTCGAACCAGTCCGGGCGCGACGGCGTTCACCGTGATTTTTCGACCGGCGATCTCGAGCGCTAAAGAGCGCGTCAGACCGATCAGCCCGGCCTTCGCCGACGCGTAATTCGCCTGGCCGGGATTGCCGCGCACGCCGACGACCGACGTGATGTTCACGATGCGCCCCCATCGTGAAGCGAGCATCTTCTTGATCGCGCGGCGGCACGCGTAGAAAGCTCCGTCGAGGTTCGTGCGCAGGACGGCGTCCCAGCTCTCCGGCTTCATCACTGCTGCGAGCCCGTCTCGCGTAACACCGGCGTTGTTGACGAGCACGAGCACCGGTCCCCGCTCTTCGGCGACCGCGAAGGCATCGTCGATGCCTTCCAGCGTCGAGACGTCGCCGTGTGCGAGGAACGCTTCGCCGCCGGCTTGCTCGATCTGCACGGCTGTCTGCTTGGCGCCCTCTTCGTCGGCCCGGTAGTTGACGGCGACCGGCCAGCCGTCGGCGGCGATTCGCACCGCGATCGCGCGGCCAATGCCGCGCGATGCACCGGTGACGAGCGCAACACCGTCTCTCACGAAGGACCCCATTTCACGAGTGCTGCCGCCCACGAGAATCCGGCCCCGAAAGCAACGAGCACGACGCGCATGCCGTCACGCAGCCGTCCGGACGCGATCGATTCCGACAAAGCGATCGGGATCGAGGCCGCCGACGTATTGCCGTACCGCGCGACGTTGTCCACGACCTGATCGTGGCGAAGACCGAGCCGCTCCTGCACGGTGCGGATGATGCGTCCGTTGGCTTGATGGGCGACGACGAGGTCCACGGAGTCCACAGGGATCTCGCCGAGCACCTCGCGGGCCGCTTGGGTCATCCGGTCGCACGCGTGTTTGTAGACGTCCTGGCCTTTCATGCGAATCGTATGCCCGTGCTCGGCGACCGTGTCGTTGCCGGCAGGCCGTTGGGAGCCCCCGGCCGGGACGTGGAGTAAATCCCATCGTTCGCCCTCGCAACCCATCACGAAGGGACCGACGCGCGGTTCATCCGTCGATGCACCGAGCACGACGGCGCCCGCGCCGTCGCCGAAAAGCACGGCCGTGCGGCGATCCGTGTAGTTCGTTATCCGACTGAGGGTGTCCGCGCCGCACACGAGAACGTGACGAGCGAGCCCCGACTCAACGGCGCTCGTTCCCATCGCGAGCGCGGAGATGAAGCCCGTGCATCCCGCGTTGATGTCGAACGCGCCGGCGCTTCCGGCCCCCAGCGACGCCTGCACCAGGGGGGCCGAGCCGGGAACCGGCATGTCCGGCGTGCACGTCGCGACGAGGATCAGGTCGAGGTCGTCCGGCGTGAGCCCCGCTTCCTTCAGCGCGTGGGCGCCGGCGGCCGTGGCGAATGTCGCGGTTGCTTCGTTCGGTGCCGCGATTCGTCGCTGCTCGATTCCGGTCCGTGTGCGGATCCACTCGTCGGTCGTGTCGAACATCTGCTCGAACTCGAGGTTCGTGAGCACGCGGTCGGGAACGGCCATGCCGCAACCGAGGACGGCGGCGCCGGAGCGCGACGAAGCCGCCGGCACTAGAGCGCCCTGAGGTGAACGATCGGTGCGCCGGGGCCGACGCGTTCGCCGTCACGCGCCAGGAACGACAGCACCCACGCGTCACACGGTGCGCGCACTTCCAGCGATCCCGGGTTCAACTCCACGACTGCGATGATGTCACCTGCGCGCACGACCTCGCCTTCCGTGGTGAAGCTCTGCGGCGGTCGAAGCGAAAGCCGTCCGTGATCCGGGGAGACGACGATCCGATCGGGAAGGTCGAGGAGCGCATCTTCGGTGGCGACTTGGTACGTGGTCATGCGGAGCCTCCTGTGGCCGGGACGAGCAAGTCTTGTGTCGTTCGAATCTCGGCCCCCTCCACGAGGCGTTTTGTCAGGCCGGCGACGACCTTCCCGGGACCGAGGTCGCAGAACACGTTGCCGATGCGCTTGGCGAGTCCGTCGATGGTTTCGCGCCAGCGCACCGGCGCGGTGAGCTGATCGAGCAGCGCTGCGCGGATCTCGTCGGGCCCCCGTAAGGGACAGGCGGTCGTCGTCGACCAGAACTCGAAGCTTGGCTCTGAGAATTCCGTCTGGTCGAGCGCGGACCGCAGCCGGTCTGCCGCGGGTGCCATGACGGGCGAGTGAAAGGCCGCCGAAACGTCCAGGCGCCTGCACTTGGCGCCGGCGGCGCTCATCGCGTCGATCGCCGCGGTCAGGTTGTCGACGGGTCCGGAGACGACGAACTGGCCCGGTCCGTTGTCCGCAGCAAGCGAGATGCCGTGCTCGTCGCAGATTCTGCGGACGTCGTCCTGCTCGATCCGCATGACGGCGGCCATCCCGCTGGGCGTCGAGCGTCCGGCGTTGTCCGTCGCTTCGGCGCGCTCACCGACCAAGCGCAGCGCGTCCCGCAGCTCGAGCACATCAGTCGCGACCAGAGCCGCGTATTCGCCGACGCTGTGACCGGCGGCCGCCACGAACGAGCCGATCTTGCCGGCCAGCGCGCGGAAAGCGGCGATGCTGCACACGAGCACCGCGGGCTGAGCCCACCGCGTGGAGGACAGGTCAGCCGACCCGGTCTGTCCTTCCGTGCAGAGCTCCGCGACGTCGACGCCGAGCGCATCGGACGCCGCCTCAAAGACCTCGGGAGCGGCCTCGACGAGTCCGCGGCCCATGTCGGAGGACTGGACGCCTTGACCCGGAAAAAGGGCGATCGTCACGCGCGGGCTCCGAGCGGGCATGCCGCCGAGCGTAGGAAGCCGACATTTCGCGAGTCGGAACGCACGCTACGCGCGCGTAACAAGGTCATTGCGGACATCGCCCTCCGGCCGGCCGATTGGATAACAGACGCGTGGAGCCTCTCGGGGGTTACCGCCGCTGTTACAGGAGTGCTCTGAAGATCGCTACTGGGCCAAAACCGCTGGTCAGGAGTGCGGGGGCGACCGCGCAAGCGCAGGATTCCCGTTGGCGTCTCTGCCCCAAAGCATCCGTCCCGCCATGCCCCGGCTTCCAGGCGCCTAAACACGTGCAGCTCAAAGCCCGGACGCAACGGAGCAATCACGCAACTGGTTCCGCGGAGGGTTCGGGGGGCGCAGCGCGCCCACGCCGGAGCGAAGCGGAGGCGCGAATTGGGCGCGCGTGAGCGCCCCCGATCAACTGGGAGCGCGCGGGAGCGCGCAATAACAGAGCATGGACTCGTGCCCGAGCTCAGCTGCCAGAGAGAGAAATTCGAGATCCCCAACGGGATCACCTACCTCAACGCCGCCTACATGGGCCCCCTTTCGCGTGCATCGATCGCCGCGGGTATCGCCGGGCTCGAGCGAAAAGTCCGCCCCTGGGAGGTGACCGCGCCGGACTTCTTCGAGCCGGTCGAGGAGGTGAGGACGCTCATCGCCGAGCTGATCGACGCCGACCGCGATGGGGTCGCGCTCCTCCCGTCGGTCAGCTACGGCATCGCCGTCGCCGCGCAGAACCTCCCATTCGCGACCGGGTCGCGCATCGTGGTCCTCGCCGAGGAGTTCCCGTCCAACTATTACGCATGGCGAGAGCTCGCGAGCCGCGAGTCCGGCGATCTCGTCACCGTACAGCGCCCGGCCGGCGGCGACTGGACATCCGCGACGCTCGAGCGCATCGACGAGCGCACGTCGATCGTCGCCGTTGCGAACTGCCACTGGACAGACGGCGGACTGCTCGATCTCGTCCGGATCGGGCAACGAGCGCGCGAAGTCGGTGCGGCACTTGTGGTCGACGGAACACAGTCGATCGGCGCCATGCCGTTTGACGTCGCGGCCGTCCAACCCGACTTTCTCGTCTGTGCCGCCTATAAGTGGATGCTCGGCCCCTACAGTTCGGCGTTTGTCTGGTGCGCGCCCGCACACCGATCCGGACGACCACTCGAGTTCAGCTGGATGACGCGAAAAGGAAGCGACGACTTCCCGCACCTCGTCGAATATCAGGACGAGTACCGTCCCGGAGCTCGGCGGTACGACGTCGGTGAGACGTCCAACTTCGCCTTGCTCCCCGTGCTTCGCTCGGCGCTGTCCCAAACACTGGAATGGGGCATCGAGAACATCGCTTCGTACATCGCTGCGCTCGGCGACCGGACGGCGCAGGCTGCGGAGTCGATCGGCCTCGGAGTGGCCGCGAGACACTTGCGCGCACCCCACCTCATCGGCGTCCGGCTCGGCGGCGCGGATCCGGGCGTCGTCGCCAAGGCGATGGCGGAAGCCGGCATCTACGTCAGCGTCCGTGGAGACGCCGTGCGGGTTGCGCCTCACGTCTACAACGACGCGGACGACGTGGACCGGCTCTTCGAGGTTCTGCGCTCAACCCTGTAACACTCTTCCAATGGGCTTTATCGAGGTCGGCGACCTTTCCTACAAGCTGCCCGGCGGAGGGGTGCTCTTCGACGGCGTCACGTTCCGTGTGTACTCGGGACAACACGCTGCCCTCGTCGGGGCCAACGGCGTCGGCAAGACGACGCTCCTGCGCGTCCTGGCCGGCGAGGAACCCGCGACCGGAGGCTCCGCGCGCATCGACGGCCGCTCCCTGTACATGCGCCAGCTCGTCGGATCCGTCGCCGACGACACGACGGTCCGAGACTTCCTGCTGGCCCTGGCTCCCGAGCGCGTGCGCCGGGCAGCTCGAGAGCTCGCGGCGGCCGAGCGCGCCGTCGGCCTGCCGCACGGGCGATCCGCCGACATCCGCTACGCAGAGGCCCTCGCCGCTTGGGGCGACGAGGGCGGCTATCAAGCTGAGGTGCTGTGGGACATGTGCACGATGCAGTCGTTCGGCCAGCCTATGGAGTTCGCCGGCACGCGGCCGGTGCGGCAGCTGTCGGGCGGCGAGCAGAAGCGCTTGGCGTTGGAAGCGCTGCTTCGGTCCGACGCCGACGTGCTGTTGCTCGACGAGCCGGACAACTTCCTCGACGTCGCGTGGAAGCGCTGGCTCGAACGAGCGCTGAACGAGACAGACAAAACGGTCCTCTATGTCAGTCACGACAGGCAGCTGCTCGCGGAGACGTCGCACGCAGTCGTCACGCTCGAGGGACACGGAGCGTGGACGCATCCGTCCTCGTTCGCGACGTACCACGACGCCCGGCAGGCCCGACTCGCCAAGCTCGACGACGCGCACAAGCGGTGGCGTGACGAGCATGAGCGCCTCGTCGCGATCATGCGCGAGTTCAAGCGACGCGCTGCGACGTCCGACAAGTTCGCGTCGCGCGCGAAGGCGGCGGAGTCGCGGCTGCGCCGCTATGAAGCCTCCAAGCCGCCGCCGGAGCTCCCGCAGGACCAGAACATCCGGATGCGCCTCGAAGGCGGCCGGACGGCGCGGCGCGCCCTGGCCGTCCGAAACTTGTCCGTCGAGTCTGTCTTCGAACCCTTCGACTGCGAAATCTGGTTCGGCGAGCGCGTCGGAGTCGTCGGTTCCAACGGCACGGGAAAGAGCCACTTCCTGCGCTTGCTGTCGGGTGAGCCGATTCCGCATGCGGGTGAGTTCGTGCTCGGCTCCCGCGTCGTCCCCGGGTACTTCGCGCAAACGCACGACCATCGCGCGCTCGTCGGTCGGAAAGTCATCGACGTCCTCAAGGCGCACGGCCTCGATCGCGAGAAGGCCATGCGCATCCTGCGACGGTACGAGCTGTCCTCTGCCTGGAACCAGGAGTTCGAGACGCTGTCCGGCGGACAGCAGGCCCGTGTTCAGGTCCTGCTGCTCGAGCTCGAAGGCGCGACCATGCTGCTGTTGGACGAGCCGACCGACAATCTCGATCTCGCATCGGCCGAAGCACTTGAAGACGCACTCGAGGAGTTCGAGGGAACCGTCATCGCCGTCACGCACGACAGGTGGTTCATGCGCAACTTCGATCGATTCCTCGTCTTCCACGACGACGGATCGGTCGCGCAACGCTACGAGCCCGAGCTGGAGATTCAAACCGTTTGACGCGTTTCGACGAAGACACCGGACTGACACCCATTTCGCCCGGCGTGTACGAGGGCCGGAACGATCCTTCGTGGCGGATCATCCGCGGCGCCAACGGCGGTCACATCGCAGCGGTGCTGATGCGGGGCATGGCACTCGGACTTGCAGAGCCCGACCGGACGCCGCGCTCGCTGACCGTCCACTTCCTTCGCGTGCCGAGGGAGGAGCCGTTCACGATCGAGGCGGCCGTTGAACGCCGAGGTCGGACGATGTCGACAACGACCGCCAGGTACGTCCAGGACGGCAAGCTCATCGCGGCGGCCATCGCGGCCTTCTCGATCGAGCGCACCGGCTATGACTTCTCCGAGATCTCGATGCCGGAGGTGCCGCCGCCCGACGAGTGCGAGCGCGTTCCGGAGCGCGACGACTTCCCGTTCGGCCAGCACTTCGACGTCCGGCGTGCGCTGGGAGCGCAGGTGCCGGATCCGGCGAACCCGGCCGAGACCGGCGTCTGGATCAGGCTGAAGGAGGCACGACTCGTCGACTACTTGCTCGCCACGCAGTTGATGGACGCGTGGGCGCCGTCGATCTTCGCGAAGCTCGGACAGGGCGGCGGCGGGGCCGGCGTCCCGACGATCGACATGACCTTTCACTACCGAGAGACTTTGCCGATCACGGGTGCAAAGCCCGACGATTGGTACCTGGGGGTCTTCCGCACACAGACCTCACGCGGCGGCTTCATCGAGGAGGACGGATGGCTGTGGAGCCAACGGGGGACGCTGGTGGCACAGTCTCGTCAGCTGGCGCTGCTCACGACGTGACCGAAGCTCCGGCGGGGATCGAGGTTGCCGCCGTCACCGACTGGATATCGTCGAACATCGAAGGCGTCACTGGACCGCTGAGGTTCATCCGCATCAAGGGCGGCCACTCCAACCTCACGTACGAGATCGACGACTCGGCCGGGCGCAAGCTCGTGCTCCGCCGTCCACCGCTCGGTCATCTGCTCCCCACCGCGCACGACATGACGCGCGAGTGGCGCTTCATTTCCGCCTGCCACCCGACACCGGTCCCGGTGCCACCGCCGCTCGGCTTCTGCGAAGACACCGACGTCACCGGCGCTCCGTTCTATGTCATGGGCTTCGTCGAAGGACATGTGCTCCACGACGCCGGCGTCGCCGAGGAGTGCTTCGACGAGTCGCAGCGGCGCATCACCGGCGAATCGTTCATCGACGTTCTCTCCGATCTGCACGACGTCGATCCGGACGACGCGGGTGTCGGCGACATTGCTCGCAAAGAGGGGTACATCGCTCGCCAGTTGAAACGGTGGTACTCGCAGTGGAACGCATCCAAGACCCGGGAATTGCCGCTCGTGGACGAGATCCACGACGCGCTGTCCAATCAGATCCCCGATCAGGGTCCGGCCCGCATCGTGCACGGCGACTACCGCCTGGGGAACTGCATCACGTCGTTCGACGGGCCAATAGCGGCCGTTCTCGATTGGGAGATCGCAACGCTCGGCGACCCGCTGGCCGATCTCGGCTACGTGCTGCACTCGTGGCCGGAGCCCGGCGAGGGCGGGCCGGCGCACCGGATGTCGCCGACCGTCGTCCCCGGATACCCGTCGCGGGACGAGCTCCTCGAGCGCTACGCGGCGCGCTCCGGACGCGACGTCTCCCAGGTCGGCTTCTACATCGCGTTCTCGCATTGGAAGAGCGCATGCATCGTCGAGGGCGTCTACGAGCGGTACTTGCACGGCGCGCTCGACACGACCGGCGTGAACATCGATGCGTTCAAGCTGTCGGTCGAGATGGCCGTGGCCAACGCCGCCCGCGCGCTGGAGCGCTCGCAATAAGCGCAATCCCCTGGTCGGCGGGAACCGTCGCTTCCGGCGGTGAGGACATCTATTACGAATGCGCGGGCGAGGGCGACACGGTCGTCTTCTCCCACGGACTGGGCGGGAACCACGCCGTCTGGTTCCAGCAGGTGCCGGTGTTTGCCGAGCGATTCCGGGTCGTCACCTGGGACCAGCGTGGGTTCGGACGCTCGACGAACCGCAGCGGACAAGCGGGGCCCGAAGCGGCCGCCGCCGACATCGTCTCGCTTCTCGATCACATCGGCGCCGACGGCGCCCACCTCGTCGGCCAATCGATGGGCGGTTGGGCCGTCCTCGGCTGCGCGCTGCGCGCGTCCGATCGCGTCCGCTCGCTCGTCATCACCGACAGCACGGCCGGCGTGATGACCGACCGGATCGCCGAGATCGTCAGCCGGACGCGCGCGTCGCTGCCCCAGCCGGTGATCGGCTCCCATCCGGCCATCGGAAACCGATTCGCCGGCGAGGACCCGACGGCAACATTCCTGTATCAGCAGATCGGCAGCTTCCGGGACCCGAGCGTCACCGACGCCGAGATGGTCATGAAGCTGTACACGACGCATTGGCCGATCGGGCAGGTCGAGGCGCTGAACGTCGCCGTGTTGCTCGTCGTCGGGGCGGAGGACGATCTCATCGCGCCCGAGGCCGTCCACGAAGTCGGCAAGGTCATTCCCGGGTCACGCGTCGTCGAGATCCCGGGGGCCGGGCACTCGCCCTACTTCGAGCGGCCCGAGGCATGGAACGAGACGGTGCTGTCATTCTTAGCCGAGGCATAACGGGGAGAAAGGGGTGCGCCGTGGCGCAGCGGATCGCTGAGGGAAACACGGTTGTTGACGGCGTCGTGGTCGGACCGTTTCGCCGGTCGGTCAACCAGGCCCAACAGGTGCGCGGCAGCATCCACAACGACGCCGTCGCGTCGAAGCTCGGTTTCCGCGGCGGCACGGTCGCGGGATCGATCCACCTCGAGCTCTTCCCACCCGTGCTCATCCAAGCGCTCGGTGAGCAGTGGCTCGAGCGAGGCTCCCTTTCGATCAACTTCAGAAACCCGACGATGGACCGGGAGCCGGTTCGCGCGCACGTGCGCCAGCCCGCTGCGGGAGCAACCGACGCGCAGGTCGAGGCATGGATCGAGAGGGAGGACGGCCTCCTCGTCGGTGAAGGCACGGCATCGATCGGCAACTCAACCGAGCCGACGGCACTCGAGCAGATCGACGTCACGCGCTTCGCTGCACAGAGCCCGCGCATCCTCGCCGGCCTGAGTGCCGGCGACGCGATTGTCGAGACCGAGGTCGACGCAAAGGCCGAGCACCAGAACGACCGGCTCGGCGTCATCACCGAGGTGCTCGACTGCTACACCGACGCCTCACGTTTCGGCGGCCTCGTCGCCAGTCCGGCGACGCTGGTCCACTACCTGTACGCGCATCCGGCGCGCGAGATCGGCAAGCGCGCGCAGGACGCCGTCGGACTCTTCGGGGCGATCGAAATACGCAACGTCGACGGCCCGCTGTTGCTCGACCGCACGTACCGCGTCGGCGGCGAGATCCTCGCCGTCGGTGAAAGCCCGAAGACCGAATACGTCTGGTTTACGTCCTACGCGAGCACACCGGAAGGTAAGCGCGTCGCCGAGATGCGCATGCAGCTGCGCTGGATGAAGGCGTCGTCGGCTCTGTATACGAGCTCATAGTTTGGCAGTTCCGTCCGAGGACGAAGTCCTTACCTATTTCGACACGCTCTCGAACTGGGGACGCTGGGGCACCGACGACCAGCTCGGTACCCTGAATCTGGTCACCCCGGCCAAGCGGATGGCTGCAACACAGCTCGTGCGCGTCGGGACGACGGTCTCGTGCGCGTGGGATGTCGGCGGACAGAACGCCATCACCTACCAGGGAGCCGTCCAGCGTTTGATGTTGCAGACCGGCCAAGGGATCGACGACGCACACCGCGTCGTCCAGCCCGATCGCCGCGGGCGGTCGGCAGGCGCCGGCGAGTATCTCGGGATCGTGTACCACGGGTACACCGTCACGCACGTCGACGGGCTCTGCCACATCTTCTGGGACGGAAAGATGTACAACGACAAGCCGGCCGAGCTCGTCACCGCGTCCTGGGGCGCGACGCACCAGGACATCGCCGTCCTTCGAGACGGCGTGCAGACGCGCGGGGTCCTGCTCGACATCGCGGCGCTCAGAGATGTGCCGTGGCTCGAGCCGGGCGACGCGGTCTTCCCATCCGACCTCGAGGAGGCGGAACACCGGGCCGGGGTCCGAGTCGACGAGGGAGACGTTCTGCTGCTCCGCACCGGGTACGGACGCAAGCGGCACCAGCACGGGCCCGACGACGTGGCGAGCGTCGGGCGCGCGGGATGGCACGCGTCGTGCCTGCCGTGGTTGCACGAGCGCGGCGTCGCGATGATCGCCTGCGATACCGCACAGGATGCAATCCCGTCCGGCTATCCGAACCTGCGCGACCCCATCCACGCAATCGGCATCGTCGCGATGGGTCTGTGGCTCATCGACAATTGCGACCTCGAAGCCCTCGGCCAATCGTGCGAGAGCCTCGGGCGCTCGGAGTTTCTCTTCACACTGGCGCCCTTACGATGGATCGGCGCTACGGGGAGTCCGGCGAACCCGATCGCGACGTTCTGACGCACCGGCTTTGACCTGCGTTTTGCGGCGCAAGAGACTTTGTCCATGGTCCGATACTCGCGACCCGTTCACGAGCTGGAACAGCACTACGACGTGCTCGTCGTCGGATCCGGCTACGGCGGTGGAATCGCGGCGAGCAAATGTGTGCGTGCGGGAGCGAAGGTCTGCCTTTTCGAGCGCGGCAAAGAGCTCCACCCGGGCGAATATCCCAGCCGTCTCTCGGAGACGCCGAGACACGTTCAAGCCCACACGCAGCGCGGGCACATCGGAAACCCGACGGCTTTGTTCGATTTCCACCTGGGAACCGGGATCAGCGCGCTCGTCGGATGTGGACTCGGCGGCACGTCGCTCATCAACGCGAACGTCGCCCTCCGCGCAAAAGACTGGATCTTCGACGAGACGTGGCCTGCTGAGTTTCGGGACGGGAAGGCTCCGGCTCTCCTCGAGCCGTACTACAAGGAGGCCGAGCGCATGCTCGGCTCGAACCCGTACCCCGAGCATCTTCCACTCTCACCGAAGCTCGAAGCGCTCGGACGATCGAGCGAAGCGTTCGGGGTGCCCGTCGGCCGGCCGAACCTGAATGTCACGTTCGAACGCGGCACAAATGCCGCCGGCGTCGAGCAAGCCGCCTGCGAGCTGTGCGGCGACTGCGTGACCGGGTGCAACTACGGCGCGAAGAACACGGTTCTCATGAACTACATCCCCGACGCGTACGCGCACGGCGCGCACATCTTCAGCGAGGTCGAGGTTCGGACGATCCACAGGCGCGGCAAAGAGTGGCTCGTCGAGTTCCGTGACCAGTCGGCGGGACGGCACCGCTTCGGCGCACCGACGCAATTCGTGACGGCCGACGTCGTCGTCCTCGCGGCCGGATCGCTCGGCTCGACGGAGATCCTGCTCCGGTCACGTGCTGCGGGACTGCCGATCTCGGACCGAATCGGCAGAAGCTTCACGGGGAACGGTGACGTCCTCGCTTTCGCCTTCGATACGGACAGCTCCGTGCGCGCCGTCGGGCTCGGCCCCCATCCGGTGCCGGCGAACCGCGACGTCGGACCGTGCATCTCGGGCGTGATCGACTTGATGAACGAAGAGCACCCGTCCTTCGGCATGATCATCCAGGAGGGCTCGGTCCCCGGCGCGCTGGCGCCGATCGTCGGCGCGGCGTGGGCGGCGTCGGCCGCGGCCTTCGGGATCGACGACACTCGGGGCGCGGAGCGTTTCGCCAAGCGCGCCAAGCAACTGGCCGGAGCGATGCTCGGCCCCCGGCGCGGCCCGGCCGATCGCACACTCACGTATCTCGTGATGAGCATCGACGACGACAACGGGAGGCTCGTCCTCGACGACGACCGTTTGAACATCCAATGGCCCGACGTCGCAAAGCGTCCCGTGATCGAGCGTGACAACAACGCCGCGTCGATCGCCGCGCGAGCGATCGGCGGCACATTCGTCCCGAACCCCGTCTGGAAGACGCCGTTCGGACGGTCGCTCATCACGGTCCATCCGCTCGGCGGCTGCGACATGGGCGACCACGCGGGACACGGTGTGGTCAATCACAAGGGCCAGGTCTTCGACGGCGAGACCGGAACGGACGTGCACGACGGCCTGTACGTCGCCGACGGCGCGATCGTGCCGCGACCGATCGGGGCGAATCCGTCGCTCACCATCTCTGCGCTGGCCGAGCGCATCAGCGATTTGCTCGTGCAGGAGCGGAAATGGGAACCCGCCCCGCCGCCCCCGTACACTCCGCCGTCGACCTCGGGGCTTCGCTTCACCGAGCGCATGACCGGATTTATCTCGACGCGAGTCCACGAGGACTTCGACGCCGGCTACGCGCAGGGAACGGCCGACGACTCCCGGCTCGACGTCGTCCTCACGATCTCCTACGAAAACCTCGCTGCGGCGCTCGCACGGCCGGAGTCCCCGGCGCGCATCTCCGGAACGGTCTTTGCACCCGAGCTCTCGAAACGCCGGCTCACCGTCATCGGCGGCGAGTTCCAGCTCTTCGTGCACGATCCGGAGTACGTCGAGACCGACCGAATGATCTACCGGCTCGAGCTCCTCGGCGAGGACGGCAAGCGGTACCACCTCGAGGGCCACAAGCTCATCCGTGAGCGCGGCAGCCTCCGCGCGTGGCCGGACACAACGACGCTCTATGTCACGGTCTCGGACTCACGGAAGCGAACGCTCGGCGTCGGCATCATTCACGTCGGCGCCGTCGACTTCCTGCGACAGCTCCGGACGATGAAAACCACGAATCGCCGCAAGGACGTCCGCGAGCCGGGACGGTTCGACTTCATGCAGATGTTCACGCGGAAGCTCCTCAGCGTCTACGGAGGCCCGCTCGACCGGACGCGATTCCCGGCCACGGAGATCAACGAGTTCGGACCGGTAACCGGACATCGCAAGGTCGAGCTCCCGGCCCCCGACGTCATCTGGTGCGACCAAGAGGACAAGCGGTGGCGTGAGGGAATCAAGGTTCCGGGCGAGGAGTGGCCGCGCGTCGGGGAGCGTGCCTTCCTGCGCCTTGTTCGCTACAGGGGCGGCGAGAAGGGACCGATCCTTCTCGCGGCCGGGTTCGGCATGTCGGCCGCGTCGTACGTCGCCGACACCACCGACCAGAACCTCGCCGAATTCCTCGTCGCCGACGGATACGACGTTTGGCTCTTCGACTACCGGGCCGGGATCGAGCTTCCGTCGGCAAGGAGGCTCGACTTCACTTTCGACGACGTCGCCACCGTCGACTGGCCCGTGGCCGTCGCGAAGGTTCGCGAAGTCACGGGCGCAGCCTCCGTCCAGCTACTCGGACACTGCATGGGATCGATGTCGATCCAGATGGCGCTGCTGGCGGGCCTCGGCGGCGTCCGGTCGGCGGTGTGTTCGCAGGGAATGGCCATCGTCGATCCGGCCCCATTGGTCCGGCTCAAGAACACCCTCAGGGTCGGACATATCCTGGACGGCCTGCGGTTTGAGCGGCTCTTCCCGCCGAGACGGCGGACCGTCGTCACTCAAGCTCTCGACGTGGCCATGCGCGCGCTGCCGATGGCATCCAACGAGCGATGCGGCCTCGCACTCTGCAGATGGATCAACGCCATCTACGGGCTGACGCACACGCATACGCAACTGAACGACGAGACACATACCGCCTTGAACCAGATGTTCGACGTCGGTGCCCTCCCCGCGCTCAGGCACGTGGCACTGATCATGAAATTCGGTCACGTCGTCGACAATCGGGGCCGAGAGGCGTACATGCCCAACGCTCACCGCCTCAAGGACACGCGGCTGCTCCTGCTCCAGGGCGAGAAGAATTTCATCTTCCTTCCCGAAGGCAGCAAACGAACGGCGCGCTGGCTGCGCAACGCGAACGGCTCCGACCGATACGAGCGACGTCTCCTGCGCGACTATGCCCACCTCGACGGGCTGATCGGGCGCAACGCACACGTAGAGGTCTTCCCGAAGATCCACGAGTTCCTCGAGAAGACCGGGACTACGATCTAGCCGGCGCGCAACGCCGCCCGGTGCTCGACGGCCCTCAGTCCGAGCTCTGCGGCCGTGCGCAATGCCGCCTCTTCGAGGGTCCGGGCGCGATCGCGATCCTCCGGATCACCACGGTCGAGCAGCATCTGCGCGTAGCCGAGCTGAGCGAGCGCCGTGAACGGACGCGCACGCATCACTTCGTAGGTCGCCAGCGCGGTCTCGAAATGCTCCTCGGCCGCCTCCCACCGCTCCAAGGTCGCGGCCAGGGAGCCGAGATGATGCGACGCGGCTCCGGCACAAAGCGTCGATCCCACGGCGCACAGCCGATCGGAGTACGGCAGGACGAGCCCGTACAAGAGACGGGCCCACTCGGCGTCGCCGAGCATCGTCGATGCGACGGTGAGCCCGACGATCGTCGGCCACCAGATGTAGTTCTTGTCGAGCTGCTCGATGCTCTGCTTGGTGATCTCGTCGAGCTTGTCCCGCGCCAGGTCGAGCATCCCGCCTTCGGCGGCGCTCCACGCGGCAACGGCGGGCCACACCCTTCGCCACGCCTCGGTCTGCGACAGCGCTTCGAAGAGCGGGACGGCCTCGCCGAGCGAGCCGCGCATCCACGCTGCGGGGAAGGACAGGGCGATGTACACGACCTCGCTTTGCGGATGCCCCATCACGCGCAGCAGGTCGTGGATCTCGTCGGCAACGGCCATCGCTTCGTCGTAATTGCCCTCGATCGAGGCGAATACCGAGTCCCAGGAACGGGCGAGGCGCATGTATTCCGGGTGGCGCACATCCTGGGCCAACGCAGCCATCTCAGCCGCCGACGCTCGCACCGCGTCGAAGTCTCCGGCTTCGAATTGTGCGTCCGCACGCAGGCGCACTCCCTCGATGCGCACCTCGGTATTCTGGAGCCGCTCACCAAGCTCCACGATCTCCCCGGCCAACCGCAGCTGGTCGTGGGTGTCGTCGGGTCCGTCGAGCGCCCAACACCGGTGCGACAGGACCGACGCCAAATCGAGCGGATCTCCCAGCCGGCGCGCGATCGACACGGCTTCGTCGGCCAGCGCCAGCCGCTTCGAGCGCGGGGCCGTGAAGTGGACCCAATGCGCAAGGCGCGCGAGCACGAGCCCGCGGTCCCGGCTGTCGCGCTCGCCGATTCGCTCGAGCGCCTCCTCGAGCAACGCATGGCCGATGAGGTCCGGATCGACGGCCGCTGCGAGGACGCCCCCGTACCCGACGGCTGCACGCGCGAACAAATCGAACCGGTCGAGCTCGCGAGCCGCCTGTGCGGCGCGGAGAAAGCATTCGTCTCGCAACGCGTACTCACCGGCCTTGTTGTGTGCGTCGCCCAGGTCGAGCAGCAGCTCGCACCGGAGATCCGCGTCGTCCGGAAGCTCGGCCGCCTGCACGTCGAGTGCGCGTTGGTAGTGCCTGACGGCAGCTTCGAACGCAAGCTCCTGCGCCGCCCGGTCACCCGCAGCGCGCGCATACGCGATGGCCTTCGGAGCCAGTCCGAGGCTCGCTGCCGCGCAGAAGTGATGAGCGAGCTCCGCCAGCGAAGACGTCGCCGGGCCCTGCTCGAGCGCTTCGGCGACCCTCCTGTGCAACCGCAACCGGCGCGCGACGCTGAGATCGTCGAGCAGTGTGCGCCGGACGACGGCGTGGGCAAAGGCATATCGGTCGGCGGATTGCTCGTGGGCGAGTCCTGCACGGCAGGCTTCGTCCAGCGCGTCGAGAAGGCGGTCTTCGTCGATATCGGTGGCGGCCGTAAGCACGCCGAAGTCGAATGTCTCCCCCATGACGGCCGCAACGGACAGTCCCTCGCTCAGCTCGTTGGAGAGACGGCTAATCCTCCAGCGGACGATGTCGCGCACCGACTCCGGCACGTCGGTCCTTCCTCCGCTCCTCGCAGCATCCAGACCACCGGAGTCGCTGAGATGCCGAACGATCTCCTGAAGGAAGAACGGATTGCCGCCGGTTTCGGCGTGGAGGGCTTCGGCGATGGTGTCGACATCCTGCAACGGCGTGCCGGGAGCATGGACGAGCAGCTCGCGGACGTCGGGAACGTCGAGCCCTCGAAGAACGATGCGCCGCGTCGCGCGGTCTCGAAGCAGCGAGGGCAGCGTCCGCCCCAGGTCGCTTTGCTCCACCTCGGTATCCCGGTACGTCGCCAGCAGCAGCAGCGAGCTCGGCCGCGTTCCCCGAACGAGGTGCTGCAGAAGAAGAACCGACGACCGGTCGATCCATTGGGCGTCCTCTAAAACGAGAAGGACCGGCCGCCGGCGCGCGATCGCAACGAGCCAGCCCTCGATGGCCTCGAACAACCGCAGCCGCTCGGCGTCGGCCGCGGCTCCGGCCGCCGCGGGCGTCGTTTCGATGCGCGCAGCGACGTCGGGAAAGAGCCGGGCAAGATTCGGCCCGTGGTCCCGAAGATCGGCCCGGAGTATCGAACGCGGGCACGCCTGCGCATAGGCGGAGAGCGCTTCGCGGAACGCCTGATAGGGAGCGAGCACTTCTTCGTCCCACCGGCCGCACAGGACGAGCCCGCCCGCTTTGTAAATGGACGTCGCCGCCTGGGCGACGAGCGCTGTCTTCCCGACACCCGGCTCACCGCCGACCAACGCAAGCACACGCTCGCCGCCGACCGCCGTCGTCCAGGCGCCGTCCAGCGCTTCGAGCTCGGCGGCGCGGCCTACGAAATCGGCAGAAGCGACGCGATCGAGCCACAGGACGTTGGAGCTGGCTTCATCGCTCATCGGTTCCGGCGGTCCGTCTGCGTCGTCCAGTCGCAGCTCGTAGACGTGCTCGGGCTCGCTCAGGTCCTTCAGCTCTCGGGGGCCGAGGTCGACAAGCACAGAACGCGGCGGGCGATGCTCCGCAACGAGCTCGGCGGCGAGCGCGCCGAGCAGAATCTGTCCGCCGAAGGCGAGGGAGCGGACACGAGCGGCCCTGTTGAGCGACGTGCCGAAGTAGTCGCCGTCGCGGCGTTCCACGTCGCCCGTATACACCGCGATTCGGACCCGGATCGGCGCCTCGGCCGGCCACGGTTCGGAAGCAAGTGCGCGAGCCATGTCGGCGGCCGCCGCTGCGGCGGCGGGTGCCGAGTCGAAGACGGAGAAGGTCGAGTCTCCCTCCCCGCGGTCGCGGTGGAGGCGTCCGCCGCGAGCGGCAACTGCGGCCGCGATGATCTCGACGTGGCGTGCAATCCCCGGCGACATCTGCTCCGGGAACCGCTCCCACAGCGCCGTCGAGCTTTCGACATCACTGAGAACGAATGTGAGTTGCTCGGTCATCGCAGCCAAGCAAGTATCCCGCGTGACCGGCAGCGGTGACGTGCGCTCGCTACGCGCCGGGTGAGCGGATTGAGGCTCTGCCCTGAACGGCCTTGAGCCCAAGCTCTAGCGCGGTGGCGATGGCGGCGTCCTGAAGCTCGTGGGCCCTATCGAGCGTCGCCGGATCACCGCGGTCGAGGAGCAAACGGGCATACGCCATCTGCGTCAACGCGACGAACGGCCGCGCATGCATCCGTCCGTGCTGCTCGAGTGCCGCCTCGAGATATGCGCCGGCCGACTCCGGATCATCCCGGATCAGAGCCAGCTCGCCCAGATAGTGATCGACGGCGCCGAGAAAGCCGCTGGAACCCGTGGTGCACAACCGGCCCGAGTACGGCGCCATCAGCGCGTAGAGAGTCTCGGCCCACTCGCGGTCACCCAGTTGCGTGACCGCCTGAGTAAAACCGACCAGGGTCGACCACCAGACGTATCCCTGCGCGAGGCTGCTGATCGCGTCGGGAGAGACGGCGTCGAGTATCTCGCGCGTCCGCTCGTGCATGCCGGCATCGGCCGTACACCACGCCGCAACCGCCGAATAGAACAGCCGTGATGGCATCGCCTCCGCAAGCGCCTCGTACAGCGGGAGCCCCTCGATGAGCTTGCCGCGCATCCAGTTCATCGGGAAGGACAGCGCGGCGCTGACCAGCTCGCTCTGTGAGTGCCCCATGCTGCGAAGCATCTCGTGCACTTTGTCCTTGATGAGCTCGGCGTCCTCGTAGCGTCCCTCAAACGTTGCGAAGACGGCGTCCCAGGCCCATGCAATGCGGATGTACTCGAGCACTCGAAGTTCTTCAGCAAGCCGACTGAGCTCACTGACTGCGTCGCGCAGTGCATCGATGTCGCCCTTCTCGAACAAGGCGTCGGTGCGGAGTCGCAGGCCTTCGAGCAGCACGGTCTTCTTGTTCGTATCGCTGCCGATGGCGAGCACCTCATCGGCAATCTCCAACTGATCCTCGAGGTCGTCCGGGCCGTCCATGGCCCAGCAGCGATTGGACAGCGCGTCCGCGAGCACGTCCGGGTCGCCCAGACGCCTGGCAATCGCGACGGCCTCATCAGCCATTGACCGGCGTGCAGAACGCGGTGGAACGAAGTGCATCCAGTGCGCGAGGCGGCCGAGCACGAGGGCTCGCTCACGATTCGCTTGCGGACCGAGACGCTCGAGTGCTTCGCGTAAAAGCGCGTGACCCTGCTCGTCGGGCTCGACCGCCGCCGGAAGTACGCCGCCGTATCCGAGTGCAGCTGCGACGAACAGATCGGTGCGATCAAGCTCTCGTGCGATGTCGGCGGCAGCTTTGAACTGCTCGTCCCGCGCGTAGTACTCCCCCGCCTTGTCGTAGGCGTTTCCGAGCGCAAGGGTCAGCTCGCAGCGAACACCGCCGTCGTGATCGCCGTGCGCATCGTGCACATCGAGCGCGCGCAGGTATTGCAGCACGGCAGCCTCGTAGGCCAGCTCGGCCATCGCCCTGTCCCCGGCCGCCCGCGAGTACTCGACCGCCTTGCCGCCAAGCCCAAGACTTGCAGCAGCAGAGAAGTGATGCGCCAGCTCGGCCGCCGTCGCCTCCGGCGCGTGCTGCTCGAGCGCCTCGGCGACTCGGCGATGCAGGCGCAACCGGCGCGTGGCGCTGAGATCGTCGAGGAGCGTGCGCCGGACGACGGCGTGTGAGAACGCGTAACGGTCGGCGTCATGCTCGTGAGTGAGGCCCGCACGGCAGGCCTCGTCGAGCGCGTCGAGCAACCGACCTTCGTCGATATCGGTCGCGAGATTGAGCACTTGGAAATCAAATTCCTGCCCGACGACGGACGCGACGGCGAGACTCTCTCCGAGATCGCCGGAGAGACGGCTCAGCCGGCGGCGCACGATGTCGCGAACAGAATCGGGGAGATCGATTCGCCCCTTCCGTTCATCGCTCGGTTGTTCCAACCGGCCCGTTTCCGTGAGGTGGCGCACGATCTCCTGGAGAAAGAACGGATTACCGCCGGTCTCCGCATGGAGCTCCCCCGCGAGCCGATCGGCGCGCCCGGCCGGCTCGCTGCTCGCGACGCGCGCGAGCAGCTCGGCGACCTCATCGGAATCCAATCCCGCAAGCGGCACGCGTAGCGTTCCTCGGTCGCGGTACAGGACGGGCAGCGTATGGCCGAAGTCCGTTTCCTCGATGTCGGTATCGCGATACGTCGCAACGATGAAGAGTGCCGACGGGCGAGGCCCGCGCAGAAGGTGTTGCAGGAGCAACGCCGATGGACGGTCGGCCCAATGCACGTCCTCGAGTACGAGCATGACCGGATGGCGCCAGGCCATCATCTCGAGCCACGCGTCGATCGCCTCGAACAGGCGTAACCGCTCCGAGTCTCCGTAGTCTGCTTCGAGCTCGACTCTCGATGCGATCTCTGGAAAGAGGCGACCGAGATGCGCCGCGTGGTCGCGCAGATCCGCACGTAGGATCGAGCGCGGACAAGCCGCGGCATATGCGGAGAGCGCTTCCCTGAATCCCTGGTACGGCGCGAGCACCTCCTCGTCCCACCGTCCGGCGAGCACGAGGCCGCCCGCGTCTCGGACGGCGGACGCCGCGCGGGCGACGAGCGCGGTCTTCCCGATGCCCGGCTCCCCGGCGACGAGCGCGAGAACACGTCGTCCGCCGGATGCCTCGGACCATCCACGAGCGAGCAGGGCGAGCTCGCGCTCGCGACCCACGAAGTCACCGGACGCCGACCTCTCGAGCCAGCGATGGTTCGAACAGTCGTCGTCGCTCAACGGCTCCGGCTCGGAGGACTGCCCGGCCCACCGCAGCTCGTAGACGTGTTCGGGCTCCGTGAGATCCTGCAGCTCACGCGGTCCGAGATCGACGAGCGCCAAGTCCGGATCGAGGGCGTCGACGACCGCTGCCGCCGTCGACTCCGCGAGCAATACCTGGCCCCCGAACGCGAGCGACCGCACGCGTGCCCCACGGTTGACCGAAGAGCCGTAGAAGTCGCCGCTGCGCTCCTCCGCGTCGCCGGTGAACACGGCAATGCGAGCTCGGATCCTCGAGCCGGACGGCCACGGTTCCGTCTCGAGCGTCCTTCCCATCGCGGCCGCGGCTTCGACGCCGGCGATCTCCGACGAGTACACCGAGAATGTCGCTTCGCCCTCTCCGCGGTCCCGCAGCAGACGTCCGCCCTGAGACGCGACGGCGTCGGCGACGATGGCTCTGTACCGGGAGATTGCCGCCGACATCTCGTCGGGTGCGTGCTCCCAGAGTGCCGTCGAATGCTCGACGTCCGTCAGAACAAAGGTGTGTCGCCCGCTCATCGCGCTTGGAGAATCATCCTTCGGCGCGACCTTCTACAGCGAGAGATCTCCGAGTCCGATGAGCGGAGCGCTGCCTCCCGACGACGAAGACGGCGCGAGCTGAGAGCTCGCGGGACAGAGCGATCCGTCGTCGGTCGTGTTGCCCGACCAGCTGTTCTGAGGTGGCGTCCCCGTATAGTCACGGCAGTTGTTCCCCGAGTCGACGACCGCGTTGTCGCGGATCGTGTTCTGAACTCCCGTAACGGTCAGCGCATAGTTGACGTTTCCGGTCAGTCGATTGTTGGAGACGGTGTTCAACCGCGACGTCAGCGGATGCGAACCTTGGCGCGACTTGTGCACGCGCACACCGTCGAACATGTAATAGATCTCGTTTCCCGAGACGACGTTGTTCGCACTGCCCTGAATCGCGACCGCTGCGTTATCACCGGCCCTCGGAATCTTGATGATGTTTCCCTCGATTCGATTGCCGTCCGAGGGGCCGTCCCACTCGCTCGCAGTGTCCGTCCGGTCGTCGGCCATGATGCCGTTGTTGGACGCGTCGGTCTCGCTGCCGATCTGGTTGTTGCGCACGATGTTCTGTCCGGCGCCTTGGAAGAGCCAGATGACGGCCCCCAGCCCGTTGGCAGGATCGCCGTTGTTGAGAAGCACGCTGTTCTCGACGACGCTCTCCGAGGTTCCGTGCGCAAACCGCACACCCCCGTGCTCACCGTTGATGATCGTCGCAGTGCTGATCCTGACGTTGCGAGCGAGTTCGTATTTCAGGGGGAACGTGTTGACCGTTGAGTGCGTCGGACGCCCGTCCAAGGTGAGCCCGGTTACGGCCATATTGACGCCGCCGACCGAGATCTCGGTGCTCGAAAGCTTCTGCGGCACGGGCCGGTCGATCGTCACGGTGGTGCCGGAGACGGACACGACCCTCGCGTAGAGCCGCTGGAGCAGACGCACGGCTGCGCCCGAGTTGTGCGGGCTGACGCCCGTTGCGAACCGGCCCCTGCCGACGTTCTGCAGCACGGCGTTCTTCGTGCCGTTCTGCGACCTGTACCAGATGATCTCGTTGTCGATCTTGAGAAAGTCCGTGGACGGCGGGAATCCGGCGCCGTTGGCGAGGACGAACGGACTTCCTTCCGCGGGAACCGGTGCGCTGAGCGTGGTCCGTTGCGCGTTCGAGCCTCCCGCCCCGCCGCGGATCCCCACGACGGCTCCCTGTTCGAAGTCCTCGGGATTGCTGACGTTCGTCAGCGTCCTCGAGCCGGCCGTCGTTCGGCCGGTGTGATCTGTCACGTGACCCACGATCAACGAGGCCGGGCCGGGCAGACGCCTGAGAATTGCCGTCGACGGCCCGTTCAGCTCGACGCCGGAGCGGTGCTTGACGTTCGCGGCGTCGTAGGTGCCCGGAGGGAAATAGACCCGGCCGCCGTCCAGCGCATGGATCTGCTCGATCGCGTGGTTGATCGCATCGGTGTCGTCCTCGTTGTCGTCGGGGACGGCCGGGACCGGGCAGGTCGTCACGTCGATCACCGGGCCCGGTGACACGGGGCAGTCGGAAGCGTTCGCGCGCACGGCGGCGAGGACGCCCCCGACGAGCGTGAGGAGGAGGAGGACAGAAAACGTCCTTGTGCGGCTGCCTGCCGTCAATGGAGGGAACAAAGGACAACAACTGTAACCCGCTGTGTCCGCTCAGCGATAGGCACGCGCTTGGATGCCGTAGAGATCGGCGTAGAGCCCGTTGCGGGCCAGGAGGTCGTCGTGGGACCCGACCTCGACGACGCGACCGCCGTCGATCACGACGATCAGATCGGCCATTCTGACGGTCGAGAACCTGTGTGAGACGAGAATCGTCACGCGGCCGGTCTCCCGCGATGCGCGTGAGGCTTCGGCGAAGCGCTCGAACAGCGCGTGCTCCGTCTCGGCATCGAGAGCGGCCGTCGGCTCATCGAGTGCCAGCAGCAGCGGGGCGTCGCGCATGAAACCGCGCGCGAGCGCCAGCTTCTGCCACTGACCGAACGAGATCTCAACTCCCTCGGCCCACGTGGGGCCGAGCTGGGTCTCGAGACCGCTCGGGAGCCGGTCGATGACGTCCACCGCGCCGGCGCGGTCGACCGCCGTCCGAACCGCCGACTCGAGCTCCATGCGCGGCAGATCGCCGATGCCGATCGTGCGCCGCGCGCTGAACTCAAAACGCATGAAGTCCTGATAAGCGCCGGCGAGCTTCGATCGCCACTCGTCCGCCGAGATCTGAGCGAGCTCGACATCGTCGATCAGGATCCGTCCGGATGTCGGCTCGTAGAAGCGAGACAAGAGCTTCACGAGCGTCGTCTTGCCCGCGCCGTTCTCGCCGACGATCGCCACGACCGATCCGGCGGGAAGCTCCAGATCGACGTCCTGGAGCACCCAGGCTTCGGTCCCCGGATAGCGGAAAGAGACGTCCTGCAGATAGATCGCGCGCTTGATGCGCGCAGGCGCCGGCACAACCTCTCTCACGGCACGCGAGGCGGCATAGTCCTCGAGCCACGCAAGCCGCTGCGCCGCTTCGAGACACCAGCGCAGGAAATCGGATTGCGATGCGGTCATGCCGAGGAATCGCGACAGGTTGGCGCCGGCCGCAACCACAACGACGACGCCGCCGGCCGAAGCCTGCACGATCGACGAGACGAACACGATCGCGCCGACATAGGCCGCTCCGAACAGCGACCAGGCGAGCGCGTGCCACGCGGCGCTGCGCGCGCGGACGGCGGCCGTCTGCGCGAACCATTGGTCCCAGGCCGTACGACGCCAGCTGATCAGCCGTGGGCCGAGGCGCCACACACGGACCTCCTTCCCCGGCCCGGCCATCGTCGCGAGATCGAAGAAGTGCTTGGCGAGCCGCCGCCGGGGTGCCGCCGCCTCCTCTGCCTTGCGTTCGACCCCGGCACGCCAGGACGACGCCACGACCGTCGGCACCGCGAAGATCACGAGCGCAATCAGCGCCGGATGAACCGACATCAACAACCCAACGGTGATGGCAACGCGCGCAACGGCGCCGACCGAGCTCATCAGCGCCGGATACAAGTGGTTCAGCAGGAAGACGTGGTCCTTGAGAATCTGCAACCGGTCGAGATACTCGGGCCGTTCGTGGTGCTCGATGCTCGCGACGCTTCCTTGGAGATGGACGACGTGGGCCTCGATCGCGATTGTTGCGCGCTCGCGGAAGAGGAACTCGACGCGGTTGCCGACGATGCGCAGCAACCACCCGGCCGCCGTCGATATCGC
>DASQWC010000191.1:0-34093 GCA_035640475.1 Actinomycetota bacterium | reverse complement strand
ATCGATGAGGGCGTAGTCTGGTGTCCTGAACTGCCGGAATCGGCGCCAATCATGCTCGTTGAAAGACGCGAGGCTTCCAACGATGACACTCCACACCGGTTCGTGGCGGGAGCCCTCGCCGGCGATGTAACGGTCGTCGAGTTCATCGAACGCGGCATCGAGATCGTGGGGATCGAGCAGGATCGTCATGAGCAACCGGCCGTTCTGGTCGATCTCATAAAGCATCAGACACTCCGCCTCGAACCTCCGCGGATCGTCTCGGGGGCCGCCGATGATCGAGTGGTAAAGGATTAGCCGTTCTCCGCGTACAGCGACCGTCGACAAATCGATGACTGCAGCGCCCACGCTCGCGAACGAGTTCAGCATCGCGAGGAAGGCATCTTTGCCGTCACTTCGAGTGCCGAGTCCGGCTCGTCGATCTTCGAAGGTAGAGTCGGGCGCGAGGATTTCGGTAATCATGTCCCAATCACGACGTTCAAAGGCGTCGATGAAGCGTCCGGTCAATCGCGAACACGCGTTTTCGAGCGTGCCGGTCGATTCGTTTCGACCAAGCTCCTCGAACCGCGCCAGCGCGTCGGCTCTGCGGTCCAACGGAAAGACCTCGATGCGCGCGAGCTTTCCGTTAGATGACTGAGCGAGTGCCAACGAGGGAAGCTCCCTATCGACGAGACTGTTGTTTGAAGTTCGTATCCGCTGACTAATGAGGACGCGATCCGAAGAGATCGCCACGATCTCCAGAACGTCGTGACGAGCTTCGGGAGCTATCTCGACAAGCGCTTGCGCGTAGCGCTGCTGCGCGTCGGGTCCTTCGACGGTCCCGGCTCCCGCGGGACGGTGGTCCACCATGACGAAATCGGGCGCGAGGCGGTCGCGGTAAGCCTTCCAGTCACGGTGCTTGTGAGAGTCGCGATGACCCGCGTGTAACCGGAGGATCTCGGCGTAGGAGCGTCCTTCGCCGACTAGGTATCGCTCGTCCAGCTCGGCAAGTGCGGCGTCGAGATCGTGTGGATCGAAAAGAATTGTCATGAGCAATCGACCGTTCTCATCGATCTCATGAAGCATCAAACACTCCGCCTCGAACCTCCGCGGATCGTCTCGGGGACCGCCGATGATCGAGTGGTAGAGGACGAGGCGTTCTCCACGTACGGCAACCGTCGACACATCGATGCCTGAGGCGCCCACGCTCGCGAGCGAGTCCAGCATCGCGAGGACGGCCTCCTTGCCGTCGCTCCGAGTGCCGAGCCCGGCGCGGCGATCTTCGAAGCCGGAGTCGGGCGCGAGGCTTTCCGTAATGGTGTCCCAATCGCGTTGCTCGAATGCGTCGACGAATCGGCCGGTGAATCGCGAGCACGCGTTTTCGAGCGCGTCCGACGACTCACCTCGATCGAGCTCCTCCAAGCGCGCGAGAGCCGCATCGAGAGCCTCCTCGGGGAACAACTCCATACGAGCCAGGAGTCCGTTACGGATCTCCCCCAGCATGAGGTAGACGATCTCGAGCTCGAATCCGTCCTCGAGGGTGCCGCTGATGACGATGCGGACGACGGAATACGGGAGACGCAACACGAGGATGTTCGAGATCCGGCATCGATACGAGCTCATCAGCTCGAGCAGCTCTCGCAGCTCCGAGACGCGACGATCCGCTCCCCAGGACTCACTGAGCGACGCCGGACGGTGGTCGACGAACGCCAGGTCGTCCGTCATCGATGCCCGGAGACCCGGCCAATCACGGTCGTTCATGGATCCGATCGCGCTGATCATCAGCCCCGTAAGCTCGGCAGCAAAAGGAGTTCCTTCGCCGGCGAAGAATCGTTCGTCGAGCTCATCGAAGGCTGCATCAGAATCTTCGCTGTCGAAAACAACCCACGACCCGACCCGCCCCGCCTCATCGAGCTCGACGAGCGAGAGCACCTCGGTCTCGAAGGGAGCCGAGCCGACATCTGCGCCGCGAAGGATCACCCGGCCGAGCATCAGCCGCTCGCCGCGCGTTGCGAGAGTCGTCGACTCCGCCCGGATGATCCCGGTGGCCGACACGGTCTTTATGACCTCGACGACGGCTTCTCGGCCCCGAGCGGGTGGGTTGGCGATCAACGTGCGGCGGTCGTCGAAGCTCGCGTCTGGACTGAGGAGTCCCGAAAACGCGTCCCAATCACGCGCCTCGAAGTGCCGGCGCAACTCGACCCATACACGCGTCGCTTCGTTCTCCGGTGAGGGGAGCGAGCGCTGTGCTGTGAGCTCCTCGAATCGCTCCAACGCGGCAACGAGCCCTTCCTCCGGGTAAAACTCGGTACGCGACAACCCGTCGGCATTCACTTGCCACAGCGTGTGAAAGATCTCTTGGATGTCGGCTCCGTCGGCCGTTAGTCCACGCATGTCGTAGCGAGTAACGGCGATGTTGGGGGCGAAGGCCTCATAGGACTCAACAACGGCGCGACGTCCCGGGATGAGGTCGACTAGCTCCCGGAGCGCACGAACGTACTCGTCCGCCCCGATGGTCCCGAGCGCAGCCGGCCGGTGGTCGACGACAACGCAATCGTCTGCGAACAGCGCACGGAGTGCGTTCCAGTCCCGCTCGTTGTACATGTGCGTAAAGGCTTGGCAGGAGCGAACGACGTGTTCGATCTCGGCGCCTTCGTTTGCGACGAACCGCTCGTCGAGCTCGGCCAAGGCCGCGTCGAGGTCGTCGGAGTCGAAGTTGACCATCCGAACGAGATGGCCGTCCGTCCACTCCTGCACCGACAGGAATTGCGTCTCGAGCCCGGTCGGCGCATGCCTTCCCGTGGCGGTCATGTGCTTGAGCACGAGCCGTTCGCCTCGAACGGCCAGCGTTTCCGAGTCGAAGCGTCCGGCCACGTCGGCCGCGGCCTTCATGACGTCCATGTACTCGTCACGTCCGGCCGCAGAGTGCCGCAAGCCTCTGCGTCGGTCGTCGAAGAACACATCCTCGCTCAGCAGGGCTCTACACGCGTCCCAATCGCGCGCTTCGAACGATCGATCAAATATCAGCCACGAATGCGTTGCGTTGTTTTCCAGTGCGGGAGCCGCGCGTCTTGCCGTGAGCTCCTCGAATCGCTCCAACGCGGCGGCGAGTCCTTCCTCCGGATAGAACTCGAAGAGCGATACCAATCCATCGGCGTCGAGCTGCCACACGTGGTGAAAGTTCTCGTGGATGAGAGCGCCATCGGCAGTGTGTCCGCTCATGTCGTAGCCGTAAACGGCGACGTAGGGAGCGAAGGCCGCCACGAAAGAAGTCGCAAAGGCGCGGCGTCCGGGGATCAGTTCGATCAACTCCTGAAGCGCACGAACGAACTCGTTGACCCCCATGCTTCCGAGAGCTGCAAGACGATGGTCGACGAAAACGCAATCGTCCGCGAACAGTGCGCGAAGGCCATCCCAATTGCGCTCGTTGTACATGTGAGCGAAGGCTTGAGAGGCCCGAACGATGTTCTCGATCTCCGCGCCTTCGCCTGCGACGAATCGCTCGTCGAGCTCAGCTATCGCCTCGTCGAGATTGTCGGTATCGAATAGCACACCGGAGACGTGACGCCCGTTCTCATCGAACTCGAAGAGCAGCAGGAGCTCGACCTGGAATGGTGAGCTTCCGATGTCGGCGCCGATGTAGTTGCATCGCAAGAGAGCGAGAAGTTCACCTCGTGTAGCGATCAGGGTGTTGTCGATACGGCGAGTGCCGACATCCGCAACGATCTTGAACTGCTCGATGTACTTCTCGCGGCTGTTGACGAAGTCGATACCGACGACTCGCCTGCGGTCGAGAAGCACTAGGTCTTCGGCGAGCTGCGCCCGCATTGCATCCCAATCCCGCGCCTCGAAGAGATCGGCGATATGCAATGCGTTGCGGAAAGCGGCGTTTCCCGGCACGCTGCGGGACGGCGCAGCCTCCGGTGCCGGCGCCCGTATCTCAACCGCTGGTTCGCCAAGGAGCGCCGTGGCGCCTTTGCGCTCATAGAGCGCAAAGGCGCGATCGGAAGCCGAACGCGCGGCGGCGGCGTCGCCGGCCGCCGCGCACACCGCAGCGAGCGCACGGCACGCGTCGCCGTGATCGATCAATGCGTCCGTTCGCGAGGCGATCTCGACAGCCGATTCAGCGAGGCTCTTCGCTTCGTCGAACGCGCCGCGATGCGCGAGGATCTCGGCCCGGACGGCGCGCCACGCGATGGACGCCTTCAAGTCCTGACCGGCCAGATGCTCGCTTTCGTCCGCGAAGCGCTCGGCGGCTTCGATGTCACCCAGCTGCAGCTGCGCTCGAGCCAGCAACGCTGACGATTGCGCGGCCAGCACGTCGACCCCGACGAACCGGAATCCGTCGTGCGCAACACTCAGGTGCGGCTCGGCGGCATCGGCGTCCCCCGCGACGAGCTCGACGTAGCCCATGAACAACTCCGTCTCCAGCAACTCGTGCTGGAGACCGAGCTCTTCGAGGGTCCTTCTGACGCTGCGCAGCATGCGTCTCGCAGCGTCGGCGCGGCCGCGGAAGGCCTCCAGGACGGCCTGGCAACGTGTCGACGTCACCTCGACCGCCGGTGAGCCCGTGGTAATGCGCGAGAGACGGACGAGATCGAGGCACCGTCCGCCGGCGCGGGAGACGGGGTTCGGCCCCCACAGCGCGGCCAGCGGAGCGGAGCCGAGCACCGCCGTGATACGCCGTCTGTCGTTGGCCTCGCGCGCGGCGGTCAGGGCCGCGTCGAGGGCGGCCTCGCATTCCGCGAAACGGCCGAGACGCGCAAGCGTGGATCCGTGGACCGTGTGCGCCTTGGCCGCGCCGGCCGGATCGCCGAGCTCGACGAGCTCCGCCGCTGCCGCCGCGACCCGCTTCTCGGTCTCGCGGAGTCGCTCGGGCTCCGTGTAGTTCGAGAGCTGGCCGGCGAAGCACGTCGTCCATGCCGTCAGCCTCGGCGAGTCGGCAGTCCGCTCGAGCTCGGCGACTGCGTTGGCTCCGGTCGACACGTCGCCCATCGAGAGCAAGGCTTCACAGCGAACAAGCAGTAGCGCGGACCGCTGTTCGTCGTCGTCCGACAAACGAACAAGGGCGCGACCGGCAAGGGATGCCGCCGCCGGGAGGTCGTCCCTGTCGAGAGCGCGTTGCGCCGCCTCACCGAGCAGCGCGGCGGCACGACGTCCGAGCTCGACGGCGTGGTCGTCGAGTCGTCCGAGCTGCTTGAGGTACTCGTGCGCCTGCTCGAAGTGATAGCCGATGAGCTCCTCGTGCTCGCCGATGACATCGTTTGTTTTCCGCTCGATCCATGCCGCGACGCGCTCGTGCACATCGGCTCGCGATTCTTTGAGCAGCCGTCTGTAGGCGGCATCTCGGATCAGTGCGTGGTGAAAACGGAAAACGGGCTCGTCGATCCAGTACGTCCCGACGGGTTCGATGAGCTCCTTGCGGCGCAAGCTCTCCAAACACGCATCGAGTTGCTCGCGCACTTGAATGGAAGCCAGCTCCTGGAGCGCTCCCCGGTAGAACTCTTTGCCCACGACCGATGCGAGCTCGACGACTGCGCGCTCGTCGTTGCGCAGCCGATCCATGCGCGCCGCGAGCAACGACTGAATCGTCGGCGGGACCTCGATGGCCTCGACATCGACTGTGACGGTCCACGCCTCGCCGTCGCGACGCAGGACGCCGTCGTCCACGAGCATCCGCACGAGCTCCCGTACGAACAGCGGATTGCCCTCGGTCGAGGCGGGAATCTTCGCCAGCAGCTCGCTCGGCACCTCCTCGGTGCCCAGAAGACCGATCGCAAGCTGCTCGGTCGCGCGTCGATCCAGTCCTTCGAGCGCAATGACAGCGGATGCGCGCCCTCCTTCGGTCAGCGACGGCCGCATGTCGCGCAGCTCGGGCCGAGCTGTTCCGACCAAGAGCACGGGCGCGTCTCGGATCCACTCGGCGAGGTGCTCGACGAGGTCGAGAAGCAGGGGCTCGGCCCAGTGGAGGTCTTCGAGCACGAGCACGCGAGGAAGATCGCGGGCCGCAGCCGACTCGATCATTCGACGGAGAGCCCAGAAGGTCTCCTCGGTGGAACCCGGTATACCGGCGCCGAGGACGGCCGCCGCGCGCGAAGCGATGCGTTCGCGCTCCGGTTCCTCCTCCGGAAGGCGGGCGAGCAGAGCCCCGACGACCTCAATCTCGTTCGCGGATTCGGGGATTGAGTTCGCTTCCCGAAGCGCTTCGGCAATCGGGGCGAACGTCGCGGAGGTCGGATCGCAGCGTGTCTCGCGCACGACGGCACGGTCGGCGAGGCGGGCGGCGAGCTCGCGAGCCAGTCGCGTCTTGCCGAGACCTGGCGAGCCGACGATCGTCACGAGCCGCGCAGCCTTCGCGGCGACGGCCTGCTCGAACGCCGAGAGCAGCGTCTCGAGCTCGGCGTCGCGTCCCACGAACGGCGTGGCCAGGGTGTCGGCCGCGCCGCCGAGCGCGACGAGCCGATACGCGGGGACGGGTTCGGATTTGCCTTTGAGCGTGAGCGGGGCAACGGGTTCGAACGACGACGTCCCACGCGTCAGCCGCCACGTCTCTTCTCCGACGAGCACCTCGCCCGCTCTGGCCGCGCCTTCCAGGCGCGCCGCGACGTTGACGGCGTCGCCGACGACGTCGTCGTCGGCTTCGATCACGACGACCTCGCCCGTATTCACGCCGACCTTGAGGGAGATCGCCGTGTGACCGGTCGCTTCCGCGAACTCGGCGGTCGCCGCACACATACCAATCGCCGCCTCGAGCGCCCGAGATGCGTCGTCCTCGTGCACTTCGGGGATTCCGAAGGCGGCCATCAAGCCGTCCCCCGTGAACTTCACGACGCGACCGCCGCGCTTGTCGACCTCCGCGCGGATCGTCGCGTAGAAGCGGTCGAGCAGCGAGCGAACCGTCTCGGCGTCCATCTCCTCTTCGAGGGAGGTCGAGCCCGTCATGTCTGCGAAGAGGACGGTGACGACCTTCCGCGCGGCGACGACGGGTTCGGCCGCCGGTTCGGCTCCCACCGGCGCACCGCAGGAGTCACAGAAACGGGCGCCCGCCAGTAGATCGGTGCCACACGCCGGGCACTTCAGCGCAAGCGTGGTCCCGCAGAACGTGCAGAACCGAGCGCCATCCCGGTTCCTCCCCCCACAGCTCGGGCAGTCCAGAGCCCCTCCTCACCGGACGCAAACGTAATCCCAGGATGCCTCTATGGAAGGCGCGACGCTCGGTCGAGGGCAGTGAACTACGTCACAGTCAGCGCAGGCGCCAGTTGATGCGCTTGCCGGACGTGAAGACTTCCTGTCCCTCGGCGAGGGCTTCGGGCGTCGTCCCGGCGGCGAGGAGCTCGGCCCCCTTCTCGAGCGCAGCCGACGGTGAGTGCGTGAGCGCCGTCCACATTGCGCGCACCGTCGCTTGAACGGCATGAGCAGGCTGCGACGCGATCGCCGTCGCGACGCGCATCGCCGCCTCTTGCAGCTCGCTCGCCGGAACGACTTCCGACACCAGGCCGATCTCGTACGCGCGCTGCGCCGAGACACGTTCGTGATTCCCCACGAGCGTCAACCGTGCGATCTCGCCGAACGGCATCCGCCGCATCATCAGCAGTGGCTCGAAGACGGCGGTCATTCCGTACGTGACGTGCGGATCGAAGAACGTCGCGTCATCCGACGCGATGATGAACTCGACCTCGCCCAGCATGTAGAAGGCGCCGCCGCACGCCATGCCGCGCACGGCGGCGATCACCGGCTTGTACAAATCGTTCGACTTCGGACCGAGCTTGGCCCCCGGGTCCTCGTACGTCGCCGGATCGAACTCGGTGCCCTCTGACGGAATCTCGCTTCGATCGATCCCTGTGCAGAAGGACTTCTCGCCTGCTCCAGTCAGGACGACGCACCGTACCGCGTCGTTCGCGCCGATCTCGCGCCACAAACCCGAGAGCTCCTCGCACATCGTCGAGTTGAACGCGTTGTAGACGTCCGGGCGATTCAGCGTGACGACGGCGACACCGTCGGATTCTTCGTACAGAAGCGTTTCCACGGCTACTTGATAGCAACCGGCTGCACGGGTGCGCCGACGGCGCCCACGAACGGCTCCGGTGTCGCCTCGAGGAGGAACTCGTACACGCTGTCCTCCGCGCAGTCGCGCGCGAGCTCTTCGAGGACGAAGTTCTGTCCTTGCAGCATGCCCATCTGGACGAGGTCGAGCACGTGCACGGGAAGGAACAAGCCTTTGATCTCGCCCGGAAGCACCTCGAATGCATAGGTGTCCGTCGCCACCGCCGCGACGTCGTGCGCATTGAACCAACGCGCACACGCCATGCCCGGCCCTGGGCTCGGCATGCCGTACGCCTCCTTGTCGCCGGCATCGAGCAGCTGCATCTGACCCGTGCGAATCAGGACGACGTCGCCGGGCAACACGTCGGTCTTCGACGCGGAGTCCAGATCGTCCGGCGTGATCGTGTAGCCCGGTTCGAGTCTGTCGATCCCTTTGTCGCGCGCGACATCGATGAGCACGCCTCGACTGACGAGCTTGCGGACCTTCTCGATCCCGCACTTCGCCGCCCCCGACTCTGTGATCACGCTCGCTTCGTAGCCGTTGTAGATGTGTCCGTCGAAGCTGATGTGGGTGAGCGCGTCCCAGTGAGTGCCTGCCTGGAGACCCATCGAGACCGAGTCGTCGCTCGCGGCAACACCGCTCTCGCCGTAGGGAAAGTTCACGAAACTCATTCGGTGCTCGGGATTCGTGCGTCCCGGGACGGCGCCCGTTTGCGGACCGTCCGCGCTGAGCGGAAGGCCGAGCGCGAAGGTCTTCCCGGTGCGCACGCAATCGGCCGCGCGCTTCACAACGTCGTGCGTGATCAGGTTGAGCGTGCCGAGCTCGTCGTCGTCGCCCCAGCGTCCCCAGTTGCTGACCTCGCGTGCGAGGTCGACGAACTCCTGGGGTAAGCCCACTCAGACCCTGGCTTGCGCCAGCTTGAGCAGCTCTGATTGCGCGTCGGGAATCGCGTCGGCGAGGTCCCACAAGTCCGGCATGAGCTCGCGACAGGCGATGAATCCCCAATTGATGTTGTCGACGTAGCTCAACACGGTGATGTTGAGGCCCGCGCCGTCCATGATCGGACCGAGCGGATTCAACCCGACGAGCTTGGCTCCGGCGAAGTAGAGCGGGAACGGCGGACCGGGGACGTTGGAGATCACCAGGTTGTGGATGACCGGATGGCGCTCGGCCAGCCGGAGACCCGTGTACATACGTGCGGCGAGCGAGAATGTCGTCGGGGCGGCGAACTCTGCCCAGTTCTGGAGCGTGTCGGCGCCGATCGCGTTGTGCTCCTCTTTCGCGCCCTTGTTGATCTCGTGGATCGCCAGCAGACGTTCGACCGGATCCTCGACGTCGGTGTAGAGCTTCGTGAAGAGAGCCGAGACCTGGTTGCTGCCGATCTTCTCTTCTTCCCCGCGCACCGACACGGGACAGGTCGCGATCAGCGATTTGTCGGGCAATTCGTTGCGGCCGGCAAGGTAGCGGCGCAGCGCACCGGAACAAATCGCCAGGACGACGTCGTTGACGGTCGTCCCGAACGCCTTTTTGATCTGCTTGACCTCCTCGAGCGACGTCGTCGAGAACGCCACACGGCGGTGCGGCGTGACCGGTGCGTTGAAGTTGGTCCGCGGAGCGGTAAAAGGAGTTGCCATTCCGCCGCTGCCCCCGCGACGCCGGTTGACGACGTTGAAGACCGACCTTGCGGTCGCCGGGACGACCTTGAGGATGTTGAGCGGACGGCTCACGCGTGACACCGCCGCGAAGGCGAGCCGCTCGACGTCGCTGGGCATGCGCTCGGGTTGCCACGGCTCGGCCTCGGGCAGCTCTTGAGGATTCGGCTCGAGATCGAAAAGGTGCACCATGAGATTCGCGCCCGACACACCGTCGATCGTCGCGTGGTGCATCTTCGAGATGGACGCGACGTAGCCGTTCTGCAGACCCTCGACGATCGTCATGTCCCACAGCGGACGCGTGCGATCCAACGGCCGGCTGGCGATGTCGCCGACGACCTCGGCAAGCTCACGCTCGGACCCGGGGGCGGGACAGCCGATGCGATGCACGTGGTAGTCGAGGTCGAAGTTGGCGTCCTCGACCCATACCGGGTGATGGACGTTGAACGGGATCGGGGCGAGCTTGCGACGGAACGTCGGGACGAGATGCAGCCGCTTACTCATCATCTCTTTCACGAGCTCGAAGGAGTAGCCGCCGGGCACCGTCGACGGATCGAACACGATCACGCCGATCACGTGCATGTGCATGTTCGGGGTCTCGAAATAGAGGAACGTCGCGTCGAGTCCGCTCATCCGTTCCACGTCTCACCTCCCGCTCTGATGCGAACGCCAGGCTACTCCAGTCGTCGGGCAGACTGAGTACATGCCCACCGCGTTCCTGGCTACCGCGCTCGTCGGCCTCGCCTTCATCCTTAATGCGCGGCGCGCGTTGCGCGCGCAGCTCGTCCTCGTCCCGGCGTTCTTCGCCTCCTGGCTCACGATTGAGCTTGCCCCGCAGCTGCTTGTCGCCGACGTCGTGGGCGCCGCAGTCTTCGTGCTTCTCGGCGGCCTCGACGAATGGCACGGTTGGATCGCGCTCGGTGTGTGCGCTTTCAACGGTTTCCTCTTGTGGGGGATCGTGCGTGAGGCGTACCGGGCCGAGTCGGTGCTCGACGATGCGCTCACGCCGGTGATCGGCGCCGCCGCGCGCACTCCCGTCGGCTGGCGAGAGTTCGCGTTCCCGTTCAAGCTCTGGACCCGAAGGATCCGCCGCGTCCGGGACGTCCCGTACTCCGACAAGCGAGGGCGCCGGCACCGGCTCGATGTGTGGCACGAGCGCGAATCGAGGACCGGACGTCCGTGTTTGCTCTACGTTCCCGGGGGCGCGTGGCTCGTCGGCATCTCGAACAAGAACCAGCAAGGCAAGCCGCTCCTCATCGAGATGGCCTCACGCGGGTGGGTGTGCTTCTCGATGAATTACCCACTGAGCCCGCGCTCGAAGTTCCCCGACCACATCGTCGCGGTGAAGCGCGCCATCGCCTGGATCAGGGAGCACGCGCACGAGTACGGCGGCGACCCGAGCTTCCTCATGGTCAGCGGAAATTCGGCCGGCGGACACTTGTCGATGCTCGCGGCGCTGACAGCGAACGACCCGTCTTTCCAGCCTGGATTCGAGAGTGCAGACACGGCCGTGCAGGCAGCGGCCCCCCTGTACGGCGTCTACGACTTCACCGCCACGATCGCCGGCGAGCTGAAAGGAGGAAGGCGCCGGCACAAGCTGGGCTCCCTGCGGTTCTTCGAGCGCGCCGTCGTCGGAAGGCGCCTCGCCGACGACCGGCCGTTCTTCGAATCGATCTCGCCGTGGCATCGCGTCGGCCCGGAGGCACCGCCGTTCTTCGTCATCCACGGATCGATGGACACGCTCTCGATCGTGGAAGAGGCACGCGGGTTCGTAGCGCGGCTTCGCGAGGTCTCCAATGAGCCAGTGATCTTCGCGGAGCTCCCAAGAACGCAGCACGCGTTCGATCAGTTCCTGTCGATCCGCACGCTTTACACCGTGCGCGCCATCGCTCGTTTCGGCGAGTGGGCCTACGAGCGGCGGACTACCGGCGTTCGTCGCGGTCGATCACCAGGCCGAGCGCGTCGAAGTCCCACGTCGCGTCGCTGACTCGCGCGGCGCGCAACATGTGCTTCTGCACGCGCATGGTCGCCGTCTTCGGCAGCGACTCGACGATTTCCACGTAACGCGGGACGGCGAAGTACGGCAGCTTCTCCTTGAAGAACTCGAACAGCTCGCCGGGTGTCGTGGCTTCGCCGGGGTTCAGAACAACGCACGCCTTGATGTCGTCCTCGGTCATCTCGGACGGCACGGCGACGACGGCCGCCTCGGCGATTTTCGGGTGCCCAACGATCGCGGCTTCGAGCTGCACGGAGGACACGTTCTCTCCTCGGCGGCGTAGCGCATCCTTCTTCCTGTCGACGAATACGAGTCGACCGCCGTCATCCATTCGCGCGAGGTCGCCGGTGTGGTGCCAGCCGTCGCGCACTGCCTCGACCGTCTCGTCGGGCTTGTTCCAATAGCCCGTGTACAAGACATCGGGGTGCTTGGCACGAACGAGAACTTCGCCGTCGTCGGCGAGACGGACGTCGTATTGCGGCGAGGGACGACCGATCGTCCCGGGCTTGCCCTCCTCGTTCAACGGCGTGAACGAGATCGCTCCGGTCTCGGTCTGGCCGTACATCTGCGACTGCACGCGGGCGCCGAAGCGCTCGGTGAACTCGGCCTCCGATTGCGGAGCGAACGGGATCATGAACGCCACGCGAAGGCTGTGCGCGCGGTCGGCATCCGACGGCGGCAGTGCGAGCAGCGCCATCCCCATCGCGCCGACGCCGGAGAAGACGGTCGCTTTCGTTTCCGCCAGCCGTTGCAGCGTCGCCGACGGCGAGAACTCCGCGTCGAGATGGATCGTCAGTCCGTGCACGAGGGAAGCGAAGAGCATTCCCCGCGCCCAGCCGTGGAAGAGCGGCAGTGCCGTGTACAGGACGTCACCAGGCGCGTACTCGAGAAGCGTATTCACCTGCCTGACCCCGGCCGAGTGGTAGCCGTACGGCAGCATGCAGCCCTTCGGCATGCCGGTCGTCCCGGACGTATAGATGATCGCCATCGTGTCGCCGGGCGTGATCTGGACGGCCGGTGGTCCCGAATCTGATGCGAGATCCGCGTCGCAAGCGACAACATGCCGCAGGTCCGCGAGGTCGCCCCGGATCTCCTCGACGGCTGCCAAGCCGGCCACGTCACCGACGACGACGCACGCCGCCGCATCGGCCAGTTGGTAGCGCAGGAACTCGCCCTTCAGGAACACGTTGACCGGCACGTGAATGGCGCCGATCCGCGCGCACGCGAAGATCAGCTCGACGTGCTCGATGCGGTTCGGAAGGATAGTCGCGACGCGGTCGCCCTTCGTCACACCGAGCTTTGTGAGCCCGGCGGCCAGTCGCTCGGCCCGGTCTTGCATCTCGGCAAACGTCCGTGGAACGCCGTCGCACTCGACGAAGAGGCGGTCGCCGTCCGTTTTCGCTCGCTCCGCCAACAGATCCGGCACGACGACTGCTCGTTGCATGTCGCAGAATCCTAGCCATGGCACTTCCGGCACCGCCCGACGGCGGATCGGCGCTCCCGGCCGGCACGTTCGACGGCGCCGTCGTCGTCGTCACGGGAGGAGGCACGGGCCTCGGCAAAGGCATCGCGCTCGAGTTCGCTCGGCTCGGTGCGACGCTGGCGATCTGGAGCCGAAGTCCCGAGCACCTCGAGGCAGGCAAAACAGCCGTCGAGTCCGTCGGCGCCAAAGCAATCACGGTCGGATGTGACATACGGGAGCCGGACCAAGTGCAGGGAGCCTTCGACGACACCGAGGAGCGACTCGGGGCGCTGCCGGACATTCTTGTGAACAACTCGGCAGGCAACTTCCCCATCCCCGCCGAGGACCTGTCGCCGAACGGCTGGCGCGCCGTCACCCGCATCGTCCTCGACGGAACGTTTTTCTGCTGCCGCGAGTTCGGCCGGCGGCACATCGCCACAAAGACTCCGGGCACCATCGTCAACATCGGCGCGTCGTATTCGTGGACGGGTGGGCCCGGCTTCGCACATTCGGCCGCAGCGAAAGCCGGCGTGAAGAACCTCACCGAGACGCTGGCCGTCGAGTGGGCACCCTACGGGATCCGCGTGAACTACCTCGTGCCCGGACTGATTCCCCACGACGACGAGCCCGAGCAGATCAGAAACGTCCCGGGCCGCGGCGAACGCGACGCCTTGTCGGTGCCGGCGGGCCGCGTCGGGACGCCGCGAGAGCTTGGCTGGGCGGCGACGTTCCTCGCCTCTCCCTACGCCTCGTACATCACCGGCGCGACGCTTGTCGTGGACGGCGCAAACTGGCAACGACGAAGCATGATGCAACCGGAGTTCACGCCCATCCGCGAGCAATTGGGCCGGGAGCCTTTCGACGGTTAGTCGCCCAGCGCGCGCTTCGCTTGGCGCACCGCGTGCATGAAGATCCCGCGGCCCATGAGCGACGACTCGTCTCCGGCTCGTTTCGTGAACAAGTCGAGCACGCATTGCTGAGCATCGCGACTCGATGGCTCGGCGAGCGCGGCCCACTCGGCCAGGTGACATGCCAGCTCGATGTCGGAGTCGGCGAGGTCGCGCGCGCGCGAGACGAGCTTGTCGGCTCCGCCGGCCAGTGACGCGATCTCCCGCGCCTGCTCTTGCTCCGTGGCCGGCATGAGGTTCGAGGCGTAGCCGTCCCACCAGCCGCCGTGCAGACGGATAAGGTTGCGCACGATGAACTCGGGCCGGTCGTAGATCGGTTGGAGATACGCACGGTCGGCAAACTCGGCCGGCGGCTTCACACGCGCAACGATCTCGTCGTGCGGGAGTCCCTCGTTCAATGCGGCCAGCGTCTGGTCGACGATCGACCGTAGGTAGGCGGCGGCATCGGTGAGCGCGCGTTCCACATCTTTGGCTCCCGTGATGAGCGGACCGTGCCCCGGGAGAAGCGTCTCGGCTCCCAGGGGAATCATCTTCTCGAACGCCTGCACCCATTCCTCTGGATAGCGCTGCACTTTCTGCGGGTTGCCGCAGTTCGGAACGCACGAGATCCAGAAGTCGCCCGTGCACAGCACACCGCGATCCGGCGCCCACACCCAGGTTGCGTCGTCGGTCTCGCCCTTGCCGTGATTCAGCTCGAAGCGTTCGCCGCCGATCGTGAGCTCGAGGGAATCGCGGTAGGTCGTGTCGGGGTAGATGTAATCCGTCGGCCAGCGCATGTTCTCGAAGCCGAACTGGACGCTGTTGATGTGCTCCTGCAGGCCGACCGTCCGCAGGTACCGGTCGAAGCGCGGCGCGACGTTCTCATGGCCGACAACCCTCGGCTTGCCTTCGTCCAACCACGGAGCCAGTCCCATGCAATGGTCGACGTGCCCGTGCGTGTAGACGACGGTGTTCAGCGGCGCATCCGTATAGCCGCGGACGGCTCCGTGGATGTGCGGGCCGACCTGTACCACGCCGCAGTCGACGAGCACGATGCCGTCGTCGGTGACGAATGCCGTCGAGTTCGCCATCGTCGGGACGTGAAAGGTTCTCGGTGCGACTTCCTTCGGATCACCGCCCCCGAAGAACCCCCGCTGCCGGACGGCGTCGACGACACTCGGTTGGTCACTCATCTTTGCGTCTCTCCCCCATGACGATCGCTTGCGAGACCCATTCCTGATGCATCGAGCGCTCAACCTCGGGCGTCGCGAGATTGCGCAAGACCTCACGCGTCATCCGGACGGCCAGCGGCGAGCGCTCGGCCAGTCCGCGCGCGATCTCCAACGCGACCGAGTCGAGCTCATCGAGTCCAACGACGCGCGACACGATCCCGTGCCGAAGCGCCTCCTCGGCGTCGATGACCCGTCCGGTAAGTGCGAGATCGGCGGCCAGGCCGTGTCCGGCCATCTGGAACAGTCGGGCAACGCCTCCCGAATCGGGAATGACGCCGTGCGCCACCTCGGGAAGCGACATGCGGGCGTCCTCGGATGCAAAGCGGATGTCGCACAGCAGCGCCCGCTCGAACGATCCGCCGATCACCCAGCCCTTGAGCGCAACGACGATGGGAAACGGCGACGTCCAAAGAAGCTTCGTTCGCGCATGGCCATGCGCGATGAAGTCGAGGTCCGAGACTCCGGGCGCTCGGACGCCGAGCTCGCTGGTGTCGCGTCCTGACGAGAACGACTTCCCTTCCCCGCGCCACACCATCGCGCGGACGTCGTCCCGCACGTGAAGCTCGGCAAGGACGCCGAAGAACTCGTCGTCCAGCGCGTCGTTGAACGCGTTGTGCTTGTCCGGGCGGTTGTAAGAGACGACGGCGACGCCGTCGGCAACATCGCATTTCACCAGGTCGCTCACGCGGCCGTATCTTTACACACCTGACGGATCGTCAGATCGGAGGGGAGATGCTCGAGGCCGCCACGCTCTGGGACCTCATCGTGAAGCGCGCCGACGCAACACCCGATGCGCCGATGGTCGTCGACGAAACGCGAACGACCCTCACGTTTGCCGCCTACCGCGACGCCGCACAACGAGCAGCCGCCGGGCTCTACGAGCGCGGTGTGAAGGACGGGGTGGTCGTCACGTGGATCCTCCCGACGACGAACAACTCGGTCGTCCTCGTCGGCGCGCTCGCGCGTCTCGGCGCGACGCAGAACCCGGTCCTCCCCATCTACCGCGATCGCGAAGTCGGATTCATCTCCAAGCAGGCGCGGCCGCAGCTGCTCATCGTCCCCTCGGTGTACCGCGACTTCGATTTCGAAGCGATGGCCCAACGCGTCGCCGGCGGTGCCGAGGTGCTCGTCTGCGACGGCCCGATCCCCGAAGGCGATCCGACGACGCTTCCGCCTCCGCCGTCCGACGGGGACGCCGTGCGCTGGCTCTTCTACACGTCGGGATCGACGGCCGACCCGAAGGGAGCCCGGCACACCGACCGGACGATCATGGCGACTGCACGCGGCATGGGCGAACGGCTCGCCGTGACTGCGGACGACCGCAACGGCCTCGTCTTCCCGTTTACGCACATCGCCGGGCCGATCTGGCTCGCGACCGGATTGATGGTGGGGCTGCGTCACCTCATCGTCAGCGCATGGGATCCGCCGACGACGATTCCGTTCTTCCAAGAGCAGGACGTCACGATCGCCGGGTCCGGCACGATCTTCCACATGGGCTACCTCACCGCGCAGCGCGAGAATCCGAATACGCCGCTGTTTCCGAACGTGCGCTGCTTCCCGGGGGGCGGCGCGCCCAAACCGCCGCAGCTCGCGCACGAGATCAAGAAGGAGATGGGCGCGCCGATCTTGTCCGGGTACGGGCTCACGGAGGCGCCGATTCTGACGATGGCGTCCTTCGACGACTCCGACGAGGCGCTCGCCAATACCGAGGGCACGCCGATGACGGGCGTCGAGCTGAAGCTCGTGACGCTCGAAGGCGACGTGGCCGGGCCCGGTGAAGAGGGCGAGATCCGCGCGAAGGCGCCGCAGCTCATGAAGGGCTACCTCGACGCGGCGCTCGACGCTGAAGCCTTCGACGAAGACGGTTACTTCCGTACCGGCGACCTCGGGAAGCTGGTAGACGGAAACATCGTCATCACCGGCCGCGTGAAGGACATCATCATCCGCAAGGGTGAGAACATCTCTGCGAAAGAGGTCGAAGACCTGCTCTTCACGCATCCCGGCGTGTCGGACGTCGCGGTGATCGGTCTTCCCGATCCGTCGTCGGGCGAGCGCGCATGCGCAATCGTGGTCGGCGAGCTGTCCTTCGACGACATGGTCGCCTTCCTAAAAGACAAGGGATTGCGCAACCAGGCCATCCCGGAACAGCTCGAGATCGCCGACGCGCTCCCGAGGAACCCGGCCGGCAAGGTGCTCAAGCAGGATCTGAAGAGGGAGTACGCATGAACGGCAAGACGGTGTTGGTGACCGGAGCGAACACGGGCATCGGCCTCGAGACGGCGGCCGGTCTCGCCGGCTTGGGAGCCGAAGTCGTCATTACGTCCCGCGACTCAGCGAAGGGCGCCGCGGCGGTCAAGGAGATCAAGGAGCGCCATCCGGACGCGGACGTCAGCGCAATGCAGCTCGATCTGGCCCGGCTCGACGACGTCCGCCGATTCGCTCGGGAGTTCAAAGAGCGGTTCCCGCACCTGCACGTGCTCGTCAACAACGCGGGATTGATCCTGAACAAGCGGCAGCTGACGGAAGACGGCTTCGAGGCGACATTCCAGATCAACCACCTCGGCCCGTTTCTGCTCACGCATCTCCTGCTCGACAAGCTCAAGGAGTCGGCGCCGTCACGGATCGTCAATGTCGCGTCGGCCGCACACCGCGGAGGACGACTCAACTTCGACGACATGCAGAGCGAGCGCGGCTACCGCGGCATGCGTGTATACGGCACGACGAAGCTGTACAACATCTTGTTCGCCAAGGAGCTGGCGCGGCGGCTCGAGGGAACAGGGGTCACCGCCTACTCGCTGCACCCGGGGACGGTAAACACACGCTTCGGCAAGGATGGCGACACGGGCCTTTTCGGGCTCGGCGCGAAGATCAGCGGGCCGTTCTTCCTGTCACCGGCACAGGGCGCGCGGACGTCGATTCACGTGGCGTCCGAGCCCGGTCTCGAGCAGCACTCGGGCGGCTACTTCCAGCGTTCGAAGCTCCACAAGCCATCATCGGCGGCGCGAAACGACGAAGCCGCACGGGAGCTCTGGGAACGTAGCGCGGAGCTCTTGAAGCTCTAGATCGACGCAGCGACGAGCTCGGCCTGACGATCTGTCGAGCCAAACTGCATCGCGAGGACGGCCGCACGCTTCAGGTACAGGTGGGCGTCGACCTCCCACGTGAAGCCCATACCGCCGTGCACCTGTATGCACGACTTGGCGTTCGCAAGCGCCGCCTCCGACGCGAGCAGCTTCGCGGTCGCAACCGCCGTGCTCGCGTCCTCCGAGCCTTCGTCGAGCAGGACGCCGGCTGCGTCGACCGCCGCGCGCGCCACCTCGGCCCGGACGAGCATGTCCGCACACATGTGCTTCACGGCCTGGAACGAGCCGATCGGCTTGTCGAATTGCACGCGGTCGCCGGCGTAGGCGACGGCGAGCTCGACCGTCTTCGACGCGATGCCGGAAGAAAGCGCCGCGGTCAACACACAGCCTTCGAGGGACGACGTGCCATCGGCACCGACCCTTCTTACCGGTGTGAGCGGGTCGAGTGACGCAACGCTCTCGCCGTCGGGGACGTCGACGATCGCGCCGTCGGCCGTGATCGCGCCGTCGGACTCGGCCGCGTAGGCGACGTATCCGGATCCGTCGATGGCGGTGATTACCCGGCCGGTCGCAGCGAGGTGAGAACCGACGAGCGGGCCCGGGATCAACGCGCGGCCGAGCTCCTGAAACACGACGACCGCTTCGGTCATCCCCAGGCCGAGGTCCGTGCGCAGCGTGAACAGACCAACATCCTCGAGCTCGCTCCACATCTCGGGATCGAAGCCCTTGCGGATCCGCTCCATCGGAAACCGCCGCGTACACAGCTCGCGAATGCCGTCGCGCAGGGCAAGCTCGTCCGGGCCGAGATCGAAGTTCATCCTTTGGGCATCCCGAGGACACGTTCCGCCAGGATGTTTCGCTGTATCTGAGACGTCCCGGCCGCAATCGAGATCGACATCGCGTGCATCCACCCGCGGATGTGCTCTTCGGCGTCGCCGTCCAAGACGGGATCGAGCACGCGCAGCGCAAGATCGCCCATCCGGTGCCGGACCTCCGTGTAATGCAGCTTGAACACCGAGCCGCCCGGGCCGGGAATGCCGGTGCGCTCGGCTTGCGTTACGTTGCGTTTGGTCAGCGCCCACAGCGCGTCGAGCTCGGCCCGGAGATGACCGAGCTCGCGGCGGACGCCGTGGTCGTCCCACGCGCCGTTGCGTTTCGTGAGCTCGACGAGGCGGCCGAGAAGCTGCATCGACCCGAGGAGCTCCGAGACGAAAGCCGTTCCGCGTTCGAAGGAGAAGGTGACCATCGCGACTCGCCAGCCGTCGTTCTCCTCGCCGACTCGGTTGGCGACAGGTATCCGGACGTCGCTGAAGAACACCTCGCTGAACTCCGATGAGCCTTGGATCGTCTTGAGCGGCCGTATCTCGATGCCGGGTGCGTCCATCGGACACATCAGCCACGTGATCCCGCGATGCTTCGGCGCATCCGGGTCGGTTCGCACGAGCAGCTCGCAGTAATCGGCGACCTGTGCAAACGACGTCCAGATCTTCTGGCCGTTGACGACATAGTCGTCGTCCACGCGCACGGCTTTCGTCTGCAGCGACGCGAGATCCGAGCCGGCTCCCGGCTCGCTGAAGCCCTGGCACCAGATCTCGTCGCCGGACAAGATGCGCGGCAAGTGGTGTTTGCGTTGGTCGTCGCTCGCCTCGGCCATGAGCGTCGGCCCGGCGTGCAGCAGTCCGACGAAGTTCACACCGACATACGGTGCACCGGCGCGCTCGGTCTCCTCGAGAAAGATCAGCTGCTCGGTCGGTGACCCGCCGCGACCACCGAACTCGCCCGGCCAGTCGATGCCCGCATACCCGGCCTCGTGCAGCATTCGCTGCCAGCTCGTGTCGTAGTGCCTGCGCGCTTCCCAGTCATCGGACGCAGGCTTCGGCGGCAGTGCCGGCAGGACATCGGCGAGCCACGCGCGCAGCTCCGAACGGAACTGCTCTTCCGACGCCGTGTACTGAAGGTCCACGCGGCGGAGTATGACAAGCTAGCCATCGTGACGCCCGTGCTACTCGACGAGATCGATCTCTCCGATCCGGACCTGTACGCGACGGGTGACCCGCATGCCGTGTGGACGCATCTGCGCGCGAACGCGCCGGTCTTCTTCCAGAAACACGGCTACGGTCCGGGCTTCTGGGCCATCACCAAGTACGACGACGTCGTCGCACTCTCGTCGGACCGAAGGCTCGCATCATCCGGCGGCCGGACGACGACCGGTCGGCCGAGGGAGCCGGGACCCGGGGGTCGGGGTGCTCCCGATGGAACAGGCGTCGCCGACATCCTCGTCGTCACCGACCCGCCCCGGCATACGCAGCTGCGTGCCCTCGTCAACAAGGCCTTCACGCCGCGGGTGATCGCCGCGCTCGAGCCGTACGTCCAGAACATCGTCGACGGCATCCTCGAGGAGCTCCGCGAACGATCAAGATGCGATTTCGCAACGGACGTCGCCGCCCGGATCCCGTTCACCGTCATCTGTCAGCTCCTGGGCGTCCCCGAAGCCGACCGCGGCGCGCTCTCACACGCCGTCGGGATCTTCATGGAGTCACGCGCGCACACCCACGACGAGCCGCGGGACGACATCGAGCTCGGCCGCTACTTCCTCGACCTTGCGCACGAGCGGCGCGCGAATCCACGGGACGATCTCGTGTCGCGGCTCGTGGCCGCGGAGGTGGACGGCGAGCGGCTGTCAGATGCGGACGTCCTCGCGCTCGCGATGCTGCTCTTCATCGCCGGATCTGAGACCACGATGAACGGGATGTCGGGAGGCATGCTCGCCTTCGTCGAGCACCCAGAACAGGCTCGGAGGCTCATCGACGATCCGGTGCTCTGGCCCAAGGCCGTCGAGGAAATCTTGCGCTGGGTATCGCCGGTGCTGAACGGAATGGTCAGAACCGCGCTCGACGACATCGTGGTTCGCGACACGCTGATCGCGCGAGGTGACAAGGTCACACTCTGGTATCCGTCCGCCAACCGAGACGAGGAAGTGTTCGCCGAGCCCTTCACGTTCGACGTCGCACGGGATCCCAACCCGCACATCACCTTCGGTGCCGGCTGGCACTTCTGCCTCGGCGCGAGCCTCGCGCGCTTGGAGATCCGCGTCGCGCTCCGTTCGATGCTGGGCGTCCTCTCCGATATCGAGCTGGACGGCGAGGTGCAACGCCTCCGCTCGAACGTGTCGGGGTCGATCGAGCACCTGCCCATCCGGTACGCGGCGTGACGACCGAAGAGCTCGACCTCGAGTTCAACGCACTGGATCCGGCCATGGCGTCGGATCCCTACCCAACCTACGAGCGGCTGCGGGCCGGCGGACGTGTGCTGTGGTTCCCGATGATCGGCGGGCGCGCCCGGCGCCAAATCCCGCCGGATGAAGTCATGCCCGGCGTGTGGGCGGTCACGCATTACGACGAATGCATGGCACTTCTGCGCGACGAACGCATGTCGTCGGATCCGATGAAGTCCGAGCTCTTCAAAGTCCTGACGAAGACGATGCTCGGCGAGGACACACCGGCGATTGGTCTGATCAAGCACCTGCTCCTGTTCATGGACCCGCCCGATCACACACGGCTGCGATCGCTCGCCAACGCCGCGTTCAGCCGGAAGGCCGTTGAGGAACTCCGTCCCCGAATCGCCACACTCGTGGACGAGCTCCTGGACGGCCGCGGCGAGATCGACCTCGTCGAGGAGTTCGCTTATCCGCTGCCGGTGACGGTCATCGCCGAGATGCTCGGCGTTCCGGTAGCGGATCGGGAAGTATTCGGCGCCTGGTCGCGCGAGCTGGTCGACCTGTTCGGAACGGAGGAGGTCTCGACCGAATCGACCGAGCGCGGCAACAAAGCGATCGTCGCGATGAACGACTACTTCACCGGACTGGCGGAGGAAAGGAGGCGCTCTCCCCGCGATGATCTGCTCACCGCGTTCGTCGAGGTCGAGGACCAAGGAGAACGCCTGACCCATGAGGAACTGCTCGCGACGTGCCTCATCTTGCTCATTGCCGGACACGAGACGACCGCGAACCTGATCGGGCTCGGCACCCTCGCGCTGTTGCGTGATCCGGCGACGCTCGCTCGGCTACGCGAAGAGCCCGGTCTCGTATCGAGCGCCGTCGACGAGCTCCTGCGCTACGACTCCCCGGTACAGGCGACGGCGAGAACGACGCTTGCGCCGATCGCAGTCGCCGGGACGACGATCCCGGAGGCCGAGCGCGTCCTCGTCCTGCTCGGGGCCGCGAACCGCGACCCGGATCGATTCGCCGACCCCGATCGTCTCATTCCCGAACGAAGCCCCAATCCGCACTTCTCGTTCGGCGGCGGCATCCACTTCTGTCTCGGCGCGCCTCTCGCACGGCTCGAGGCGCGCCTCGCGTTCGCGAAGCTCGTGACCCTGCCCCTCGAGCTCGTCTCCGACGACCTCGAGTGGCGCAGAACATTCCCGATCAGAGGGCTGCGCTCGTTACGAGTGACCCTGTAGATCGAGGCCGCCTGATCACTGAATAGATCGCGGCAAGCGGCGGGATGGCGAGATACGGGATGTTGAGGACGTAGAACAGCGTCCAGTTCGTCGGCCGGACGTCGCCGCCCAGCTCCTCGACGAAGTAGATGCCGGTCGTCGCCACGATCATCCCGGCCAGGGGCAGCAACAGGTAGGGAAGCCACGTCGCCCGCTTGACGAACCCGAACGCAGCGGCGCCGTACATGGGTCCGTAGGCAAACGCGAACCAGCCGACGGCGGTCAGCCACAACGGCGGGTCCTGGAAGATCGGGTCGACCTCGCGAGCGTAGAAACCCGTCGACTCGTCGATGATCCCGAGCGCCGCCGGCATGTCGAAGACCAGCCAGCCCACGAAGAACAGCGCGAAGAAGACGGCAAAGACGACTCTCACCAGAGCTCGTCCGTGTACGTGTCGGTTCCCGGGATCGTGTGGACGAACGGAGAGGCGAAGATCACGTCGGCCGAGTCTTCATAGCGCTCGTCGAGCTCGGCGAACGTCTCGTCCCAGATCTCGTCCGGACGAGCGTCGCAGAAGAACAGCTGCAAGAAGCGTTGGTCATCGTCCGCCGACGCCGGGACGTCGCTCGGCTGTCCGGGCGGCATCGGGAACGGGACAAAGGTCAGGCACAACGCGGCCTTCGAGCCGCCCAGCACGCTCGGCACGATCGCCGACTCGAGCTTCGCGAGTGCTTCGTCGCGGGGGCCGGGCGTTCGTCCGATGACGACCACGAGCCCCGGGAAACGATGGTCGAGCGCGAGCTCGGCCGGAACGCCGTCCGGCTCCCTTCGAATCTCCCCTTTGTAGTCGTAGAGCTGGGTGTGGATGTGCGTCCGCTGCTCGAACATGCGGTTCGCGTCGATGAGCACCTTGACCTGACGGCGTCCCCAGCGCCACCACTCGTCGTGGTGCCGCTTGAGGATGAAATAGATCGCGAGGTACGACCCCGTCATCGGATCGGGCGTGATCGGCGAGTCCTTCGGGTAGCGCAGCGCCTTCAGATCGCGGGTCGCCACGAAACGCCCGGCGGCCAGGCTGTACGGCCCGATCATGACGCCCGAGTACAGATGGTCGCGCTCGTACCAGCGGTTGTACTCGACCTCATGACCCCTGGACGGCTCGACCATCGTGAAGAGGATCGAACCGAGCTCGACGGGATCGTCGGTGAGGAAATGCTTGGTGTAGTCCTCGCTCATGTCGTCATCCTGTCCCTCAGCTCATATTTCAGCACCTTGCCGCTCGCGTTCAGCGGCAAGGCTTCAAGGACTTCGACACGGCGCGGCACTTTGTAGTTGGCCATGCGCTCCTTGGCCCATGCCATCAGCTCGTCCGAGTCGACGGCTGCTCCCGCCCTGGGGACGACGAACGCGCAACCGACCTCGCCCATGCGCTCGTCGGGGATGCCGACGACTGCGACTTGTGCGACGGATGGATGCGCGAGCAACTCGTTCTCGATCTCGGCCGGGTACGCGTTGAAGCCGCCGACGATGAACATGTCCTTCTTCCGGTCGGTGATCCGGACGTAGCCGCGGTCGTCCATGACTCCGATGTCGCCGGTGTGCAGCCATCCGTCGGCGTCAATCGCTTCGGCCGTCGCCTCCGGGTCTTCGTAGTAGCCGCGCATGACGTTGTAGCCGCGGACGACGATCTCGCCCGGCTCCCCGCGAGCCACCTCGTGATTGCCGTCGTCGACGATGCGCACTTCCACGTCGGGGATGGCGCGCCCGGACGAGCTCGAGATCGTCTCCGCGTCATCGTCTTCGCGGCACATCGTCACGACACCGGTGGATTCGGTCAGTCCGTACGCCGTGAGAATCGTCTTGAAGGTCAGCTCGGTCCGCATGCGGTTGATGAGCTCGACGGGGACCGGCGCCGCACCCGTGACGGCGAGCCGGAGCGACGACAAGTCACCGCGCTCGGGCTCATTGAGGATCGACTGGTAGAGCGTCGGCGGGCCGGGCAGCATGCTCACCTCTTCTTCCGAGATGCGCTTCAGCACGCTCGAGACATCGAAGACGGCGTGCGGAATGATCGTCGCACCACGCATGAGGCACGCAATGAACCCGGCCTTGTAGCCGAAGGTGTGGAAGAAGGGATTCGCGATGAGATAGCGGTCGCCTTCTGCCAGACCGACCAGACGCGACCACGTCTCGAATACCCGAAGCGTCTGTGTGTGCGTCGTCATCACACCCTTGGGCTTGCCGGTCGTTCCGGAGGTGAACATCACGTCGCCGAGGTCGTCCGGCTCGATCGTTCTCTGACGCGCGTTGAGCTCGGCCATCGAGACCTGGTCGGAGCCGAGCAGGTAGTCGTTCCAGCTCGCACCGGGACCGCGCAGCGTGACGATGCGCGCGACGTCGACGCCTTCGTCTTTCAAGAGCCGGACGTAGTCGATGTCGAGAAAGCCCGAGACGGTGAAGAGCAACCGCGCACCCGAACGCTCGAGGATGTAGCCGGCCTCTCGCCCTTTGAAGCGTGTATTGATCGGCACGAGCACACCGCCGGCACCGTGCACCCCGAGCGCGGCGACGACCCACTCCCAGCAATTAGGCGCCCAGATCGCGACGCGATCGCCTCGCTGCACACCGGCGGCCATCGTGGCGCGGGCCGACTGGTCGACGGCCGCAGCAAGCCCGGAGAAGCTCAGCCGCACCTCGCCGTCGACGATCGCTTCGGCGGAGCCGAAGCGATCGGCGGCGCTCCTGACCAAGTCGGGGATCGTTCGCCACTCGGTCAACCCAGTGCTCCCGACTCACGGAGCTGCGCGATGTGCTCGGCTGAATAGCCGAGCACATCGCGCAACACCTGATCCGTGTGCTCCCCGACCTCCGGCGCCTTGGACGGCACCGGCAACGACCCGCCGACAATCTTCAGCGGAGACGGGAGCTGCTCGGCCCCCAGCCGGTCCCTCGGCAGCCAGCCCATCCGGTCGGCGAATTGCGGGTCGTCCCCGATCGAGGACGGCGTGTTCACGGGCGCGATCGGCGTGTTCGCTTCGCCGCCGAAGGCGAGCCACTCGTCCGACGTCCGCTGCAAGAAGATCTCCTTGAGCTCGCGGTGCAGCTCGCTATTGCCGATGGCGTGGTCGGCGTACCGGGACCCGGGATGGGACTCGAACAGGTCCGGACGCCCAACGCCCTCGCAGAAGTTCTTCCAGAACTCCTGCTCGGAGGCCATGAACAGCACGTGGCCGTCGGACGTCTCATAGATCTGATACCGAACGCCCTCACGCATGCCGGCCGTCCCCGGGGCGCGGCGTTTGAAGCCGTCGGAGCGGTTGCCGGTGACTTCGTCCTCCGGGCGCTCGTAGGCCTTATAGGTCTCCGAGCGATACCAGTCGAACGCAGCAGCGGCGTCGGACTGTCCGATCTCGAGCTGCATCCCTTCGCCCGTCTCGCGGGCACGAACGATGCCCGCGAGGATGCCGATCGCGCCGAACAACGGCCCAGCGTTGATGCCGATCGACACGTGCTCGGGCATGTATGTGAACCCTTCGTCGTCCACTTCGGGCTTCACGATCCCGGCCCACGTGTCGTAGGCGATGCCGTGGCTCGGGTAGTCCTTGTACGGGCCGGTCATGCCGTAGCCGGAGATCGTGATGAAGACGATCTTCGGATTGGTCTTGCGCAGATCGTCGAAGCCGATGCCCAGCCGCGCGAGCGCACCAGGACGCATGGCTTCGACGACGGCGTCGGAACCGTTCGCGAGATCGACGAATACTTCGCGGCCCTGCTCGGATCGCAGATCGAGGACGACGCTGCGCTTCCCACGATTGACGTGCAGGTGCATGAGCGAGACGCCATCGACGATCGGCCACGTCATCTCGCGCACGTAATCGCCCTGCGGCGGCTCGACTTTGATGACCTCGGCGCCGAGATCTGCGAGCGACGTTGTGATGGCCGCCGGACCGAGCATCGAGCACTCGACGATGCGCACACCCTCGAGCGGCGCTGACGTCATGACAGGTCGAACCAGTACCTGCGCTTGGGCGAGTCGTTGTCCGGCTGGACGACCTCGTTCTCGAACACGCCGCCGTTGGCTTCGATGATCTTGCGGGAGCCGATGTTGTCGGCGTCGCACGTGATGAGCACCCGCTTCAATCCGATCGAACGCGACTCGTCGAGCGCCAGCCGGCAGATCGTCGTCCCGTGCCCCTCCCTCCTCCGCGACGGCCGGATGGCGTAGCCGATGTGCCCGCCGAAACGCAGCAACCAGTCCGTCAGTTCGTGGCGGATATTGACGCTCCCGACGTATTCGTCGTCGACGATGAGCCAACGTGTCGTCGACGCGACCCAGCCGCGCGGCAACTTCTCGCCGCGCGACCAGCTCTTCACCGCATCGACGAATCCGTCGAAATCGCGAACGGCGTGCTCGCGCTCGTAGATCAGCGTGTCCTCGTCCGGACCGAACTCTCGTGACGCGTCGAGGAAGCTGTCACGGTGCCTGCGCGACGGCGGGACGAGCTCGGTGGTCACTTGCCCTTGAAATTCGGCTCCCGGCGTTCGACGAAGCTGCGGACGCCTTCCTGTGCGTCTTCCGTCTTCATGTTCGCTTCTTGTGCGAGCGCCTCCGCATCAAACGCCGTCGCGCGGTCGACGTCGTGCGCTGTGTTGATGAGCTTCTTCGCGAACGCAATCGTCTGCGTCGGGCCGGAGGCGAGGCGTCCGGACCACTCGCGCAGCACGTCGTCCAGCTGATCGGCGGGACAGACGCAGTTCACGAGGCCGATCTCCTGGGCGTCCTGCGCGTGGAGGTCGCCTCCGAAGAAGATGAGCTCTTTCGCCTTCAGGGGACCGACGAGCCTGACGAGCAGATACGCACCGCCGCCGTCCGGGACGAGTCCGCGTCGAACGAACACCTCGATGAACCGCGCACTCTCGGTCGCGACGACAAGGTCGCACGCGATCGCGAGATGCGCACCGATCCCGGCCGCAACGCCGTCCACGCCGGCAATCACGGGCTTCGGACAATCGAGCACGGCCGAGATCAGCCGCTGCGCGCCCTTGCGGATGACGTCGGCCACGCCGTCCGACGAAGATCCGGACGATCCGCGCAGGTCGGCCCCGGAGCAGAACGACCCGCCGGAACCGGTGATGACGACGCAGCGCGCCTCGGGATCCGCACCGGCGCCGTCGAGGAGCTCGATGATGCGATCCCGGTTGGCCGGCGCGATCGCATTCTTGACGTCGGGTCGGTTGATGGTGATCCACACGACACCGTTCTCGGTGCGCTGAAGGATCTGTTCGGAGGCGCCGCCTTGCGGCGGATCCTGATCACTCACGAAGTGCGTCGACCTCCGCCGCGTACCGGTCGAGGATAGGCAGGACCGTGTCACGGCTGCCGGGCTCGACACCGAGGACGACCTCGTCGATGCCGAGCGTCGCGAAGTACTCGAGCTTGCCCGCGTCCGGCAGGGAGCCGAACGGCACGATCTTGATCGTGTCGGGGTCGCGTCCGGCCTTCTCGTACTGTTCGCGCAGCGCCGGCAGGCTCGCCTTGATACCCCGTCCACCGATGGGGATCCAGCCGTCCGCCCAGCCGGCAACGTGCTCGAAGAGCTTCGGGCCGCCCGCCCCGCCGATGTAGATCGGCGGATGCGGCTGCTGCACGGGCTTCGGCCACGACCACGACGGCGTGAAGCTCGCGTACTCGCCGTCGAAGGAACCCTGCTCGTTCTCCCACAGCGCCCGCATCGCGAGAACCTTGTCGCGAACGACCTCGCGGCGCTGCTTGAACGGGACACCGTGATGCTCGGCTTCGTCCTGATTCCACCCGAAGCCGACGCCGAAGTCGAAGCGGCCGCCGGACAAATGGTCGATCGTCGCAACCGTCTTCGCGAGAACGATCGGATCGTGCTGGGCGACGAGGCAGATGCCGGTGCCGACGCGCAGAGTCGTTGTCGCAGCCGCCGCCCACGACAGCGCGACGAACGGATCGAGTGCGTGGAAGTACTGCTTCGGAAGCGGCTCGCCCATCGGCGGCGGCGTCTTGCGGGAAACCGGGATATGCGTGTGCTCGGGGGTGTACATCGATGTGAATCCACGCGCCTCGACCTCCCGCGCGAGCTCGGCCGGATCGATCGTGTAATCCGTCAAGAAGACGGTGACACCGAACCGCACTACTTCTGCTCCGCGTTCGCCAATGCGTCCTTGAGGGGGCCAAGCAACGGCATCTCTTCCTGCCCGATCTCGTCGATGCGCTCTGCGATCTCCTCGGGCGTCCACCGGCCCTCGGTCGTCATCGATCGAACCTCGGCCGGCTGGTTCCACACGGCGAGCCGGGATCCAACGGCGGTGTAGATCTGACCGGTGACGTTTCTTGCTTCGTCTGAGAGCAGGAACACGATCATCGGCGCGACGTCCTCGGCCTCGCCGATCTCGGCGAGACCGGCCGGGACGTTCTCCGACATGCGCGTCCGCGCGACGGGCGCGATCGCATTCGCTCGCACGCCGTACTTGTAGAGGCCGAGCGCCGCCGAGCGCACAAGTGAAACGATGCCGCCCTTCGCCGATGAATAGTTGGCCTGTGCGACGCTTCCCTGGAATGCACCCGACGTGAACGCGACGAGCGACCCCGACCCCTGCTTGCGCATCGCTGCGGACGCGGCTCGGAAGATCGCGAACGTTCCCTTCAGATGCACGCGGACGACGTCGTCCCATTCGGCCTCTTCCATGTTGAAGAGCATCCGCTCGCGAAGAATCCCCTGACAGGTAACGACGCCGTCGATCGAGCCCCACGCATCGATCGCGCTCTGGACGACCCGATGGCCGCCTTCCATCGTCGAGACGTCGTCGGCGACGGCGATGGCCGTGCCGCCGGCGTCCGTGATCTCCTTGACGACTGCATCGGCGATCTCGCTCGTCGGATCCTCGCCCGCCATGCCCACTCCGTAGTCGGCAACGACGACGTTCGCGCCGGCCTGTGCACACGCCAGCGCAACGGCACGGCCGATGCCGCGTCCCGATCCGGTTACCGCTATGCGCTTCCCGTCGAGCATTCCCACGACAACGGAACGTTAGCATTCGCCCATGGAATTGGGCCTTTCGCCTGAGCAAACAGCATTCAGGGACGAAGTCCGCGCGTGGCTGCGCGAACACGTGACGCCACTCGGCTCTCCGGGCACCGCGGAAGGCTTCGCCGCGCACCGGGAGTGGGAGCGCAAGCTCTCGGCAGCGGGCTACGGCGCAGTGACCGATGTCGTCCTGCGCTCGATCTTCGAAGAGGAGTACCTGCTGGCCGGCGGACCCGAGCGCGTGACCGTGCTCGGACAGAAGCTCATGGCGCCGACGCTGATGGCGCACGGTACCGACGAGCAGAAAAAGCGCTGGCTTCCCGGCATCGTGTCGGCCGAGGAGATCTGGTCGCAGGGGTTCTCGGAGCCGGGTGCCGGCAGCGACCTCGCCGGCATCCGCACGAGGGCCGAGCTCGTCGGCGACGAGTACGTCATCAACGGCCAGAAGATCTGGACGTCCTACGGCGCCTTCGCCGATTGGATCTTTCTGCTCGTGCGCACCGATCCGAGCGCAGAACGTCATCGCGGCATCACGTTCATCGCCGCCGATATGCGGACCGACGGCATCGAAGCCCGGCCGATCACGCAGCTCGACGGCCATGCCGGCTTCGCCGAAGTGTTCTTGACCGACGCGCGCGTACCCGCCGCCAACGTCGTCGGGGACGTCAACGACGGCTGGCGCGTGGCCATGACGACCCTGGGGGCCGAGCGCGAGGCTCCGGCCCGTCCGGCGGCGCGGTACATCCGCGACATCCGGGAGCTCGCGACGATGACCGACGACAAAGACGCACTGGCCGCGCTCTACGTCGAGGCGAAGTGCTACGAGCACGCGTCCCGGCGCGTGCTGTCACGCCTCGCCGCGGGGGAAGAGATCGGCGTCGAAGCGAGCGTCACGAAGCTCCAGTGGTCCGAGCTCGAGCGCCGTGTGTTCGAGATCGGGCTCGATCTCACGGGCACCGATCACACCGATGCGTGGTGGACGAAGTACTGGTACGCGCGCGCCGCAACGATCTACGCAGGGACGAGCGAGATCCAAAGAAACATCATCGCCGAGCGCATCCTCGGCTTGCCGAGGGAGGCCGCTAGGGCTCCCTCGACGGCGGGGGGCTCGGGGGGCGCAGCGCCCCCGATCTTATGAGGTTCGACTTCGACGAGACACAATATGCGCTGCGCGATCTCGCGCGCGATCTCTTCGAAAAGGAGTCGCCGCCGTCCCGGCTGCGCGGATTGCTCGACGGCAAGCCGTTCGACCGCGGCGTCTGGAAGACCATGGCCGAGGCCGGCATCACCGGGATCACCGTCCCGGAGTCGTACGGCGGCGCGGGCGGCAACGAGCTCGACCTCGCGCTCGTGTACGAGGAGGCCGGAAAAGCCGCGCTCCCCGAGCCGCTGCTCGAGACCGTCGGGATCGCCGCACCGCTCATCGCCGAGCACGGGTCCGATCACCAGCGGGACCGATGGCTCCCGGCCATCGCCTCGGGCGACGCGATCGTAGCCGTCGACGGCGGTCCCTACACGAACGAAGCGGACGCCACCCTGACCATCGGCGAGGACGTGCGTCTCGACGGGGAGTCGCTCGGCGATGTGCACGTCGCGGCCTACGAGCGCGCCTTCTTCGGAACCGCTTCGCTTCTCAACGGCGTGGCCGCGCAGCTCCTGCGCATGACACTCGAGCACGTGAAGGATCGCGAGCAGTTCGGCAAGCCCGTCGGCTCCTTCCAGGCCGTAAAGCACAAGCTCGCATCGATGCACGTTGCGATCGAGTCATCGCGCCCGGCGACCTGGTACGCCGCATACGCGATCGCGAATGGTCTCGAGCAAGCCGGCATCGCCGCATGTGTCGCAAAGATCGCCGCGAACGACACGGAAGCGCTGTGCAACCGGGAGGCTCTGCAGTGTCACGGCGGCATCGGATTCACTTGGGAGCACGATCTGCACTTCTGGCTCAAGCGCGGAATGGCATTGCGGACATCGTTCGGGTCGTCGGTCGCGCTGAGGCGTCGGCTCCTCGACGTGCATACGATCGAGGAGCTGCCATGACGCAACCAACCTCGCATAACATCCTCGAGGGCAAGCACATCCTGATCACCGCATCGGCCGGCGCCGGAATCGGCTTCGCAACGGCAAAGCGGTGCGCCGAAGAAGGCGCGAGCGTCGTGCTGTCCGATACACACGAGCGGCGACTCGGGGAGGCCGCGGAGGAGATCGCAAAGATCGCCGGCGAAGCGCCGGCGGCGATCCTCTGCGACGTCACGAAGGAAGACCAGGTCCAGAATCTCTTCGATCGGGCCGGCGATCTCGACGTCGTCGTCTGCAACGCCGGGCTCGGCGGCACCCGCAACCTCGTAGACATGACGGACGACGAGTGGTTCGCCGTCCTCGATGTCACGCTCAACGGAACGATGCGCTGCGTGCGAGCCGCTCTGCGCCAAATGATCCCGCGCAAGCAGGGCGTCATCGTGACGAACTCGTCGATTCTCGGCTGGCGCGCGCAGGAAGGGCAGGCGCACTACGCGGCCGCAAAGGCCGGTGTGATGGCGCTCACGCGAACCGCCGCAATAGAGGGAGCACCGCACAACGTGCGTGTGAATTCCGTCGCGCCGAGCCTCGCGATCCATCCGTTCCTCTCGAAGGTCATGCCGGAGGAGACGCTGCAGGAGCTCATCGAGCTCGAGTTGTTCAAGCGCTCGGCCGAGACGTGGGAGGTCGCGAACGTGATCGTCTTCCTCGCGAGCGACTACTCCTCGTACATGACGGGCGAAGTCGTCTCGGTCAGCAGCCAGCATCCGTGAGCGAAGCACTCTACGACACGATCGGCAAGGGTTATGCGGAGCTCCGCCGCCCGGATCCGCGTATCAATGCGCAGATCCTGCGAGCGCTGACGGGAGCCGACTCGGTCCTGAACGTCGGCGCCGGCACCGGATCCTACGAGCCCCGCGACCGCCGAGTCGTGGCCGTCGAACGATCGATAGAGATGATCGGCCAACGCGCGGCCGACCTGGCGCCCGCCGTCCAAGGCGACGCAACGTCGTTGCCGTTCGCAGACGGCAGCTTCGATGCCGCTCTCGCCGTCCTGACGATCCATCACTGGCCCGATCCGCGCGCGGGTCTGCTCGAGCTCAAGCGCGTCGCGCGGTCCCGTGTCGTGATACTCACGCACTTCATCAATTCACTGGACGAGTTCTGGCTCGTGCGCGACTACATCCCCGAGACGATCCCCAGCGACCTCGTCCGCTTCGCGACAGAAGAGGAGATCCGTGAGCTCCTCGACGTCATCGAGATCCAGGCCGTCGCGGTGCCGAACGACTGCACGGACGGATTCCTCGCCTGCTACTGGGCCCGGCCCGAGTTCTACCTCGACGAGCGGGTTCGCTCGGGCATGTCGATCTTCCCGCGGCTCGACCAATCCCTCGTCCAAGAGCGAATGGGGCGGCTCGCCGAGGATCTGGAATCCGGTGCGTGGGACGAGCGCTACGGAAACCTGCGCACGATGCCGGAAATTGACCTCGGGTATCGGCTCGTGATCGCAGTGACGTGACCAAGGTTGTCCGGTCGACGTCGAATCCCGGCGTCAAGGAGACGCTCAGGCTCCGCAACCGACGTGCGCGGCGTGAGACGGGCCTGTTCCTTGTCGAGGGATTCCGCGAACTGCGGCGCGCGCTCGATGCGAAGATCCACATCGAGAAGATGTGGTTCTGCCCGGAGCTCTACCTCGGCTCCCATGAGAGCGAGCTGGTTGGTCGCGCAGGCGCCCTCGGAGCGGAGACGATTCAGGCGGCAGAAGAGCCGTTCCGGAAGATGTCGTACAGGGACCGCCCTGAAGGACTGCTCGCCGTGTGCCGCCAGTTCGACACGTCGTTCGAACGAATCGAGCTCGGACAAAACCCGCTCGTGCTCGTCGTCGAGTCGATCGAGAAGCCGGGAAACCTCGGCACGATGATCCGTGCCGCGAGCGCTGCCGGCGCGGACGCCGTGATCGCGGCCGACCCCACGACGGACGTCTTCAATCCGAACGTCGTCCGGTCCTCGATCGGCACATGCTTCGTCGTTCCCATCGGCGTCGGATCGACCGACGACGTCATCACATGGCTTGGTTCGCGCGACATACCAACCGTCGCCGCTTCCCCGGACGCCGAGAAGACGATCTGGACGGCCACGCTGAACGGACCGGCCGCGCTCGTCGTCGGATCCGAGCAGTACGGGCTTTCGAAAGAATTCGTCGACGCAGCCGACGTCCGCGTGTCGATCCCGATGCCCGGCGGCCTCGTC
>DASQWC010000190.1:0-2431 GCA_035640475.1 Actinomycetota bacterium | reverse complement strand
GTCTTTGAGCGCGGCCGCCTGTTTCGACAGCTGCGACCCTCGGTCCTCGAGACCGAGTGCGCTCGCGACTTCGGCGGCACAGCTCTTCGCCCAGTAGACGTATCCCTGCACCTCGCACAACGCGATCGGAGGCGGTGCGTCGGTGCCGTCCGCGTGGAAAACGGCGTCGTGCGAGTCCTTCCAACCCTGCTGAACGAGGCCTCGCGGTGATCCCTGGTACTCGATGAACCCGTCGCCGTCGGTATCACCGTACCGGTCGATCCACTCCAGCGCCGCTTCGACGTTCGGCCAGATCGAGCGCATGAAGTCCAGATCGTTGGTCGCGAAGAAGTACTCGCACGCGAGCACGACGAACAGCGGGGTCGAGTCGATCGACCCGTAGTACTGGCCGAACGGCACTTCCCCGAGTGCCGCGAGCTCGCCCGTTCGTTGCTCGTGCAGGATCTTGCCGGGCTCGGCCTCCCGCGCGGGGTCGGCCGTGGTTGCCTGCGTCGAGGCGAGGAACGAAAGCACGCCGCGTGCGAGCTGCGGGTCGACCCACAAGAACTCGTACGCGGTGATGAGCGCGTCTCGACCGAAGGGAGCGCTGAACCAGGGCACACCGGCGTACGGATACGGGCCGTGCGGCGTTTCGGTGATCATCATCCGCAGATCGGCGATCGATCGGTTGATCCAGCCGTTGAACAGCTCGTTCGACGTGCGAATCTCGCATTGGTCAGACGCAAGCCGCTGCTGGCTGCCCCGCTGATGAACAATGGCCGCGGCGTAATTCTCGACAGTCTTTCGTTCCGGGCCCTCCTCACAGGCAATCGCAACGAAGAGCTCGCGCGGTGCGCGTGCCGGAACCGTGACGTTGAAGCGAATCTCGGATCCCTCGGCAACTCCCTCTGGAGAAGCGATAACGCGCGTCCGGCGCTCGACGCCGTCCAGGCCCTCGTATCGCATCGTGAGAGTGCGTTCCTCGGCTTCCGCGTCGAAGACGGTGCCATGTTTCACCCGCTCGACGCCGCGCACCTCGAAGATGTCGGCGAAGTCCGCCTCGTAGGCGATCGAGAGCTCGACATCGATGTCTTTCGTTCCGTAGCCGAAGAGCCGGAGGCGCTGATAGCAGGAGCCTTCCCAGAGAAAGGTCGAGCGGAAGACATGCAGGAGTCCGCGCGGGACGCCGGTGTCACCGAGCGTGATGTCAGGATTGGTCAGATCGACGGCGAGGAGCACGTTGTCCTCCGCGACCGACGAGCTGAGTAAGAGCGGGCGCTCGCCGCCGAGCAGCAGCGTCGAACGCGACACGTAACGCGTGCCGTTGTGGTAGATCCCTTGCTCACCGCGGCCCAGCCGGCGGATATCGCCGTATGGATCGAAGATCGCAAACGTCTCGCCCTGCTTGAGCACGCGGCTTCTGTCGTCGGCAAGCGGCGACGTCGCGAGGATGTAGTACTGCCCGCGAACCCGAATGACCTCGGACAAGCTCAGCCCTGTGCCGGCGTTTCCTCGGCGGACGTCCGCCACGTCGCGACCGCGGCGGCCTCCGGGCCGGGGTCGGGCGTGGGTGAAGCCGGCGGCGCGGCGATCGCACGCTCGTATGTGGCGACGTAGTCGGACGCCATGCGTGTCACGGAGAACCTGTGCTCAAATGTCTCCCTGCACTTTCGGCGATCGATCGTCGTCGAGGCGGCCGCCTCCACCGCTTCTTCGATCGTGCTCACGATGAACCCGTCCACGCCGTGCGTGATCACCTCCGGCACTGATCCTTGCCGGTAGGCAATCACCGGCGTCCCGCAGGCGAGCGCCTCGATCATGACGAGGCCGAACGGCTCAGGCCAGTCGATCGGGAAGATCAACGCTCCGGCATTGCCGAGGAACTCGCTCTTCTCTCCTTCGCCGATCTCGCCGACGTACTCGATCAGCGGATGATCCAGCAACGGGTGAATCGAGGTCTCGAAGTACTCGACGTCGACCTTGTCGACCTTCGCTGCGATCTTGAGCGGGACGTCCAGGCGCTTTGCGACCTCGATCGCACGGTCCACGCGTTTCTCCGGACTGATCCGTCCGAGGAACGCGAAGTACGCGCCGGGTGACTCGTGGAAGCGATAGATGTGCTCGGGCAGACCGTGGTACACCGTCTCGATCCAGTTCATCCACGGCATGGGTGTGCGTTGGTCGTTCGAGATCGAGACGTTGGGCAGCTCGCGAAACGCCGTGTACAGGCCCATCAAGTCAGAGAGGTCGAGCCGGCCGTGCTGCGTCGAGACGTGCGGCGTCTTCAGCCTGCGCGCCACCGGAAAGTGCAGGTAGCCGAGATGCCAATGAATGATGTCGAACTCCCCCTGCATCTCCATGACCTGCTCGAGCAATTGGATGTGGTGGGCCATCTCATCGATGCAGTGCTTGTCCAGGCGAAGGCTGCGATGCGCGACCGGGACGAGCCTCG
>DASQWC010000189.1:0-16493 GCA_035640475.1 Actinomycetota bacterium | reverse complement strand
GGTCCCGTCCACGTCCACGTCGACGGCCGTCCGCGATCGCGCCGCAGGCGCGCGGGCACGCCGCCGGCGGCGGGTCGTCCCCCCGGCGGGACGACGTTCGGTCCGACGTACGCGGGCTCGACGCGATACTCCACCGGGACGCCGCCGACCGGGTAGTCCTTGCGCAATGGATGGCCGATCCATTCGTCCGGCATGAGGATGCGTTTCAGGTCCGGGTGATCGTCGAACACGATCCCGAAGAAGTCGAAGACTTCGCGCTCGTGCCAGTCGGCGGTCGGCCAAATGCCGAAGACCGACGGGATGTGTGGTGACTCTTCGTCCGGCAGATGCACCTTCACGCGCAAACGGTCGTTCGTCTTCGTGGAGTAGAGGTGGTAGTTCACGTCGTAGCGGGGCTCGCGCGGGAGCCAGTCGACGGCCGAGACGTCGGAGAGGAGGTCGAATGCGAACTGATCGCGGAGGAACGTCAGCACCTCCGCGAGGCGCTCCTTGGAGACGACGAGAACCGGCATGTCGACACCGTCGGTCCCCTCGTCGACACCCTCGGGAATTCGTTCACGAATTCGCGCGACGTAGTCCATCAGCTCGGCCATGGCGGACCTAGCGGGCGCGTCCCAGCTTGAGCGGCTGGTTGGTGATCTTCTCGTGCAGCTGGAGAATGCCGGCCATCAGGATCTCCGGCGTCGGCGGGCACCCGGGGACGTAGATATCGACGGGGACGATCTGATCGACCCCCTGCAGGATCGCGTAGTTGTTGAACATGCCGCCGCAGGACGCGCAGGCCCCCATCGAGATCACCCACTTCGGCTCCGGCATCTGGTCGTAGATCTGACGGAGCACCGGCGCCATCTTTTGCGAGACGCGTCCGGCGACGATCATCAGGTCGGCCTGCCGCGGCGAGGCCCGGAAGGCCTCCATCCCGAAACGCGCGAGGTCGTGACGAGGCGCAACCGTCTGCATCATCTCGATCGCGCAGCAGGCAAGCCCGAAGGTGGCCGGCCAGACCGACGACCTGCGCGCCCAGTTGATGAGCCGCTGGGCGCTTGCCGTGACGACGGCCGGGAGGCGTTCCTCTAGTCCCATTCGAGGCCTCCGTTGCGCCACTCGTAGACGAAGGCGACCAGCAGCAGGCCGACGAACACGCTCATCGCGATCAAGGAGAAGGCCGGGAAGCTCCGGAAGCTCACGGCCCAGGGGAAGAACAGGATCACCTCGACGTCGAAGATCACGAAGAGCATGGCGACGAGGTAGAAGCGGACCGGGAATCGCTCGACGGTCGGGTCGATCTCCGTGATGCCGCACTCGTAGGGCATCCGCTTCTCGGGGGTCGGATCCTTGGGCCCGAGGGCACGCGCGGCGGTGACCGTCACGATCCCGAATGCGCCGGCCAGGATCAGCATGAACGCGATGGGCAAGTAGCTCGCGAGCATGGACCCTCCTATGCCCTTCGGTTCGGGGGATCGCAACGCCTTCGCGTTGCTCCTCCCCTCCAACCCCTGACCGAACCCCAACGCTAGTTGTGCCCAGAAACCCCCGCCAACCCGTCACCGCACCTCATGGAATCCTTTCGGGTGCTTGTGATTTCTTTCACAAGCCTAATGACCTCAAGTGACGCAGTCAACCGCCGCGGAATCAGCCGACCTTGATCACCGAGGCCAGCCGGAGCATGGCCCGCACCAGATGATCCCCCGCCGTCCCGCCGCGCTCGTGGTACAGGTTCGCGAGGAGCTTGAAGGCGAACTCCATCACGGGCGGCACGCGCATCCCGACGCTCGTCAGCGAGCGCATGATGCGCGGGCGACCGATGAGCCGGACGAACGTGCGGCCCAGCCGGTAGTACGAGCCCCACAGCTCATCGAGGCGCTCGCCGTACGCCGACAGATCCGACGGCCCCCGGCCGCCGAGCGCATCGAGGGCGACCTCCATCCCGACCACGCCCGACTCAACCGCCTCCGATATCCCTTCGCCGTTGAACGGGTTGACGACGCCGGCGGCGTCTCCGCACGCAATCGCGCCCGGCCGCCACGGCGGCCACACGCCGAGCCCCATCGGCAGGCGCCAGCCCTTCAGCTGGCCGGTCGCACGCAGGTCCGTGATGTCCGGCAACTCCCAGGAGTCGGGAAGCGACCGCATGAAGACTTCCATCAGGTGCGCGGTGTTGACCTCGCGCCAGCCCTTGTACGACGACAAGATGCCCACGCCGACATTGATACGGCCGGTCTGAGAGGACGACGACCCCCGCCCCATCGGGAAGATCCACCCGTACCCCGGCAGGAGCTTGTCGCCGTCGCGCAGCTCGAGAAAGCTCTCGATGACCTCGTCGTCGGACGCCGGACGTCTCGCTTCGAAGTGCGCCCGGACGGCCAGGCCGATCGGACGCTTCGACGACATCTGCATCCCGAGAGCGCGAGCAACGCGCGACGACGCTCCGTCGGCTGCGACGACGATGTCGGCGCGCACCTGTTCGGTCGTCCCGTTGCGCTTGGCAACGACACCGCGCACCACGCCGTTCTCGACGACCGGTTCGACGACCGAGACACCCTCGCGGACCTCGGCCCCCGCGGCTTCGGCGTGACGGAGCAGCATCTCGTCGAGGTCCGTCCGGGCGATGACATAGCCGAAGTCGGGAAAGGAGTCGGATTTCGGCCAATCGAACGTGAGCGTGCGACCGGCCCCGTTGACCCGCAGCTTTTCGACGCGGTTGAAGCGTTTGAGCTCGTTCTCTAGACCGAGCGACTCGATCGACGCGACCGCACGCGGCGTCAGACCGTCACCGCAGGGCTTGTCTCGCGGAAATTGCGCCTTGTCACACAGGAGCACGCGCGCGCCGGCGGTTGCCGCGCGCCAGGCGGCCGATGAACCGGCGGGACCTCCGCCGACGACGACGACGTCGTACGTCACGAACTGAGTGTAGGCGCGCTTTAGCCGGCGACGGACTCGAGCGTGCCCGTCATTGCGGTCGGGTGGACCGTGCAATTGAAGAAGTACTCTCCGGCGTCGGGTGCCGTGAACTTTTCGTCCCTTTCCGCGGCGCCGGCGAAGGTACTGCCGGCATGTAGGGCTTTGGATGTGTCGCCACCTTGCGCCGTCGTCTCGTCCGGCCACACGGTGAAGTTGTGCGGGACGCCGGCGTCCTGGTTGTCGAAGGTGACGGTAACGGGCTGTCCGGCCGGCACGATGATCGTCTCGAGATCGAACCTGATACCGCTCGCGACGATCGTCCACTCGGCGCTCGGCCCGGTGGGTGTCGTCGGCTCCTCGGTCACCTCCTCGGCCGCCGGCCGAAGCGCAACGTTGTTGACGACGTACATGAACGCGAAGACCGGAATCAACACGTAGAAGGCGTAGAGCCAGCGCGGCACGCCGGCGCGGCCGACGGTGATTCCGCCGACGACCTCGTCGGCTTCCTCCTCCTCCTCGGTTCCCTCGGGTGCCGCTGCGAGCGCGTTGCGTGTCCGCACGAACCGATCGACGCCGATGACGAGGACGATCAGACCGGCCGAGAGGACGATAAAGACCACAGAGAGCGCGGCCACGAGCGGGACGCCCGTGAGCACGCCGCGTGCCTTCTCCGTCTGCTCGGGGTTCTGACCGCATGCCGCTGCGGCGAGCGCCAGTACGGCCAGACCGGTACGAATGACGTTTGTGGGACGCGGCTTCATCGAATCGGAAGCATGACAACACACGCTGAGCCGGGCAAGAAAGTCACCAGATCAGGCGGTCGGCGGCGATGGCCGCGAAGAGCAAGCCGAGATAGCTGACCGAGTAACGGAACAGCTTCAGTGCGGTCTCGGGGCTCGGCTCCCAGCGCAGCCGGATCGCGCGGTAGATGAATCCGCCGCCGAGCAAGACGGCGCTCAGCACGTAGAGGGCGCCGAGTCCGCCGACCGGCTCGAGGAGCAGCGTCGCGAAGACCAACACGAGCGCATACATGACGATCTGGAACGTCGTCGCCCGGTCGCCGCGGACGACCGGGAGCATCGGCACGCCGGCGGCTGCGTAGTCGTCCCGGTAACGCATCGCGAGCGCCCAGAAATGCGGCGGCGTCCATAAGAAGATGATCGAGAACATGATCCATGCGGGCGCGCCGACGGTTCCGGTGACGGCCGCCCATCCGACGAGCACGGGAACCGCGCCGGCCGCGCCGCCGATGACGATGTTCTGCGGCGTCGAACGCTTGAGCAGCAACGTGTAGACACCGACGTAGAAGACGATCGCGCCGGCTGCGAGCAGCGCGCTGAGCAGGTTGACGACGAGCGCAAGCCAAACGAAGCCAGCAAGCCCGACGGCCACAGCGAAGACCAGGGCGTTCCGGGGCGCGACGGCGTGTGACGGCAGCGGTCGCGAACGCGTCCGCTTCATCTTCTCGTCGATGTCCCGTTCCAGGTACTGATTGAGCGCGTTGGCGCTCCCGGCCGTGAGCATCCCGCCGATGAGCGTGGCCACCATGAGCCGGACCGACGGCAGACCGTGCTCGGCCAAGACCATCGCCGGGATCGTCGTGACGAGCAGGAGCACGATGATGCGCGGCTTCGTGAGAGCGACGTACGCAAGCGCACGCTGGGGAATTCCCGGCGGCGCGCCCGGTGCGGGCACCTCGTGAGTCGTGCCGTAGCGCGACCGGACGACGAGCGCGACGAACGCCGACCACGTCAGGAACGCCAGCGAGCCGTGGCCGACGACGGCCGCGGGATTGAGCTTCGTCCAGACATTGGCGGCGCCGATGCCGGCCTGGGCCGCGAATAGGCCGCCGCCGAGGAACGCAAGCAGCCGCACACCGCGCCGCTCATCGCGCCGCGCCCGGACCAGCAGAACGACGAGATGCGCCGCGACGAGAAGCGCGAGAACGCGATGCGTGAAGTGCAGCGTGGAACCCGGAGCACTGAACGACGGCACGAGCCGGCCGTTCATCAACGGCCAGTCGGCGAACGCCAGCCCGGCTCCCTTCTCGCGCACGTAGGCACCGACCCCGAGGAGGGGAACGAGCGCGACGAGCGCACCGACCGACATCCGGAACATGCCACGCTCGACCGGCGATGCCGGCGGCCGTCCCGCGACGGCCGCGTCGGCGGCCGCCGCCGTCCACGTCGTGAGACCGACGAGCGCCAGCGCAACCGCGAAGTGTGCGGTTACGAGCGCGGCGTGCAGACCCGACGTGACGACACTTCTTCCGAGCCCGGCCTGAAAGAGAAGCGTGCCCAGGCTCGCGAGCGACAACACGAAGTACTTGTTTGATCCGCGGGTCCACCGGCGCGCCGCGACGACGCTCGCGATGACGAGGACGATGACGATCCCCGCCGCCGCTCGATGTGAGTACTCGATGATCCCCTTGTAGTCGCCGGGGGCGATCCAGCCGCCGGCGCACTTCGGCCACTCGTCACGGCAGCCGAGCCCCGAACCCGTTGCGCGGACGAGCGCGCCAACGCTCGTCAACGTGAGCGTGGCGCCGAGGACGACGAACGCAAGTCGGCGGAAGCGGGAGAGATCGTTCGTCATGGGAGGCGACGCCAACCCTAGTACAGCTCCGATAAGGGAGACTGGCCGACGACATGGTGAAGACACGTCGGGAGGCGTCGATCTCGCGCCTCGTCACCGACGAGCTCCTGGCCTTCATCTCTGCAGAGCGCGAGGGGCTCGAACGCGAAGCGCTCCCACTCCTCGACGAGCTCGAGGCGCTCGTCGAAGCCGGCGGCAAACGCCTCCGTCCTCGTTTCTGCTACTGGGGCTTCGTCGCCGGGGGCGGCGAGCCGGGGGCCGAGATCATCCGGGTGGGCGCCTCGCTCGAGCTGTTGCACACCTTCGCCGTGATCCACGACGACGTGATGGATCGCTCGCCCCTCCGACGCAACCGCACGAGCACGTTTCGGGCACTGGCCGACCTGTCGGCCGGCGTCCCGCATTCGGGGGACCCGGAGCGATTCGGCATGTCGGCGGCGATCCTCACCGGGCTCCTCGGTTTCGTGCTCGCCGACCGACTGTTCCTCACGTCGGGCTTTCCCGCCGATGTCGTGCTGCGCGCAGCAGAGCGTTTCGACACGATGCGGACGCGCGCGATCGCGGGCCAATACCTCGACTTGCTCTCCGCGCACCGAGGCGAGGCCGACGAGGCGACGGCCCGCCGGATCGGCACGCTGAAATCTGCCGGTTACTCCGTCGTCGACCCGCTTGTCATCGGCGCGCTCTGCGCGGGAACCGAACCACGCGTCGTTCAAGCACTCGAGTCCTACGGTGGGCCGATCGGCGAGGCGTTCCAGCTCCGGGACGACGTGCTCGGAGTCTTCGGCGATCCATCGGTAACCGGGAAGGATCGTGACGGCGACATCCGCGAAGGAAAGCAAACCGTTCTGCTCGCGAAGGCGAAGACGATGGCCGGCGCGGCGGAGCTCTCGTTCCTCGACGCGGCCGTCGGAGATCGCCACCTTCCGGCGGAGGACGCCGACCGAGTGCGCGGCATCATCGAGTCGACCGGCGCGCTGCGCGCGACCAACGAGCTCGTCGCCGCGCTCGTCACAGAAGCGAAGTCGCATCTCGATCCGAACCTGATCGGCACCGAGGCGTCCGAAGCGCTCAACGAGCTCGCCGATGCGGTAGCGCAACGCAAGGATTGATGGCGAGCTCGATCGAGGTTTCCGGCCTCACGAAGCGCTACGGAGCCGTCGCCGCCGTCGACGACGTGTCGTTCTCAGTCGATCCCGGCGAGGTCTTCGTGCTCGTCGGGCCGAACGGTGCCGGAAAGACGACGACAGTCGAGATCATCGAAGGGCTGCGCGGCGCCGACTCGGGAACCGCACGCGTTCTCGGCCTCACCCCCGGCTCCCGTGCGCTGCGCGCTCGCGTCGGCGTCATGCCGCAAGAAGGCGATCTCTACTCCGGCATTCGGACGCACGAAGCCGTCCGGCTCTTCGCGAGCTTCTACGACGAGCCGCTCGATCCCAGCGCGCTGATCGAGCAGCTCGGTCTCGGTGAGGTTCGTCGCACGCAATACCGGCGCCTGTCGGGTGGCGAGAAGCGCAGGCTCTCGCTCGCGCTGGCACTGATCGGACGGCCGGAAGTCGCATTCCTCGACGAGCCGACGGCGGGCATGGACCTCGAGGGACGCGCAACCACATGGGCCGTCATCGGCGAGCTGCGAGCGCGAGGAACGTCGGTCGTCCTCACGACGCATCTGCTCGACGAAGCCGAACGCGTCGCCGACCGGGTCGCGATTCTTCATCACGGCCGTCTCGCGGCGATCGGCCCGCTGGCCGAGCTGACGGCCGGCCGCATCCGCGAGGTGGAGTTCACGGTTGCCTCGCCGATCGACGAACAAGAGCTCCGCGAAACGCTCGGCGTCGACGTTCAGGCGACCCGGCGCGACGCGTACCGGATTCCCGGACGGGAGCCGACGCCGGAGCTGATCGCTGCGATCTCGACGTGGCTGTCGGCGCGCGGCGTGCTCCTGCGACGCCTCGAGGTCGGGCCGCGCTCGCTCGAGGACCTGTACATGGAGATCACGCAGTGATCCGCCGAGTCGTTGCTCAGACGCGCACCGAGGTGACGCTCACGCTCCGGCGCGGCGAGAGTCTTCTTGTGATCGCCGGTATTCCGGTCGGGATCTTGGTGTTCTTCACCGTGGTCGATGTCCTGCCGCACGGACACCGACGAGCGATCGACTTCCTCGTTCCCGGCGTGCTGGCGCTCTCCGTCATCTCGAGTGCGATGACGAGCCTCGGCATCGCGACGGGATTCGAGCGTCAGGCGGGTGTGCTGCGCAGGCTGGGGACGACGCCGCTCGGTCGCGGCGGCTTGTTCGCAGCCAAGGCCATCTCGGTCGCGTTCGTCGTCCTTCTGCAGATGCTCGCCGTCGCCGGGATGGCGCTCGGACTCGGCTGGCGGCTGCCGTCCTCACTCGCACAGACGCTCGCCGTCGTCGCGCTGGGTGCCGTCACGTTTGCCGGAATCGGGTTCCTGCTCGCCGGACGGCTGAAGGCCGAGATGAACCTCGCCCTGGCCAACGGGCTGTTTTTGGTGTTCCTTCTTCTCGGCGGGATCGTCGTCCCCCTGTCGGAGCTGCCGGAAGGTCTCCGGGCCTTCACATCAATCCTTCCGGCCGAGCCGCTCGTGTCGGCGCTGCGATCGTCGATCCAGTCCTCGGCGATAGCCGTCGCCGACGTCGTCACACTTGCAGTGTGGGCTCTGGTCGGCGGCGGACTGGCCATCGCGACGTTCCGATGGGATTGATCAAGGCTGCCCTCGCCGGGTGCGCCATCTTCGCCCTCGCTGCCTGCGGCGATTCCACGACGTCGATCGGTCCGCTTTCGATGAAGGTTCCCAAGGGCTGGCAGGTCTCGGACCGGGAGCCGAACAATCTCAAGCTCACCGACGGCTCGATCGGTGAGCCGACCGGAACGAAACCCGGCACGGCAACTGCGGTGTTCGACATCTATACCGAGAGCTCCCAGACGACGAAGGCGTTTCTCGCCTACTTGCGCGAGCAGAGGATCACACCGAAGCAAGAGCACATCGTTATCGACGGGAGCGCTGCCGAGCGCTTCGTCTACTCGGGCAGATCCGTCGGCGGACGCCAGGAAGCCGTGATTGTCCCGGAGCAGCGCGTGTTCATCCTCTACCGCGCTGCTTTCCGCGGCGACGACGACGCCTTCTTGCGCGGGCGTGCCGCCTTTCGCTTTGCCGTGCGCTCGATCACCTTTTCCGGCTCCGATTCGGCTTTGGGCGGCTCCTCTTCCGCCACCGGCTCGGGTTCCGGTTCGGGTTCGAGCTTCGGCTCGACGACGGGCGTCGTCCGCCACGGTCCGATCCTCGGAAAGATCACGAGAACGGCGATCGCGGCACCCACTGCGATCATGACCAAACCGAGCTGAAGGATCGTGTCCTGAAAGCTCAACGCAGCGACAAGAGGTACGCCGCGAGCGCCCGCAAGTCGTCCTCGCCCAGGTAGCGGTACGACGGCATCGACGTCCGATAGGCGGCGCCGCCCGGGTCGCTCAGGTAGTCGATGAGCGACTGCTCGTCCTTGAAGCTGAGACCCTGCGTCAGATCCGGACCGATGCGCTCGTGTCCGAGCATCACCGGCGACGCTCCCGCGTAGGCCGCGGGATCGAGCGGGTCACCGAGCTTCGCGTCGGCCGAGCTCGACCGCAGGTACTGCGTATGGCAGTACCAACAGCCCTCGTTTCGGTAGACCTTCATGCCGCGGACTTCGAGGCGTGACATTTCCTTTGCTTCGCCCTGGAGGTCGGGATCCGCCGACGGCAGCGCTACCGACGAGCCGAGTGCGACAAAGCTCGCGAGGAGAATCCCGCCCAGCAGCAAGCCGAGCCGCCGGTCGACGCGGAGCCGCTTCACGAAGAGCTCCCGACGGCGGCGCCGCGCGCGGACACGCCGGCGACGAACGGACCGGCGCGAGACGTGCGGAATGTGTTGTACGCGAGGACGAACTGCGCAACAACAACGACGGCGAAGGAAGCCGCCGTGAGGAGGCGAAGGACAACGGACACGTCGGGCGGACCGACGGTTCCGCCGCCGATACGAAGCGCGGCTTCTCCCACCCCGGTCGCCATGAGCAAGACGGTGCCGGTGACCACGCCGATCTCCGTCGCCCAGAAATGGAAGGCGGCAGCCGACCGCGAGTACCAATCGCGTCCGACCAGCAGTGGATAGGCGTGATAGATGAAGGCGAATCCGAACGACGAGAAGACGCCGAAGAGCGCGAGGTGACGAACGCCCGCCTGCCAGGCCGTCAGCCCGACGAACCGAGAGATCGAAGGAATCGTCCCGAGCACGACGAGAACGATCCAGGCGATGAGCAACCCGATCGCCGTCACAGCGAAGCGAAGGCCGAACGACTGCGCAACCAGACCCCATCGAGTGCGACCGGTCGCAAGAAGATTCGTCGCCGCAGACAGCACGGGGACGAGCAGAACGGCCGTCATGCCGACCGCGATCGATTCGAGGTAGTCCGGGCCGGGCCCCTTGATGAAGAACCGCTGGCCCGCCCAGCCGCCGGCAAATACGAGACTCCAGAAGCCGGCGCGAGAAAGGGACGACGAATGCAGCGGGTTGCCCGTCTCCACGGGAACGACGTAATACGCGATCGCAAGCGAGACCGGAAGCAACCACAGCATCTCGATGCCGTTCAGATAGAAACCCGAGACGATCGAGTCGGTGATGCCCGAAAAGGCCGGCAGGTTACCGACGACGAACACGATCGGCGCGAGCAAGGCGGCCGCGAGCAGGTACCAGGCAGACACGTACAGCGTTCGCTCACGGCGGCGAACCGCGGTGACGCCGGCGTTGTACAGAACGAAGATCAGCATGAGGAGCATGCCGAGATCGGCCCCCGCCGGAAGCTCGCCGAGGAGTCGGCCCTGATTGAGTCCGAGCGCCACGGCGAGGATGCCGCCGGTCAGGATGACGCTCCACGTAAGCGTCGTCGCGGAACCGAGTACCTCGTTGTGCAACTGCACCTCGGCAACGCGAGGAAGCAGTGCGTACAGCGCGGCGAAACCGACGGTGCCGAGCCACCCAAAGACGATCGTCGTCTCCGCAACACCGCGCAGCCGGCCGTACTGGAGGAAGGGCAAGACACCGAGCACGTCCGGCTTGAGCAGAAGGACCTGGACGACGAGCGTGACGGTCACGCCGCCCACGAGCCATGCAATGGCCCAGAGAATCGACTGTCGCGCCGCAAAATCCGGCTCGACCTGGTAGGTGGCGCCGGCCCGCGCTTCGACCATGTTTCTCCCGGAGTACCGTGTGAGCTAAAGCGCTGCCCTCGACCGCGCGGAGTATAGCCTGCAGCAAGGAATCATCGTTGTCGCGCTTCTCTGTAGCGGCGTCGCGCTCGCGGCGTCGGGCGCCCTGCGCTTGACCGGCTCCCGCTTCGGGTCGATGCCTCGCGTCGTCGCCGGCGCAGCAATCTTTCTCGGCGCCGGCGTGATCGCGTTCGCGTTTGCCGTCCCGACGCTCAGCACCTCATCCGAGGACCCTGTTCAAGGACATGACGAGCCGCGCGTGACGCTTTCGCCGGTGCGCTCGAGCGACCCCCGCTCGTCGGATGAGGTCAACGGCGTTGTACGCGCAGCGCCGGGCACAGATGTGTCCGGGCTGCGCGTCGATCTCGTTCCACTCTTCTCCGACGAGGACGCGAAACGCCGGACGACGACCGATCGCTCCGGTCGCTTTTCGTTCGAGGACGTCGACGTGACGCCGGGCACACCCTACGCCGCCGACGTTCGCTTCCAAGACGTGACGTTTCCGTCGGAGGTCTTGCGCTTCGGAACAACGCCGCAGAACCCGGTCGTCGTGGTCGTCGCGCCGCCCACCCGGAGCACGAGCGTCATCGGTCTCGATGTCGAATCCGTCGCCGTCGTCGGCGACGCGAAGGGCGCGCAGGTCGTTCATGCGCTCACAGTGCGCAACCGGTCCAAGCTTGCCTACGTCGGAGCGCTCAGGCTTCCGCTCATCGAAGGTGGCAATGCGATCGATCCACGCGCCGGCCTGGATCGGCGGCTGCTGGACCTCGGCAACGGTGAGATCGTCTCGCGCGCTCCGCTCGTTCCGGGACGCCACGACATCACGTACACCTACGTCTCCCCGATGCCGCGCGACGGCCTGTCGGTACGCAGGACGGCGACCCATCCGACGAAACGATTCGAGCTGCTCGTCGGCGGCGAGCTGACCGCTGCGCGGCCCGGGAAACCAACACCGGCAGAGATCGTCACGATCGGACCCGAGGGCCGGGAACGGCAGTACACCCGAATCAAGGTGAGCAATCTCGCTCCGCAACAGACCGTGCGTTTCATCGTTTCGGTGAAACCCGCGTCGAACACACTGCGGTCGGTTGGGTTGGTCGCGGCGGCGCTCGTCGCCGTCGCGATCTTCGCCTTCCCGTTTGTGCGGAGACGACACCGGGCGAAGCAGCCGCCGTCTCCGCAACCGGTTTACGTGGAATGAGCGAGGCGAGCATGCGAGCCGAGATCATTCCACGCGCGGGGGGCCCGGGGGGCGCAGCTCCCCCGAATAAATGAGTGCCGTCGTAATCAATGGGCTCGAGCGGAGGTTCGGCTCGACTCGCGTGCTCTCCAGGGTCGACCTCGTCGTCGACCCTGGAGAGCACATCGCGATCACCGGCGCCAACGGATCGGGCAAGACGACGCTGCTGCGCGTGATCACCGGACTGCTGCGTCCGACATCCGGCCGGGTCGAGGTGCTCGGCGGCTCGACCGGCGACCCGGACGTGCGCGCCCGCATCGGACTGATCGGACATGCACCGGGACTGTACGCGCGCATGTCGGCGGCCGAGAACATCAGGTTCTGGTCGCGGTTGTACGGCGCACCGCATGCTCTTGATCGCGGCGGCGAGCTCCTGGCCGAGCTCGGCCTCGATCCCGGCGACCGTCGTCCTGTTGCCGAGTACTCGCAGGGGATGCGTCAACGCGCAGCAGTTGCGCGTGCCTTGTGCACGAGTCCCGAGCTCGTCATCGCCGACGAACCGCTCGCCGGGCTCGACGCCGACGGCGTGCGCGCGGTCACCGACGTGCTCGCGCGTTGCCCGACCGTGGTCGTGGCGACGCACGATCTCGACGGCGTGGCCTCCGGTCGCCGTTTCGAGCTCGTCGACGGCGATCTGGCCGCTCGATGAAACGTGTCGCGCTGTTGCTGTGGAAGGACGCCGTCACCGAGGCGCGCAGCCTCGAGCGCCTCGGCACGCTCGTTGTCTTCTCGGCGACGGTTCTTGTGACGTTGCACTTCTCGCTCCCGCCGGAATCCGATGTTCGGCCGCTCGCCGCCGCCGGGTTTCTGTGGGCGGCGATCGTCTTCGCGAGCGTCCTGGAGTTTCGCCGCGCCTTCGAGTCCGAGCGCCGCGACGGCACGCTCGATGCACTGCGTGCATCCCCGATCGACCCGACGGCCTTGTACCTGGCAAAGACGCTTTCGAGCGCGATCGTCGTCGGCATCTTGGTGTGCGTCCTCGTCCCACTCACCGCAGCGCTCTTCAGCGGTCGGCCGTCCGGCATCGCGGCATCGATGGGCGTCGCGTTTCTCGGCGTCGCGGGTATGACGGCATGGGGCACGCTCTTCGCAGCCGTTGCCGGCGCCGCGCGCTCCAGCGACATCATCCTGCCGATCTTGCTGTTCCCCCTCGTGGTTCCGCAGACAATCGCGTGCGTCCGACTGCTGGCGCTGTACCTGGGTGGCGCGCCCCTCGAGTCGGCGACGACCGGGTTCGTGCTGCTCGGCGCGTTCGACGTGCTCGCGCTGGGGACGAGCATCCTGCTGTTCGAGTACGTTCTCGAGGAATAAATGGCTTCCGCCGGTCTCCGACTCCCGATGGTTGCGGTTGCGGCCGTCGTCGCCGCGCTCGCGCTCGCGTTCTTCTACGCCCCGACCGAAGCGGTGCAAGGAGACGTACAGCGCCTCTTCTACATTCACGCGCCGACGGCGTGGGTGATGTACATCGCGTTCATCACGGTCGCCGCCGCGAGCGTGATGGTGCTTGCCCGCAGACACGACTGGGAGCGCTGGGACGCCATCGCCGTTGCCTCGGCCGAGGTCGGTCTGCTCTTCATCTCGCTCGTCCTCGCCGTGGGTCCGGTCTGGGGCCACAGCACATGGGGAACGTGGTGGGTGTGGGACGCGCGCTTGACGTCCACGCTCGTGCTCTGGCTGATCTACGCCGGGTACCTCCTCTTCCGCGCCACGACGCCGCCGGGTGAGCGTCGTGCGCGGCTGTCGGCAGTCATCGGCTTGATCGGCGCCCTCGACATCCCCGTCGTCCATTCCGCGGTGTACTGGTGGCGGACACAGCACCCGACGCCGACCGTCCTGCGCTCGGAAGGACCCGATCTGCCGGGCAGCATGCTGCTCACGTTGCTGGTATCGATGGTGGCGTTCACGCTGTTGTTCGCCGCTCTGCTCGTTGTGCGGCTTCGGATCGAACAAGCGCGGCGGCGCGTCGAAGCGATGGAGGCCTCCGTTGGTCCCTGACACGGTCGTCTGGCTCGGCGTCGGATTCGTTGTCTCGTGGATCCTGATCGGCGCGTACCTGGTCCGGCTCGCACGAGCCCAGCGCGACATCGCCCGCCGGGTCGAAGAGATCTCGAAGAAAGCTCCGCCGGCGGCAAGCTAGGGTGTGTCCGTGAGCGCGCAGGAATCTCCTCCACGTTCGCGTCGCGCGAAGTGGGCGGCCGGCATCACGCTGATCGTCGCCGGCATCGGCGCATTGGCCGTTTGGGCCATTGCGTCGCCCAACGCAATCGCGTACTACAAGACGCCCTCAGAAGTGCACTCGTCCGACTCGTCGGGACGAAATCTTCGCATCGGTGGGCGAGTCGCCGACGGGACCCTGCATCGCAGCGGCACGCTCGTGCGTTTCGACGTGACCGACGGCCGGGAGGTCGTTCCCGTCGTCTATCGCGGTGACGTCCCCGACACGCTGAAAGAGCGCACGGACGTCGTAGCCGAAGGACGGCTGCAGCCGGACGGCACGCTCCTCGCGACACGGGTGCTCGCGAAGTGCTCGTCGAAATTCGTGCCGGCGGACAAGGCCGACGAGCATCTCGGACGAGCCTGACGATGCTCGGCCGAGGATTGCTCGGCATCGCAGTTGCCTTCGCCGTATACGCCTTCATCGCCGCGCCCGCGTCGATGCAGCGCGATCGGACGACGAAGTCGTGGCACGTCGCGCGCCCCGAGCTCCTGACCAGCGCGCGGCGAGCGTTGATTGCCGTTGCGCTCGCCGTGGGCGGAGCGGCGATCCTCCTCTGGTACGCATTCTTCACACGCGACTTCTCGATCCGCTACGTCGCCATGAACACATCGCGCGCGGCGCAGCCCTGGTACACGTTCTCGGCATTGTGGTCGGGCATGGCCGGTTCGCTCTTGCTCTGGTGCCTCATCCTCGGCGTCATCGCCGCAGTGTTTGCCGCACGTCGCCGTCCGGATCGCGAGGCGTTCGTCCCGTGGGCCATACCGGTGCTCGCGGGGGCCGAGATATTCTTCCTCGCGATCACGACGCTCGCCGAGAATCCGTTCGCGCGCGTCGACGTCATTCCACCGGACGGACGAGGCATGAATCCATTGCTGCATTCGCCCGGGATGATCATCCATCCGCCGTTGCTCTACACCGGACTCGTCGGCATGACGGTGCCGTTCGCGATCGCCGTGTCCGCTTTAGTGACGCGGCGGGCCGATGCCGATTGGATCCGGTTGGTTCGCAGGTGGACGCTCGTCCCGTGGCTCGCGCTGGGGGCCGGGCTCGTCATCGGCGGTGCGTGGGCGTACACGGAGCTCGGGTGGGGCGGCTACTGGGGGTGGGACCCGGTCGAGAATGCCGCGTTCATGCCGTGGCTCGCGGCAACTGCGTTCCTCCATTCGGCGATGGTCCAGGAACGGCGCGGCATGCTCAAGGTCTGGAACGTCTTCCTGATCACCCTCGCCGCCACCCTCGCCACCTTCGGCACGTTCCTCACCCGCTCGGGCCTGCTGTCGTCTGTGCACACGTTTGCGGAGTCGCCGATCGGGAAGTGGTTTTTCGTCTTCCTGTCCATCCAAGTGCTGGTCGGCCTCGGCCTGCTGGTGTGGCGGCTTCCTTCCCTCCGCTCCGACAACGTCCTGGGCTCGCCGATGTCCAAGGAAGCGCTCTTCCTCGTCAACAACCTCGTGTTCGTCGGGGCGGCCGTCGTCGTGCTCTGGGGAACGGTGCTGCCCCTTGCGACGGAAGCGCTCGGAGGATCGCAGCTCGCCGTGGGACCGCCGTTCTTCAATCGCGTGATGTCGCCGATCGGCGCGATCCTCCTGTTGCTCGCTTCGGCCGGAACTGTGGTGCCGTGGCGAAGCGGCTCGCTGCGCAGGGCTGCCTCACGCCTGGCTTGGCCGGCGGCGTTTGCAACCGTCCTCGCTGCAGCGGCACTGATCGTCACCGCACGCGGCACGTTCGCGGGGATCGCCTGGATCGCGATCCTGCTCGCGACGACGAGCGTGCTCGAGATCGCGCGCGCTGCGCGCGCACGATCTCGAATCGCCGGGCAGCCGCTGGGCGCCGCGGCTCGCGGGCTGTTCGCCCGCAACCCGCACCGCTACGGCGGTTACGTCGTCCATCTCGGCGTGGCGATCATGGTGATCGGCTTCGCCGGGAGCGTCGGCCGGACACAAACGGAGATCGTCGCCTCGCCGGGTGAGCGATTCTCGTTCGCCGGCAACGAGTTTCGATATGTGCGAGCCGAGAATTTCGCCGCGCCCGACAAGGACGTGAGCCTCGCCGTCCTCGAAGTATCGCGAGGCGGACGGAGAGTCGGGACGCTGCGGCCGCAATTGAACTTCCACCGCAACTGGGAGCAGCCGCAGTCGGAGATCGCGATCCGGACGACACCGGCCGACGACGTGTACGTGATCCTCGCCGGCGTGCAGGGCCGTCGAAGCGTTTTCCGCGTCCATCACAACCCGCTCGTGTTCTGGGTCTGGGCCGGCGCGTTCGTCGCCCTTCTCGGCGG